>JANMTF010000286.1:0-12480 GCA_031390175.1 Polaromonas sp.
CGGGACCAGGTCGGCGGCGCACTTACCGTTGTTTTGTACGGGACCAGGTCGGCGGCGCACTTAGCTCCGCGGCTGTCCTCCGGGGCGGCCTAGGGCCGCCACCTCCCCCTTTATGCCGCTGCGCTAAGTGCACCGCTCACCGGATCTTGCTGAGATGGTTGCGGCACCACCTGCGGGCTGCTGCGCTGCTTGATGTGTTGGAAGCTTGACCGTTGCTGTCCCGCCCGGTTCGCTATCATGAGGCTTAGGTGGGTGACCGCTTTAGCACAACCCTGCTCGCTGTGGCGCGAGTTTGACAGTTGCACTTTAACCCTACTCGCTGTCATAGGACATGAGAGGGTGACCGTTGCGGCTCAACCCTACTCGCTGCCCCGGCGCTTGGGGTGAGTGGCGTAGCGTCACTAGCAGGGGGAGGTGGCGGCTATAGACCGCCACCGCGGACAGCCGCGTAGCCAATCACCCCAAGTGCCGGGGCGTACACACCACGCTAGAGGGATCGATCTTCGCAGGGGCCAATGTCGCCTAATCAGCCGTTCTATAAACGCCTGGACGGAGCTAGTCAGCTATTTGCGTGATTCTTTGGACAGTTCAATTGCCATAGATGCCTTTGGTCAGCGTTGTTCTGCTGAAAATCGCAAACACGACCGCACGCCCGCGGATAAATGGGTGATAAATATTGTGCCACGGTGATAGACTGAAACGGACGCCTACCATTTTCAAACTGCTTTGCATGCCTAAGCCGATGGACTCCATCAATCCCCCTGTCACTGCCGAGAGTCCGTCCCGGCTGTATTTTCTGGACTGGCTGCGCATCGTCGCTTTGATGGTACTCATTTTGTACCACGTTGGCATGTACTACGTGCGCTGGGATTTCCACGTCAAAAGCCCGTTTGCTGGGCCTGGCTTGGAGCCATGGATGCAGCTGAGCGGGCCATGGCGGATGGATTTGCTGTTTATGGTCTCTGGCGCAGCCACTGCATTGATGCTGAAAGCGGGTGCCACTGGCGCTCTTTTGCGCAAACGCAGCAAATTTTTATTGTTGCCGCTATGGTGCGGCATAGTGCTAGTTGTGCCGCCACAGTCGTACTTTGAGGTGGTTCAAAAGTTCAGCTACAACGGCGACTATCTGGATTTTATGAAGCTCTATTTCGGCCTCCACAAAGGGTTTTGCCAGAATGGGCATTGCCTTATCCTGCCGACATGGAACCACTTATGGTTCTTGCCCTACCTTTGGATCTACACCGCCCTGCTTTGGGGTGTGATCAAACTGCTGCCTGCATCACTGACTACCAGCGCACGATTTGCACAAACACTATTGGCTGGCGCACGCTTGGCAGCTGTTCCGATTGCGGTAATTTTTATCGTCCGCATCACGCTGTCCGCACGTTACCCGTCCACCCATGCGCTGTGGGGAGACTGGTTTAACCACGCGATGTATTTCGGCATGTTTTTAGCAGGTGCTGTTTTTGCCACCCAGCCTAGTCTGTGGCTTGGCTTGGTCAAATGGCGGTGGTCCGCGTTGCTTGCGGCATTGATTAGCTGGGCAGTGCTGGTAGGCATAAGGCCATCCAAGCCTTTGGAACATTTGGTCATTGCCACACTGCAATGGGGCGCTCTGGTGGCTGCTGGTGGTTTTGCACACAAGCTATTGAATGTTGACCATCCGCTGCGTTTACGCTTGACGCAAGCGGTTTTTCCAGTCTATATTTTTCACCAAACGGTGATCATTGTCGCCAGCCAAGTCATGCAGCCATGGCAATGGCCACCTGCCGTAGAAGGCCCGATTTTGGTTGCAGTTACATTGCTGCTGAGCTATGCAGGGTATGTGGCGGTTCGCCGCGTTGAATTTTTGCGTCCCTGGTTTGGTCTGCGCAGCGACGAGCCTGAGCTGGTGAGAAAACTCACCGATGCAGGTCAAACAGCTCCGCCCCGCGCTTAGCCAAGCTGCGCGCAATCACTGTGCGGTGGATCTCGCTGGTGCCGTCGTAGATGCGGGCGATGCGGGCGTCGCGGTAGTAGCGCTCTATGGATAGATCTTTGCAGTAACCCATGCCACCAAACACTTGCACGGCGCGGTCCACCACACGGCCTAGGGTTTCGGCAGCGTGGACTTTGACCATGGCGATGTCGTCGCGCGCGTCAATGCCCTGGTCTATCTTCCATGCGGCGTGCAGCACCATCCAGCGGGCGGCGTTGACCTCGATCACGCTGTCGGCCAGCATTTGCTGCACCATCTGAAAGTCGGCAATCGGTTTGCCAAACTGGTTGCGCTGTGCAGCGTAGTCTGCCATCAGCTCCAGCACATGCGCGGCTTTGCCTACAGCGCGCGCACCGACTTGCGCGAGGCGCACCACGCCAAGCACCTGCATGGCCATTTTGAAGCCGTTGCCGCGTTCGCCCAAGAGGGCGATAGGCTCAAGCTTCACGTTGTCAAACCACAGCTCGTTATGCGAGGTGCCGCGCAGGCCCATCATTTTTTGGTCTTTGCCTAAGGTGAAACCTGGCGTGCCTTTGTCTACAAGAAACAGTGAGATTTCTTTGTCTGCGGTTTTGGCCGAGACGATGAAGAAGTCGCTGACCTCTGCGTCGCTGATGAAGTGCTTGCTGCCATTGAGTAACCAAGTGCCGTCCGCTTGCATTTCGGCACGGGTTTTGATGCCCTGCGCATCGCTGCCTGCACCGGGCTCGGTGATGGCAATCGACGCGATGCGCTCGCCGCGCACGCAGGGCGTAAGCCAACGCTCGACCTGCGCGCCCTTGCAGGCCAGCAGCGCCTCGTAAACATTTCCAAAGGCGCGGCGAATCAAAATGTCGGTCGTGTGGCCAAACTGCTCCTCGCACAGCATGCGGTCAATGGTGCTTAAACCGCCACCGCCCAGCTCTGCGCTGATATTCAGTGCGTACAGGCTCAGGGCTTTGGATTTTTCAAAAATGTGTTTGGCTTTTGCAGGGTCTAGCGCCCCGGATTGCTCAACCTGCTCTTCCAAGGGTTGTAATTCTTCCGCGATGAATCGACGCACCGTGTCGATCATCATTTTTTGTTCGTTGTTCAGTCCAAAGTGCATTTTTTGTACATGTTTTAGGGCTGTAGCCAATAGAATATCGCGGGAGCAGCTACTAAATAGATAGTATCAATATAACTAAATAGCCTTCAAACGCATGGCGTTAGGCAGTGGCGTGGAGCGGCGCAGCACGTCTTGGGCCAGCCAGGTGGCGCTTTTGCGGGCGCGCTCGGCTACCAGGGGCAGTGGCAAATTAAGGTAGTCGTCGTTGAACACTTCAAAGCTGTAGTCGCCGCAGTAGCCCAGTTTTTCCAAGCGCAGCACCAGGTCTACCAAGTCGTCGTTATGCACGCCCTCGCCGGGGAACACACGGAAGGTGCGGGCGGTGTCGCGGCGCTCTTCAAAGCTTTTGGTTTCGCTCCACATGAAGTCGGCCAGTTGCACAAGAAATATTTTGGCCGGGTCTAAAAAGTCCAATTCCACCAGCGGAGTTTTAGCTGCCAGCACATGGTAGGAGTCTACGCAGATGCCCAAGTTAGGCGCATCAGCGCGGCACACCACGTCCCACGAGGTGGTGAACTCGTTGATAGTGCGGCCCCAGCTCAAGCCCTCGTAGGCGATCTTGATGCCGAACGGCACGGCGAGCATGGCCAGCTTGCGCAGGTCTTTGGCAATTTTGTCCAGGTCTTGGCTGGCGTGAGCGGATACGGATGAGCAAGCCAGCAGCACCTTGCAGTCCAGCTTGGCGGCCATCTCCAGCATCGACTTGGCGATGTCTACTTTGTAGTCGTGCAGGTGGCCGCTCAAGCCTTCAAAGTCGCGCAGCACCTGAAAGCCAGTGCCGCGCAAGCCGCTGGCTTTGACGGCTTTGACTGCAGCGTCCAGCCCTTGCGGGTGACCCACCAAATCGTTGGCTTTGAGCATCACCTGGCTAAAGCCTGCGTCTTTCATCGCCTCCAACTTGGCCTCTATCGGCCCCGCCAGGCTGATGGTGTCCATGCCAAAACCAGTGATGATGTGATTGGCCATGGTTTAGGCCTTCGCAGTTGCTGGGCTGGCGCTCTTGGCGCTTTGCACCAGCTCAAACACCACGCCGCCCAAATAGGTTTTGGTGATTGCGCCGCGCTGCTCGGTATGCGCTGCACTGGTCTCTACAAACTCCATGCCCAACTGGCGCAGAGCAGTGACTGCGGCCAGTACATCAGGCACGCCCAGCCCGATGCGTTGCAGCTTTTCATCGGCGTCCAGTACATTCATCTCAGGCTCTACCAGTTGCAACATGAAGGCGCTTGGGGTGGTTGAAGAAGGGCTTTGCAAGAGGCGGCCTTTGGGCATGATGCCAAAGCGCTTTTCGTCGGGTATCTCACCAAAGCCAAACAGCTCTTTGTAAAACTCGGTCCAGTCATTACTGCGCTCGGGGCCGATGTACTGCACCACGCCAAAGAAGTGGATGCCAGCGACAGCGACAGGTTTTTGGTCTACCGACGGGATCGGGGTGAAGTCCACATCGTAAATACTGAACTCCTGGTAGCGGTCGACAAAGTAAATACGGCTCGCACCCGCACCGTGGATGGCGGGGATGTTCAGCTCCATCACCTCGGCGCGCGTAGGCACCTCCCACGCGCCGCGCTCTTTGGCATAGGCATAGGCCGCGCGTGCATCGCGCACGCGCAGGGCAATGGCGGAAATGGTAGGCACATCGCTGCCATGCGCCGCGCCTTGCACTTCGCTGAGGTGGGCGTTGACGACGATATTCATCGCGCCCTGGCGGTACAGCAGCACCTCACGCGAGCGATGCCGCGCCACGGGCTTAAAGCCCATCATCTCTAGTACCTGGCCCAGGGCTTGGGGTTTAGACGTGGCGTATTCGATGAACTCGATGCCGTCCAGACCGATGGGGTTGGAGGCATCGCTGAAGGAAGCTTGCAGCGGCTCTCGTTGGCTGGCGGCGGTGGTGAGGAGGTCGCTCATTTTGTTTTACCCAGTTTTGAATGGTTTACGGCTGGCACATGGAAGAGGAAGAGGGACAGGGGAATTTTTGAACGCAGAGGACGCAAAGGTTACGCAGAGAGCGCAGAAAAGAAATACCAAAAAATACCAAAAAAGAAATTCAAAATTAATTACTTAAAAATTTCTAAAAACTACAAAATTTTGCGTTGAATTTTCTAAATTTTGTCTTCATTTTCTCCTCTTTTTTGCGCCCTCTGCGGAATCTTTGCGCCCTCTGCGTTCAAAAAATCCCCGTATTAAAACCGTAGAACATCAAGCACACTATGAAGTAGTAGCCACATGGCCGCCCAAAAATAGCCGTTCAATATTCGGATCCGCCAGCAATTCAGACGCTGGCTTATGCAGCACGCAGCGCCCCGACTCCAGCGCCACCGCGTCGTCCGATATTTTCAAAGCGCTTTTCACATTTTGCTCGACAATCAGCACGGTAGTGCCCTGCTCTACCAACTTGCGCAGCAGCTTGAACACGTCTTGCACAACGATGGGGGACAGGCCAATGGAGGGTTCGTCGATCAGCAGCACCTTGGGGCGCAGCAGCAGGGCACGGCCTATTTCTAGCTGTTTTTGCTCACCGCCCGACAGCGCACTGGCCTGGGAATGCAAACGCTCTTTGACGCGCGGGAAAAACTCCAGCACTTCGGGGATGCGCTCGTGCGTGGTCTTGGTGCCCAGGGTGATGCCGCCCAGCTCCAGGTTTTGCCACACCGTCAGTTGGCCAAACAGGTTGCGGCCCTGCGGCACAAAGGCAATGCCTTTGGCCAGCAGGTCTTTTTGTGTGGCACCCGAGATGTCTTGTCCGTCAAACAGTACCTTGCCTTGGCGCGGTTTGAGCAGGCCAAACAGGGTTTTAAGCACCGTAGATTTACCGGCACCGTTGGGGCCGATTAAGAGCGTGATGGCGTTGCGTTTGATCTTGAGGTTCAGGTTATTCAGGATCATGAAATCCTTGTAGCCTGCGACCACGTCCTGGAATTCAATGCAAGTGTCGTTGTTGTTAACTGCGCTCATCTTCAAGCTCCCAGATAAGCGTCTAGCACTTGTTTGTTGCCACGAATCTCGGCGGGTGTGCCGATGGCCAGCACCTTGCCTTCGACCATCACCATGATGCGGTGGCACACGTCCATCACAAAATCCATATTGTGTTCAATCACGACGAAGCTGCTTTTTTTACCAAAGCGCGGGTTCTGGTTCAGGTCTTTCAATAGCGTAGAAATACCGCCGACCAGCGAAGGGTTCACACCCGCGCAGGGTTCGTCCAGCAGCACCAAATCGGGCTCGCTCATAAAGGCCATGGCAATGTCCACCAGTTTTTGCTGGCCATAGCTCAGCGTGCCTGCTTTGAGATGCGCCACATGCTCAATGCGAAACTGTTTGATGAGTGCGTCGGCCTTGTCGCCCAGGCCCGAGTCGCTGGGCGCAAACATGCGGCTCCACATGCTGCCCTGGTGCTCCTGCGCCGCGACGATCAGGTTGTCGCGCACAGTCATCTTGCCAAACACTTGCAGGGTTTGAAAAGTGCGGCCCACGCCACGGCGGCTCAGCTCCAGCGGGCCCAGCTTGGTCACGTCTTTGTCGTTCAGTTCAATCTTGCCTTCGTCGGGCGTGATCTGGCCCAGCATGGAGTTGAACAGCGTGGTTTTGCCCGAGCCGTTGGGGCCGATGACCCCAAAAATTTCGCCCGGCTGCACCTCAAAGCTCACGCCGCCTACAGCCTGGATCGCGCCGTAGGCTTTCTTTAAATTGGTCACTTTAAGGAGGCTCATTGCGCAGCTCCTGCTGGTTTAGCCGCATCGGCAGCGCCCCTATCCACCGCTCCCATATCAGCAGCGCGCTGGGCACGGGCTGCGCTGGCTTGGCGTGAGTCGTGTTTTTCTTTCAGGCGGTCTTTCAAGCTCAGCAGCCCATCGGGCAGCCAGATCATCATCAGCACCACCACCAGGCCAAACAAAGGCAGGTACCAGTTAGCCAGCGCAGGCGCTGCATCGCGTATCCAGTCGGGCACCACCACTCCTACGGCTGCGCCCAGCAGCGGGCCCCAGAAGTAGCCCGAACCACCGACCACCACCATCAAATACATCATGATCGACGCGCCCACAGCAAACGGCGCAGGCTCGATAAAGTCCACCAGGGACGCAAACAGCACACCCGCCACACCAGCATACACCGCGCCAATGGCAAAGCTCATCAGCGTGTAGCTGCGGGTGTCGATGCCCAGGCTCTCGGCGCGTATCGGGTTGTCACGCAGGGCAGTAAAGGCCTTGCCCCAGGGTGAGCGCAGGAGGCCCCACAGCAGGGCAATCATGATGGCGGCGCAGGCCAGCACAAAATAGTAGTAGGCCAAGCCACCCTTGAGCGAGAGGCCAAAAATCTCGGGCCGGGCAATGCCGTTGATGCCAAAGGTGCCGCCTGTGAGCCATTCTTCATTGCGCATCACCAGATACATGGCGGTGTTAAAGCCCAGCGTAGCGAAGGCCAAATAGATGGTTTGCACCCGCAGCGCCGGGAAGCCGACGATCAAGCCGACAAAAAAGCACAGGGCTATCGCTATCGGCATGCCCAGCCACCAGCTCAGGCCCGCTTTGAGCAAAATAGCCACTGTGTACGCGCCGATGCCAAAGAAGGCGGCGTGCCCCAGGGACTTTTGCCCCGCGTAGCCCACGGTCAGGTTCAGCCCCATGGTGGCGATGACGAAGATCAGCCAGTAGGTGAACAGGTACACCCCGTAATTTTTAAGAAACTGCGGCGCAACCAAAAGAATAATAGCGCAAGCAGCTATAAAAATAATAGTGCCTGTGGTCACTGAGCGTGCGCCACCGCTCTGGCTGGCGGGCACGGCATGGGTGGTGGGGAGTGCGTTACTCATACCTTGCGCTCCTCTTTTTTGCCCAAGAGGCCTTGCGGTTTAAACAAAATCACCACCATGAAAATGATGAGCGCCACTGCGTCTTTGTAGGACGGCGAGATATAGGCCGCCGCCAGGTTCTCGCTCACCCCCACGATCAGGCCACCCAGCAGCGCCCCACGCGAATTGTTAAAGCCGCCAATGATGGCTGCAAAAAACGCCTTGGTGCCCAGCGACTCGCCCATGTCAAACTTGGCAAGGTACGTGGGCGTGACCAGCAGCGCGGCCATGCAGGCCAACACGGCGTTGATGGCAAAGGTATAAAAAATCATGCGCGGCACGTTGATGCCCAGCACACTGGCGCTCTCGGTGTTTTGCGCCACGGCCTGCATGGCCCGGCCGGTCACGGTTTTGGCAATAAAGGCCTGCACCGCAAACACGATGATGAGGGCGCTGACCAGGGTGCCCACATCGCCCATGGTGATGGTGACCCCGGCAATATTGAACAGCTTGTCGCCAAACATCGACGGGAAGGCATGCGCCTCGGCGCTGTAACCTGCGCGCAAGCCGTTGCGCATCACAATGGACAGACCGATGGTGGCCACCACAATGGGCATCATGCCAAACTTGAACAGCGGATCGACCACGCTGCGCTTGAAGGCCCAGCCCAATACCGCCGTGGCGACGATCATTGTGAGCCCCAGGCTGACCAACAGCGGCGCGCCCATGCCCATGAAGGCCAGCATGGCAAAGGCAGGCAGCATGACAAACTCGCCCTGCGCAAAATTGATGGTGCCCGCTGCCTGCCACAAAAGCGTGAAGCCCAGGGCCGCCAGCGCATAGATGCTGCCGGTGGACAGACCGCTGAAGAAGAGTTGGAGGAAGTCGGTCATGGGTTAGATACAAGTTTCCGGCCGCGAAAGACGCGAAGATTACGCGAAAGGCGCGAAAAAGAGAAAACAAAAAAACCAGTTAATTGTTTGCCATCGGTTCGGCAACGCAACTAACTGGCTTGTGAAGCGAAGTAGCTTACTTCTTGGCGTTCAGCGCTGGCAGTACTTCAATCACTTCCTGCTTGCCGTTTTTCACCTGCACCAAGTAGCTGGCGCGGTCCAGGTCGCCTTTGTTGTCAAAGTTCACGTCCAGCAGCACGCCGGGGTAGCGCGACGCGCTGATGTTCAGGCCGTGCATGGCTTTGGCTACGGCAGCGCGGTCTAGCTTGCCAACTTTTTCTATCGCGGCCTTCATCGAATAAATGCCGGTGTAGCCTTTGATGCCGTTATGGTCGCTGATGTACTTGTAGTTTTGGTAAAACTTGGCCTTGAACTTGAGCATCTCGGGCGATGGTGCGTCCACCGTCAGGCCCACGTGGGCAATCGCGCCGTTGGCGGCCTCGCCTGCCAGGTCAATCACTTTTTGGCCCGTGAGGGTGGTCTCGCCGATGATCGGCTTGTTCCAGCCCTGCTTGCGCAGCTCACGCAAGATGCGGGCGGACTCGTCTTCGTTCAGGTACACAAACACCGCGTCGGCATTGGACTGCTTGGCTTTAATGACGGCGGCGGAAAAGTCCACCTGGCTCGCGTCGGTTGACACTTCGGTGGCGATCTTGGTGTTGCTATTGGCCAAAGCCTTTTTGATCATCTCCAGGCCGCCCTTGCCAAAGTCGTTGTTCACGTAAATGATGGCCAGGTTTTTAATATTGGGCTGGCTGGCAATGTACTTGGCCACCTTGGGCATGGCAGTGGCTTGCGTAAAGCTGGTACGGAAAATGTAGGGGTTGCCCTGCAAGGTGATGTTGGCCGCCTCGCCCCCGGTCCAGTTAGGGATCTGCGCTTTCTCGCTTTCCTTCATGCTCACAATGATGGAGCCGCTGAACACCGGGCCAAAGATGGCAAACACGTCTTGGTCAATGGCTTTTTTTGTCAAACCCAAGGCCACGCCGGGGTTGGTGGTGGTGTCAGACGTGATCAGCTCGATCTTTTTGCCCAAAATGCCGCCCGCAGCGTTGACTTCATTGACGGCCATGTCCACGCCGTTTTTAAAGTTGGTGCCTGCTGTAGCGCCGCCACCCGAGAGCTCGACAATCGCAGCCACTTTGATGGAATTTTGTGCGAAAGAGCCTACTGCAGCTACAGATAATGCGCAAGCAGCTACTAATTTGAGAGCGAAACGTTTTTTCATCAGATGACCTTTAAGACGGAAGATAAGGAGTAATTTACAGTGATTGCAAGCTGTGAACGTGCTTCAAGCACATCGCCACCAAACTATGCCAAGCTACAACGTATTGTCCTAAGTTCGGTTCACTCAGCCGTAGCAATTGGATCGACTATCGTGCAAATATGTTCGATAATCGCTCTTTTCAAGGGTTTGTCTGAACGATCTCGCCGCCAAGCTACCCCACGCTTGTAGCCAACTCAATACACCGCGCACCACAGTACACCAGGCTCCTACCCATCATGCCCACCAAGTCCCTCACCCCCTCCCAGGCACCCAGCGGCGCGGCGCTACAGCGGCGCGACTGGATAGCCGGGCTGGAAAAAGGCCTGGGCATGCTGGAGGCCTTTAGCGACACCCACTCGCGCGTGACGGCCGCGCAAATGGCCGTCATCGTCGGCGTAACTCGCACGGTGGCCCGCAGGCACCTGCTGACCCTTGCCCACCTAGGCTATGTGGGCACCGACGGCAAACTATTTTGGCTCACGCCACGCGTACTGCGATTGGGCCAGGGGTTTATTGAGTCGTCCCGATTGGCGCGTATTGCGCAGCCGTTTTTGCAGCGCATCACCGCCGGCACACAGGAAATGGCGTACGTGAGCATGATGGAAGGCGACGACATAGTCTACGTAGCGCGCAACGGCCCGAACCGTTTGATGAGCACCGGCTATGTGCTGGGTGCGCAGGTGCCTGCGCACGTTACCGCTGCTGGCATGCTGTTGCTGGCCACCAGGCCAGCGCCGCACTACGATGACTGGCTAGCCCCACAAACCTTGCGCACCTTTACCCAGCACACCATCACCGATAAGGTGCAACTGAGCACCGAGCTGGCCTTTATACGCCAGCAAGACTGGGCCATGTCGGAGCAGCAACTAGAACTTAACTACCGGGGTATTGCCGTACCCCTGCGCGACGCACGAGGCACCTTGGCAGGCGCCTTGAGCGTAACCATACCCATGCATGGCGAAACCAAGGAGCAAGCCGCCGCGCGCGTGCTGGGTGTTTTGCGAGAGACGGCTATGGCGCTGCGCAACTTACTATAGTTTTTACACAGCGCGCTGGCTGTCGCTCTATGGCAATGCGCGTTTCTGTGGCGTTGATGCGCAAGCATAGCCAACGTCGAGTGAATCAACGATAATTTTCATCATGAATGCTACTATCCCTATCCATCTTGTCCAGCCCGCCACAGCGCCCACCTGGGGCGACGCACCCACCAGCCGCGCGCCAGGCTGGGTGTATACCGATGAAGCGGTGTACCAGCGCGAGCTGGAGCACTTGTTTTACAAAAATCACTGGTGCTACGTCGGCCTGGAGTGCGAGATACCCAAGGCGGGTGACTACAAGCGCACGCAGATTGGCGAGCGCAGCGTAGTGATGGTGCGCGAGCGCGGCCGCCCAGGGCAAAGCGACTCTATCCACGTCGTAGAAAATCGCTGCGCACACCGGGGCGTGCAGTTTGTACGAGAGCGCACCGGCAACGCACGCAGCTTTGTCTGCCCCTACCACCAGTGGACGTATAAGCTCAATGGCGACTTAGTTGGCTTAACTTTCAAGAACGGTGTGGAGCGGGTAGAAGCAGATGGCAGCAAGACCAAGCAAGGCGGTATGGCAGAAGATTTTCAGCTCTGCGACCACGGCCTGACCAAGCTCAAAGTAGCGCGGCGCGGCGGCGTGGTGTTCGCCTCTTTTGACCATGACGTAGAGAGCTTTGAAGACTATTTGGGCCCCAACGTTCTGCCCTACTTTGACAGGGTGTTTCACAAACCGCTCAAGCTCTTGGGCATCAACCGCCAGCGCATCCCCGCCAACTGGAAGCTGATGCAAGAGAACATCAAAGACCCCTACCACCCCGGCCTGCTGCACACCTGGTTTGTCACCTTTGGCCTGTGGCGCGCCGACCAGCGCAGCCAGATGATTCTGGACGACAAAGGCCGCCACGCCTGCATGGTCTCGCGGCGCAACGAGGCAGCGGCTGCCACTGCCGCCGTCACCGAGGGGGTGACCTCGTTCAAAGCCAATATGCAGCTGGGCGATGCGCGGCTGCTGGACGTGGTGCCCGAGGCTTGGTGGAAGCTGGGCGACATCACTCCCACCGTGGTGATGATGACCCTGTTTCCCAGCCTCATCATCCAGCAGCAGGTCAACTCGCTCTCTACGCGCCACATCCAGCCCGCAGGCGTGGGCGAGTTTGACTTTGTCTGGACGCATTTTGGTTTTGAAGACGACACAGCCGAGATGACCCAGCGCCGCCTGCGCCAGTCCAACCTGTTCGGCCCGGCAGGCTTTGTGAGCGCCGACGATGGCGAGGTGATCGAGTTTGTGCAGCGCGCCTACCAAGCCAACAACCAGGCCCGCACCATCAGCGAGCTCGATGGCCTGGACGTGAAGCCCACCGACCATATGGTGACCGAG
>JANMTF010000307.1:0-4908 GCA_031390175.1 Polaromonas sp.
GTGGTGCCCGAGTCCATCGAAGGCAGCCTCATGCTGGCCAGCCACGCGCTGGCCTTGGTAGGCGTGCCCATGCGCCGCGTGATCCGCACCGTGCAAGACCAGCGCGATGCCCGCTACAACCTGCTACGCGGCTACTTTCACGGGGTGGACGACGACACGGTAGACGAGATGCACCATGAGCGCTTGACCACCATTACCTTGCCTTTGTCTGCCAAGACGGTGGGCACGGCTTTAAGCGATCTGGCCTTGCATGGCATGGGGGTGCGGGTAGTCAGCCTGCGCCGTGCTGCGGGTGCGCAGGTGGCTGTTGACGATGGGTGTGTGCTGCAGGACGGGGATACGCTGGTGCTGAGCGGTAAGCCTGAGGCTTTGGCTGTGGCTGAGGGGAAGTTGCTGGGGGGGTGATGTTCTGCTCTTGCACGGGATCGGGTCGGCGACTTACTTGTTTGTTTTGTACGGGACCAGGTCGGCGGTGCACTTAGCTCCGCGGCTGTCCCCCGTGCTGGCCTATGGCCAGCTACTCCTCCTTTATGCCGCTGCGCTAAGTGCACCACCGACCTGATCTTGCGAGTTTGGTGGGCGTTCCAGTGGCTGTGCAGACACTACCCGTCCGGTTTGGTGAGCGTTGTACCGCCGGTGCAGTCGCCACGTTTCCACCACAGCGGGTCTTGCACCGACGCAGACCCGCCATGGTCGCGGCCCTGGCGCTTGGTGTGTACGGCGTAGCGGCATAAAGGAGGAGTCGCTGGCCATAAGCCAGCACGGGGGACAGCCGCGTAGCCGTACCCAACAAGTCCTCGGGCGTACCCAACAAGCCCTCGGGCGTACGCAGCCACCTGGGCGTACAAACACCTACCCATGCGCGAAGCCTCAAACCTGCGCGCATCAAACCAGAGCTTTAAACCAACCCCGCATGCAAGCCCCGCGTAAAAGCTTCTTCGAACACCGAATAACCCGACCAGTCGCTGTGTGCAAAGCTTAAGCGCTGCGTGTGTGGCGTGGCGCGAGGGGCGTAGGCTAAACCCTTTCGCTCTGTATTTAGTAGCTGCTCCCGCGATGCCTGATTGGCCTGCAGCCCAATTTGACTTAAAAATTGCGAGGTAGGTACTGCCATGGCGTGACCATAGCGCGTGATGTTGACTTGCACTGCCCGCTCAAAAATATCATGATGGGCTACCGCCAAATCAGCCAAAGTCTCGTCTTTGTGCTGCGCCCACGGCTTGGTCAACAGGGTGCGGCGTGCCTCGGCACCGGAGCCCAGCGCGCGGTAGTAAGTGAGCACGCTGGGGCCGGGTGCGGTGCGGGTGCTTTGGTGCATGGCGTCTACATAGCCCAGGCCGCCCGCATGGGGAGCGTTGGACTGTGCCGGGTTGTAGATCACGTTGTCCCACGATGCGGCTGCGCCGCCCTTGTCGCCACCCGTGTCTTGCAATGCCGCGTTGATGTGCACGTTGGCTACCAGCCAGCTGGAGTAGCTGGTGTGCTGCGCAGCCTGGCGCAGAAAGTCTGGCGGGTTGTCTACTACGCGGTGGGCGATGAAGATAGACAGCGCCACGATGCAGCGCTGGGCTTGCCAGCGCTCCACAGCTTGGGTTTGCACGTTCAGCGCGTCGACTGTCACGCCCGATTTTCCCTCTGCAATGCGCAGCACCACCCGGCCAGTGCGCACACGCTCACCTAAGGGCTTGGCCAAGGCGCGCGTGAGATAAGCGTTGCCCTCGGGCCAAGTGAGCACGCTTTCGCGTGGCTTGTCGCGCTCTGCACTTGGGTCGCTGCTGCGCTCACTGCCCCCACTGTCTGGGGCTGCAAACCCGTGGCGTGCGGCGAAATAGTGGATGCCTGCCCAAGCGCTCACCACCTCGATGCCAGCGCCGTAGTCGTCGCGGCAGCAATAGTCCAGGTACCAGCGCAAATGCGTATCGTTTAAGCCTTGTGCGTTCAAATACGCTACAAAAGGCATAGCTAGCGCCGCGATATTTTGCTGGGCTACCAGCGTATTCACCATCGGAAGTTGAAACCCGCCGGTAGCCCGCCATTGGTCTACGATGTTGGAAAACTGCGCATACTGCGCCAGCGTATCTGGGCCTACGCCTGCCAAGGGCAGCAAGCCGTCTTGCCAAGCCTCGTTAAAAAACAGCCGCTCTTGCGGGCTGTGGCACAGGTGGCGCTCGTCGTATTGCCAGCGCCCTGCCACGCGCTTGCGCAGGCCCAGTTCTTCCAAAAAATCTTGTGCTTCGGGCGCTGCGTCGCCAGGCAGCGGCAGGTAGTGCGCGCCTATCGGATGTTGCATGCCCGCCATGCTGGCGGCGCGGGCGTTGCCACCGGCTTCGCTCTCCAGCTCTAGCAGGGCGAAGTCGTCAATGCCTTGCAGGCGCAGCGCGCGGGCGGCGGACAAGCCCGCTACGCCTCCGCCTGCGATGAGGGTGTGGACGGTGTGGGTTGTGCTGGGGGTCTGCGTTTTGAACGGCTGGCGTAGCAGGTGGCCGCGCTCGGGGGAGGTGCCAGTGAATTGGCCGGTGATGTCGTGGGTGGGTTTGCAGCCTGCTAACAACAGAGGGGAGAGTGCGCTCGCAGTGATCAAGCTTCGGCGAGAACGTTCAAAAGGGGTCAGAGCAAAATTTCGTATTGTCACTGTGCGCTCCAATGAGATGGTTGTCCTGAATTTTGATCTGACCCCGTTTGAACTTGTCCCGATTCGAACGATATCTGGATCCATTTGAACTCTGGTGTTCGAGCGGGTGGTGCGCAGAGCTGTGTGGTTAAGCACATGTGTTGTCGCCGCTGCACTCTAATGCAGCACCTTGCCCCATTCTTCTTCAAAGGTGGTCACCAGCAACTGGTTGCTCAGGCGGTTGGGTTGGGTGGCTACGCGGGTCATGTCTTGGGGAAAGTCAAACAACAGGTGCAAGCTGGGCAGGCTCAAAAATTTCATGCCTTCGGGCAACGCGGTGGGCAGGCGGTAGGGTCTGCGGCTGGCAATGATGAAGCCCCATTCGCCAAAGCTGGGCACATGGGCGTGGTAGGGCTTGGCGGTGAGGCCTACTTCTTCGATGGTGCGCGCCACGGTCCAAAAACTTTTGCGGGCCACTAGGGGCGAGGTGGTTTGAATCACAGCATAACCACTGGCCGACAGGCGCTGGTCTAGCAAGGCGTAAAAGCTGGTCGTGTAGAGCTTGCCTATGCTGAAGTTGGTGGGGTCTGGAAAGTCCACCACGATCACGTCGAATGTCTCTTGGGTGGTTTCTAAAAAGTGGAAGGCATCGGTGTTGACGATTTTAACCTTGGGCGATGCCAATGCATGGCTGTTGAGCGCGGCCAGCGTGGGGTTGTGCGTGAACAGGCGGGTCATGTTCGGGTCGAGCTCTACCAAGGTGATGGTTTCCACTCCGGGGTATTTCAATACCTCGCGCACCGCCATGCCGTCACCACCGCCCAGCACGGCTACTTTTTTAGCAGCGCCATGCGCTGCCATGGCCGGGTGTACCAAGGCCTCGTGGTAGCGGTATTCATCGCGCTGGGCAAACTGCAAATTGCCGTTAAGGAACAAGCGATGCCCCGCACGGCCATGCGTGACGACGATGCGCTGGTAAGGCGAGTTTTCGCTGAAGACGATGCGGTCTTGGTAAAACTTGTCTTCTGCCAAGCTGGTGATGTGGTCGGCCCCCGCAAACGCCCCGCCCAGCAAGCCCAGGGCCGCCAGCGCAGCCACCACATGGCTTTTGAAGGCCCGCAATTCACCGCGAAACAGCCACAGCGCCCAAAACGCGACGGCCACATTCAGCAGCCCAAACAGCAGGCCTGTGCGCACCAGGCCCAACTGCGGCACCAGTACCAAGGGGAAAGCCACGCTCACGGCCAGCGCGCCAAGATAGTCAAAGGTGAGTACTTGGGACACCAAATCCTTGAGCTGCACATTGCGTTTAAGAATGCGCATCACCAGCGGAATCTCCAGCCCCACCAAGATGCCCACCAACATCACCAAGCCGTAGAGCAGCGGCCTGAAACTCTGCGGCGCATACGCATTGGCGATGAACAAGGTGGCAGGTAACAAGCCACCTACCAGACCCACCAGCAACTCAATACGCAAAAAATGCGCTGGCAACTGGCGCTCCACATAGCGCGAGAGCCACGAACCTATGCCCATCGCAAACAGGTAGGTGCCAATGATGGTGGAGAACTGCAAAATCGAATCCCCCAGCAGATACGACGCAATCGCCCCCGCCGCCAGCTCATACAGCAAGCCGCAAGCCGCCACCACAAACACGCTGGCCAGCAGGGCGAGTTCTATGGGTCTTGGTTTGGTGGGTTCTTTGACTTGCATGGCTGGCATGTTGGCGAAAATACAGGACTTCCGGACGCAGAGGACGCAAAAGTTACGCAAAGGACGCAAAAGAAGAAAGAAATGAAAACCAAAAACACCAATAAGCTTGAATGGGATCGCTTTGATTACAGCGAATGCTTAGGTTAGCTTTTTGTATTCCTTTTGCGTCCTCTGCGTCCGGAAGTCCGTTTCGGTATTAGGTATTTAAAAATCACCCATGTATAGCCGCAGCCACGATCAGGGAGATGCCCAAGCACATCGCCGCCACCACCACCCCCAGCGCCATGTTTTGCTTTTCGACGATTTCTTCCCACAGCTTGTAAGGCGTGAGTTTGTCAATGATGACAAAGCACAGCCAAAAAATCGCCACGCCGACCAGCGCAAAGACAATCGAGCCAGCAAAGGCCCCGGGTCTTAACCATTCCACCATAGCAGTTCTCCTTAAAAAATCATTGCATTATTTGTGCCCGCCGCCCGAGCTGTAGCCGCCGTAGCTGCTGCCACCGCTGCGCACGCCAGACGAGCAGTTCTCCACTCTGGGGTCGCAGCTGCGCCCGCAGCGGCTGAGCATCGCCAGCAGTACCAAA
>JANMTF010000320.1:0-1948 GCA_031390175.1 Polaromonas sp.
GCTGGGAAATCGTGGCGCTGTTTCTTCTGTACGGCGTGTTCTACGCGATAGACGAGGCCCAAAACAAAGCCTTTATCGTCGATCTGGAGGCCGAGCGCCGTGGGTCCGCCATCGGCATGTACAACTTTGTGACGGGTACCGTTTATCTGCCCGCGTCGTTGATTGCGGGCGCATTGTGGTTATGGAGCCCGGCCAGCGCATTCCTGCTGGCTGCGGGGCTGGCTGGTGCGGCGTTGGTGGTGTTTGCCTGGCTACGCCCAGACCGCCCACGGGTAGGCGAAGTACCGCACTGAACTTTCGCATTTGGTGTTTTAGCTCTCTTCAGCGAAAAGAGTCACCATGATCACACGTCAAAAGTTTATCCAGTGCGCTGGCCACTGTCTTGAAAGCGGATGTGCGCTTTGACCTTGCCTTGGCGGGCGGTAGAGGGCCATACGGTGCAAATGAACGATCCCGCGTTCGTAGCACAGCTGAAACACGCGATTCGCTTTGGCAGCAGTTTGCGCGCGCGATGGGTATTGACAACAACTGGGAACTAACCCCGCAGCCACACATCAGCACCGCCCAAGCCCGTTGGTGTGCCCATGGGTTGCGCTAATAATTGCTCTTTAAGCCAAGCTGAAGTAACAGCTGCCACACGCTGGTGGTGTTCGTCTTCGGCGGCCAGGGTGCGCTTGTCTCTGCGCATCAAGAAGTTGCTGGGGATTTGCTTGTCTATCCCTGCAAAGGTCAAATGGTCAGCGCCTTCAAGCCACAGCAGGGCTTTGGCACCAAGGGGCAGGCTGTGGTACACCATGCGGCGGGAGGCGACTGTCTCCCCATTGTTCAGCACTTCGCCGTCCAGGCTGCCCGACACCACCAGCATGGGGCGCTGCATGGCTTTGGCATCGTCCAGCGCCTGCTTCTCGGCGACGTCTTTGCCCAGTGCCGGGCTGAGCGCGATGAAGGCCTTGACGCGCTTGTCCAGCCCGCTCCAATTACCGGCTTTGGGGTAAGCCTGGCCTGCCAACGCTTGCACGGTGCGCGCGCCAAACGAGTGACCTGCAACGGCCAGTTTTTGCACGGGCACTTGCGCCCACAGGCTGGCACTGTCGGCATGCTTACGCGCTATCTCGTCAATAGCAAACTTCACATCAGCCACTCGGGCTAGCAATTGCTCGGGGGCCATGGCTTTACGCAGGGCGCTAAAGCCGCCCTTGAGCGACACGTTGTCGCTGCCCGCATGCTGCAGGTGCACCACCGTAAAGCCTGCTTGCGCCCAGGCCGTGCCCCACACATCAGCTCCCGTGCGCCGCCCGCCCAGGCCGTGCGAGAAGATCACCACGCCCTGCGGTTTGCCTGCGGGCCAACGCAGCAGCGCGGGTACCTCGCGGCTGCGGGCGGTGTCTGTCCACACCTCATCTTGCGGCTCTGGCTCAGCGGCCATCAGCCACGGGCTGGTAGCGTAGGCAGCGGCCAGCGCCAGAGTGCTGCGCAGCAGGTGGCGGCGGGAGTGGGCCAGCGGCATGGATTGTTCCGACGGGTTGGCAAAGGTATCTGGGTGCATGCCCGGGCTTTCACTGAGTGTTTTAGCGTACATCTTATGTTTTACTCTTGCTTTGTATCTGCTACGTTAACTTATCTAGGGCATCGTATGAAACTCACACATTTACTAGCAACGCTTTCCACCGCTTGCGCGATGACAATGGGCGCTACAGGCGCCGCACAGGCGCAGCAATTTTTCCGCATTGGCACAGGCGGCACGGCGGGCACCTACTACCCCATTGGCGGCATGATAGCCAATGCGGTGTCGCAGCCGGGCAAAATCATCGTCACCGCGCAGGCCAGCAATGGCTCGCTGGCCAACGTCAACGGCATTGCCGGTGGCGCGCTGGAAAGTGGCTTTAGCCAGTCTGACGTAGCCACCTGGGCGCAAAAAGGCACCGGTATTTTTGAAGGCAAACCCAAC
>JANMTF010000043.1:0-4469 GCA_031390175.1 Polaromonas sp.
GAGGTTTGTTGGTAGGTCTCGCGCCGATCTAGCGCCATTTGGTAGCTGTTGGTGGCGTTGCTGGCGTAGTCGAATACGCTGTAGGACTTGAGGTTACCGGCTGCGTCGTAGCCGCCTTGGTAGTTGGTGTCTGTTTTGCCTTGGGCACCTGCATCCCACACGCGTTGAAACAGCAAGCGGCCGTTGTCGTCAAAGCGGTTGAGGTGGGTCTCGGTGCCGCTGCCGGGGTTGGTGCTGCCTGCGGCGTTGGTGCCAAGATAGACATCCACTCCTCGGGTGACTTGGTTGCCTTAGGTGGTGTTGCTGGTACGGTTGCCGTTTCGATCGTAGGTCACTGTGTGGCCTCCGAAGCCCTTGCGTTCGTCACCGAATAGTGACCACGTTTGGCGGCGCAATGCATTGACTCATACAATGGACGCAGATTGGTGACTTTTCAGTAGAGGGATACACTTGTGACTACACTGCAAATTGAATTGCCCGACACCACCGCCCTGGCTGCGCGTGCGGCTGGTTTGTTAACCCCCCAAGCCCTGGACAGACTGCTGACGCAGGCACTGCGCAGGCGTGCGGCGGCGGATTCATTGTTGTCCATTGCCGGGCGCGTGGCGGCGGCGGATATTGCGCCGATGTCGATGCAAGAGATCAATGCCGAAGTCAGGGCGGCGCGCGCTGCGCGTGGCCCGCGCCATTAAACGCGGTTGAGAACGGCCAAGGATGCGGGCGGTTTTAGACACCAATGTACTGTTGGCGGGCTTGCTGTGGCGTGGGCCTTCGTATGCCCTGCTGGAGCAGGTGCGCAATGGCTCGGTCACGTTTATCAGCAGTCCTGAGCTGTTGGCTGAGTTGGCCGAGGTGCTGGCGCGGCCTAAGTTTGATGCGGTGCTGAGCCGCTCAGATGCATCGCGGGAACAGATACTAGTGCAGGTGCGCATGCTGGCCGAGGTGACGGACCCGCCGCCGCTGGCCCAGCCGGTGTGCCGCGACCCGGATGATGACGCTGTCTTGGCACTGGCACGGGCTGCGCAAGCAGACTTGATTGTCTCGGGCGATGATGATTTGTTGTCCCTCACCCGCTTTGAGGATATCCCAATACTTAACCCGGCGCAGGCGCTGGCCCGGGTGATGGATGCTTCTTAGCGGCGGGCCTGCAATGCGCCCAGGTGGGCGCAGTCTGTGATCACCTCCTGTAACTACAGCTCTTAGCGGCTAGAGAGTTAGGGAGAGGTATTTAAAGTTCTAAGAAGAAGAAATAGAAGATCAATCGAGCTGTAGGTCAATGGAATATTGCGCAAGAAGCTCATATCTTTGTAGAAATCTCAGGTGTGAAATGTTGCATTACATGACCCGACACCATTGCTTTTTTCAAGTATGTGCCGATGGCTTTCACCGAGCATGGGGCCACCATGGCCGCCACCTTGCTCAACAGCCTTCGGGCCACCGAGATCAGCGTGCATGGGGTGCGTGCCTTGGTGCAGTGGCGCTCCCTATTGGCAACCAATCGGGAGCTGTCGCAAAAGCTGCACACGCTGGAGCGCAAGGTCTCCAAACATGATGGCTCGATTGCGGAGTTGATCGATTCAATGCGCCAGTTGCTGGCCGCGCCTGATGCGCACAAACGGCCGATTAGGTTTGTGCATCCCCAGGAGGTGGTGAAGCCCAAGGCCAAAGCGGTGAGTGCGGCAAAGAAGACCGCGGCTCTTAAGCCTTCCCACACCAAGTAGCGCAGACTGTACGCGCTGAGGTGGTCGCACACTGCGACTCACTCACTCACTACATATTCAGTAGCTGCTTGCGCAATAATCTATTGGACTACAGGCTGATAGGCGCCTTAAATAGGCATCAAAATCACCGATTATTGAGCCGATTTTTATATGCTAATGGTCTTGTAGCCATTTAAAATATTGCGGGAGCAGCTACGTAATAAATAGCGTAATCGGTGCAGAAAATGACTTGCAGCGCTTATGCTGATAGCGAGTTGACTGCATCAAAATCGGAAATGGGTGACTTGACTCTCTTGGCCCGTTGCGATAGCTGCGCCTGTGAAGGCGATGCGCAAGAAGTAGCGCAAACTTTGCGCGCTCAGGTGGTCACGATCTGTGACCACCTCTCAGAACTCCAGCTCTTAGCGGCTACGGAGTTGGGTGGCTGCTGTTTGTTTTAAAGAAGAAGACATAGAAGATAAATCGGTCTGCAGATCAATGGATTAATACGCCAACAGCTCATATATTAATAGCGTATGACGTGCGATACCGCATTGCAAGACCTGACCCCCTGCTGACAAGGAGTTTGCCAACTTGAGGTCACAGTGTGTGACCTCAAGTTCTGGCTATGCAGGCAGGCGCTATGCGCCATATGCGTTTACCGATCAAGGCCTGGCCATGCTGTCGTTGGTGTTGAGCAGTCCGCGCGCCATGGCTGCTAGCCATGTTGACCGAGAGCCCTTGTGGTGCACAAACTGGCTTAGCCTTTTTGGATCAATTCTTTCCGCTTGAGCCGCTCCACAGGTGCGCCAATGCCTTTGGGTGCATCTACCACCACGTTAAAGCCCTGCTCTTTCAGCTTTGGGGTGTCTTTGAACTGCGCTGTGCACTGCTCGCCCCAAGTGGCCAGCAGCTTGAGCTTGCCGCTTTGTATGGTGTCTGTCTCTTATTCAAAAATTTCAGTATCCACTTCAGACTGCGACTGCAGGTCGTACCGCGCGCCCACGACGGTGCGTTGGTTGATCAGCGCATCGAGCTGCTGCATCGTCACGTCAGACAAACTGATTTCGCGGGCCGCGATGTTGTCACGCATATGGTCTGCATTGGTAGTACCGGGAATGGGAATGATGTGCTGCGCTTTGTGCAGCAGCCAAGCCAGCGCCAGTTGGGCTGGTGTGCAGCCGTGCTCTTTGGCAATGGTCTCGTATGCAACGGCCAGTGTGAGGTTGGCTGCGTAGTGCTCAGGTTTAAAGCGCGGCATGCCACGGCGGATGTCTTTGGCATCCAGGCCGCTCAGGTCACGCAGGCCGCACAAGTAGCCGCGTGCCACTGGGCTGAAGGCCACAAAGGCGGTGCCCAGCTCTTGGCAGGCTTGCAGCACCGCCACCTCGGGGTTGCGCGTCCACAGTGAGTACTCGGTTTGCACGGCGGCGATAGGGTGCACGGCATGGGCTTTGCGCAGCGTGGCGGCAGACACTTCGCTCAAGCCGATGGCCTGGATTTTGCCTTGGCGCACCATGTCACTCAGGGCGCCCACGCTGTCTTCGATCGGCACTTTTTTATCCCAACGGTGCAGGTAGTACAGGTCGATCACCTCGGTTTTCAGGCGGCGCAGGCTGTCCTCGCATTGCTGCATCAGGGTTTCGGGGTGGCCGTCTATTACGCGTTTCATCACACCATCTATCACTACGCCGCCCATGCCACATTTGCTTGCCAACACAAACTTTTTGCGGTGCTTGGCCAGCACTTGGCCCAGGCGGTCTTCGTTTTTGCCAAAGCCATACATCGTGGCGGTGTCAAAAAAATCGTAGCCCGCATCCAGCGCGCCCAGCAGCACGCGCTCGCCTTGCTCTGCGCTCACGCTGGGGCCGTAGGCGTGGTCCAGGTTCATGCAGCCCAGGCCGATGGGTTGCACGGTCATGTGCGCGACTTTTTTGGGGGTGTTCGGTGAGTTTTTAGAGGAGGTCATAGGGTTGAAACGATAGCGAGGGGAGTACAGTTGCGGTATAAACGATTGTCGCTTATTTAGCACCTGATCAACCCATTTTTATAACCCTAGGACACTCCCATGATCACCCTGAACGTTAACGGCAAAAACCACTCTGTGGACGTGGAACCCGACATGCCTTTGCTGTGGGCGCTGCGCGAGCTGCTGGGCATGACCGGCACCAAATATGGCTGCGGCGTGGCGCAGTGCGGTGCCTGCACGGTGCATGTCAACGGCGCGCCGGTGCGCTCCTGCTCCATCCCGGCCACGGCTTTGGCAGGTGTGCCGATTGTGACGATTGAAGGCCTGTCCAAAGACAGCTCACATCCTGTGCAAAAAGCTTGGGCTGCGGTAGATGTGCCCCAGTGCGGCTACTGCCAGTCGGGCCAGATTATGGCGGCGGTGTCATTGCTGAAAAACAATCCCAAGCCGACCGACAAAGACATTGACGACGTGATGACCAATATTTGCCGCTGCGGCACCTACCAGCGCATCCGCGCCGCCATCCACCTGGCGGCGGGCAACCAAAAACAAGCTGCGGCCAACGGCTACACGGGTGAATTTACCGGCTTGTACGCGGCCGAGCATTCGGGCGCAAAAGCCTTCGAGGTGCTGGCAGCTGCCCTGCCCACCCCAGCGGAAACCCCCGTTGCCGCCGCCGCTTGCGGCCACCACCATACCGCTTGATACGGAGACACACCATCATGAACACCTCTGTTACCCCATTGATCCCTACCGTTTCCCGTCGCTCCTTCATCGTCAGCTCAGGCGCGCTCGCAGCA
>JANMTF010000329.1:0-3098 GCA_031390175.1 Polaromonas sp.
GAGCGTGCAACGCCATCACGAAATTTTGCTCTGACCCCTTTTGCGTAGTCTCCGGGCGCGCGAGGCCTTCCCCCTCCCCCTTTTTTTTGGGGGGGAGCAAAGAGTCCCTTGCACAGACTGGCGCGAGCACGGGGGGATGCAGGGCGGCAAGTCGCTGCAACGGATGCTGCTTGGGTGAGGTAACTTTTGACAAGTACGCATCATTGCATCACTCTATAAAAGAACAAATACCGAGTTTTCCACCATTAAAATAATAAATGACGGGATATTTGACTACTAAAAAATCAAAAAAAGACGTAAATTGTCTACGGTTTGGCAAGGTATATAAACTCGCATAATTTAGTGTACTTCCGGCGGTCGCCAACGGCCTTCGCGCCATGAAAAAGTGCTGAAAAACACGATTTTGGGAGCTTTTTAAGATAGTAATTGGGCTGCAGCCCAATAGAATGATGCGGGAGCAGCTCCTGTATGTGTAGCACCTTGAAGTGGGTGTGCAGGTGGCTGCAGGGGCCTGGAGGGGTAGCTGGGCGTTGGCGGACCCATACAGGCGGTCAGGACCACCCGCCAGCCCAGAAGGTCACCGTAGCCAGCCCCCCCCCCCCCCCTCTGGCGCACGCTCTGGCGCGAGCCGCGAGGTCTCTGAGGGTGACTCTTCGTGGGCAAGAGGGGAAGGCATTACGCGCCGGAGACTACGCCGGATCTGCCCACTACAAGCCACATAGAGCCCCAAAACTGTGCGGCTGCATCAGCCATGCGGCACCACGCTGGCCAGCAGGCCGGTCAAACGCTGCAACAAGGGTTGAATGCGCGCCTGGCGCTGCGCGTCCAGCACATAGGGCGGCGACTCGTGCATGTAGGTGCTCCAGCACATCTCTAGCTGCACTGCGTGAATGCCTTGTGCAGGTCGCCCGTACTGGCGCGTGATGTAGCCGCCCTTGAAGCGGCCATCCATCACATGGCTAAAGTCGCTCTGCCCCGCCAGTAACTGAGCCACGCCTTCGCGCACATTGGCAGCGCAGCTGGCGCCATTGGCAGTGCCGATATTCAAGTCCGGCAGTGTCCCCTCAAACAGCCAGGGCACCTGCGATTTGATGCTGTGGCCGTCAAACAGCACTGCGTAGCCGTGCAGCGCCTTGATGCGCGCCAGCTCGCTGGCCAGCGCAGCATGGTAGGGCTGCCAATACTGCGCTGTGCGCTGGGCCACTTGCTGCGCATCGGGCACGCAGCCTGGGTGGTAGATGCTGTCGCCGTAAAAATCCGTCACCGGGCACAGCCCTGTGTTGTTGGCATCGGGGTACATGGCCGCGCCATCAGGTGGGCGGTTCAGGTCTATCACATAGCGTGAATGCTGGGGCACCAGCAGGCTGGCGTTTTGGCTTTTGACGTAGTCGTAGAGGACATCCAGATGCCAGTCGGTGTCGGCTACTTCCAGCGCTTTGGCTGTGAACAGGCTGCGCATCTCGCTGGGTATATGGGTGCCCGCATGGGGCACGCTCACCAGCAAGGGGCTGGCGCCCTGGTGCAATGTAAAAACTTCACTCATACGGGGTGTTCCTTTCCTGCCACCACCCGCGCGCTGCACGGGTTGCGGCCAAACCAAGTGGCTAATTCTCTGGGGTGCGCCACTTGCCACACGGCAAAATAGGCACGCTGGGCTGCCCCTAACTGGCCACGAACCTTCAATACTAGCGCTTTTGCAGCGTGCACCGGCATGCCGCGCAATGCCTCTAGCGGGGTGAGCCTGGCCAGTGCCCGGACCGCAGCACACACCCGCTGCGTTTGCTCTCGCGTAAAGCCGATGGTGTCGCAAAGCACATCCGCTGCGTCCATCAAACCCTTTATGTCCAAGTGAGGCAACCAAGCGCGCACCGCGTCGATATGGTCGTCCGCCCGTCCCGCGTATTCAGGCGGCAGCGCACCGCCCTAGCCCGTGCACTGGCCCACAACCCGCGCATTTTGCTGATGGACAAGCCCTTCGGCGCGCTAGACCACCAAACCCGCGAGCTGATGCCGGAACTCTTGCTTGGCATCTGGGAGGCCGAGCGCAAAACCGTTTTGTTCGTCACCCACTATATCGACGAAGCGGTCTTCATGGGCAGCCGCGTGGTGGTGATGAGCGCGCGGCCAGGACGCATCAAGCTAAACCGCGTGGTACCACTCGCCCACCCACGCCACTACTCGGTCAAAACCACACCCGAGTTCACCGACCTCAAAGCCGAGCTGACCGAGCAAGTGCGGGTAGAGATGCACGCGGCGTTATCTGACGCATCCAAGGCTGTGCAGGCCAGTGGCGTCATGTGACGCGGCAGGAATGGGGAAGCGGAATCGGGCTGTTTTGTTGTCCACTGGTGGGGTATTGCAAAATTCATAAACCCGACGGGCATGTGCTGGCCTGCAAGATGAGCTGAAAGTGCCTGCTGAGCAGTTACCATGCGCTACATATACAGTAGCTGCTCCCGCATCATTCTAAAGGGCTATAGACCTATTGATACCTTTAAAATGCCTTAAAACGACGTTTTTTGAGGTTTTTTCGGATCTCGCAAGCCGCAAGAAGTTGCCCGAGGTACATAGATTCGCATAATTTCATGTACTTTATGAAATTCCGCTTATATTTCGGCTAAATATGTGTATTATTTCACTAAATAGTGATGCTATTTTCTATTATCGAAAAATATCATAATATTGATTGGCTTGTTGGCTTGTTGGCTTGTTGGCATGCTGCATTGCAGCAAAATACTGGCTCTAGGCGATTTGGTGTGTGCAGATCCTGCTTGGAAGCAAATGGGGTCAGATCAAAATTCAGGACGACCCTCTGTTCGGCGCGTGCAACGCGATAACGAAATTTTGCTCTGACCCCTTTTGCGTAGTTTCCGGCGGGTGCGGTCTTCCCCCTCCCGCCGCTGCGAAGAGTCCCTTGCACAGACCTCGCGGCTCGCGCCAGAGCGTGTGCCATGGGTATGCGCCCCGGTCCGCGGCCCCTTCGGGGGAGCATCTGCAGTACTCAGAATTTGGGTCAATGTGCAAACTCGCCTTCGGCTCAAACAAGCACATTGCCTGATCCAAATTCTTCCAATGGGATGGACACCCCCACCTTCACA
>JANMTF010000330.1:0-12028 GCA_031390175.1 Polaromonas sp.
CAACCACGCTGTCCCACCAATCGAGCTCTCTCACTGTGGTGATACCCGCTTTAACAAACCAGTCTTTCAATCCCAAAGGCACGAGGAACAATGGTGCACCTCCCGTTTGCTGCGAGAGTGCTTTGACTGAGTCAAAATCCAGATGGTCGTAGTGGTTATGCGATACCAACACCACGTCAATGCGAGGCAAGTCTGTCAATGCGATGCCCGGCGGTTGGGCTCGCTGAGGCCCAGAAAACTGCACTGGCGATGCGCGCTGGGAGAAGATGGGGTCGGTCAGTACATTAAGCCCACTGGCCTGCACCAACATGGTGGCGTGGCCCACCCAAGTGATGGCGGGCTGCATCATCTCTGGCATTGCGGCCGATGCACTGCCCCTCAGATTGGCCAGCGCGGTTGAGACCCCGGGCTGGATTGCATTGGTTTTGATAAATTCCAGATCAGCCTTCACTTGTGGTGTGGGCAGCTGCGCAGGTTTGGGTAAACCACCGCGCAGACGCTCAACTTGCCAACGAAAAAAAGCCGCGCCGCCTTGGGT
The DNA here is from genome assembly GCA_031390175.1 of Polaromonas sp. GTDB lineage: Bacteria > Pseudomonadota > Gammaproteobacteria > Burkholderiales > Burkholderiaceae_C > JAAFIP01. Next base: position 539 of record JANMTF010000330.1, read on the forward strand.
CGCCGCGCCGATGTAATTGTTTTTAAAACCCTCTGGCGTGTGGTGCGGCCTGGCTGCGTCGTAATACGGGTTGGCATAGGCAGCGCAGCCCATCAAATAGGCGGTGCTAGCTGCAAGCACAGCCCAGCGAACGCATCTTAAGGTTGCGGTGTTTTGCGATTGGTTTTTCATAAATTGGGACAATCTAAAACATGCTCAGTGCGACTTGCCATCCATCCAGAACCAAACACCCACGGCCAACATCCACACTGTTATAACGCTTACCGCTATCGCCACGGGCACTTTCACAGCGATGCCCAAGGCAGGCAAGAGCATAGCAAATAGCAGCAGCGCTGACACCATCCCCAGACCCGCCAGCCAGCGCGGCATGCTGTGGCGTACCCACGCGCCCGCCATGGCAATGGCTACCGACAACGCCATGAACAAGCTCACGCCCAGCAGCTCACCCATCCCGCCGCCCCACACCGTGACGGCCTGAAACACCAACTCAATCGCGCTGCGCTGCGCATCGGCTGCCTTGGCATGTTGCTGCGCAAGCTCTGGCATCACCGTCAACCACCGCAAAATGCCTACGCTGCGCGCCAGCACAGAGATGGCCGCAAAGGCCACCACCATCACAGCACCCACACTGGCCAGACTGCCGTACACGCGCTGCGCTATCAGCACCATCGCGGGCAGCACCAAGACCGAGTACAACAAATACACCCCGTAGCCCAAAGCTACGGCCTGTGGCGCATTCGCAATCGCCAACAACTGCTCCGCAGCGGGATTACGCAGCGAGGCAGGCCAACCGATCGCGGGCCCGAGTATGACCATGGGCGCAAAGGACAGGGCGCTGATGAAAATCAAAAACAGCGAGATCGCCATGGCATTTTTGCCAGTCAGCACGCGGTCTGTGGAGGGCATAGAAGTGAAAGTAGTCATAGGAAGCCTTTAAAAAAAAGTGGGGCATTGAGGTTCAGCTGCGAACGGGTGCTTGGCGTAGTGCTAAAACTTCTCTAGTGCCACCGAGGTGGCTTTGTCTGCGCTTGGAGCCATGTCTTGGGTTGCATACAGTTGGCGCAAAGCCTGTTGGACTGCCTCGTCAATAGGCGTATGGGGCACGATACCGATCAAACCGGCCAGTTTGCTGCCATCCAGTGCATGCGGTGTCCACCACAAATAGCGCATCTCGGCGATCTCACGCCAGGCAGGCACGGCCCAGGCCAGCGCGCGGATCAAAGGCCACGGCATGGCCTGCACCTTCATGGCTTGCCCAGGCTGCAGCCAGCCTAGCTGCAAACAGGCCTTGCGCATCAGCTGCTCCCAGTCTTCACGGCGTAGCTGGTAGCCAGCAAAATGCAGCACCTCAAATGCACCGAACTGGGCGCGCCGCTGCGCTACTTGTACGAAGCTTTGCGCAAGATCGGGCACATACGCCCACGCAGTACCAATGCCCATCGGCCCGGCGTAGCCCATGCGCCCGCGCGGCGCACCCTTGGCGACCAGCAGGTCAAACCAACTGCCTGTGCCGCAACCAAAAAAATCCCCAGCGCGGATGACGATACTGCGCAGCCCTTGCGCCCCAGCCGCCTGCTGCAGTTGCCTCTCCATGTCTACCCGAATGCCGCCTTTGCGGCTGGTGGGTTGCTGCGGCGTTGTTTCTTGCAATAGCGCAGGCATGCCCGCGCCAAAGTTGTACACATTGCCTGGAAACATCAATGTGGCTTTGTAGTGCAAGCAGAGCTCTATCGCCGATTGCAGCAAGGGCACAGCCTCGCTGGCCCAGCGGGTGTAGCTGGGATTTAGCGCATGCACCACTACATCGACCACGCCCAGCCCGCTAAAGGCTGCTGGGTTTGCCATATCCGCAGGCAGCCATTGCACATTAGGTGGGTACGGCGCTTCAGGCGGTTTGGCCAGCGCGCGCGTCTGTGCAATAACGCGCCAGCCCGCAGCGGCGAAGGCCGTGACCAGCGCCGCGCCCAAGCGCCCCCGCGAGCCCAAAATCAAAACAGTGTTTGCCATACCGTACTCCGTAAAAGCAGTAGCTGGCTATTGTGTAGAGCTTGAGAAAACTACACAATTGCCTAACTGCACATACCAGAGTTTCAAAAATGAATAGCGGCAGAAAACCACTACGTTAGAGTGCCTTGGGTATGGCTTTGGCCAAAAAGTCATACACAGCGCGTATGCGCTGGTTGGTGCGGATTTCGCGGTGCACCGTCAGCCATATCGGCAATGGCGGTATTTTCATCATCGGCAGCAAGGGGACGACTTGGTTGTCGGTTCGCACCATAAAGTCAGCAATAAAACCTATGCCTAAACCAACCTGCACCGCGCGCCAGTAGGTCATGGAATCGTCTGTGCGCAAAGCAAACTGCTCTTTGCCCACAGGGTAGCCAAAGGCGGCGAAGCCCCGGATGATTTGGTCGTTTTGGTCATCGCCTATCAACTCATGGTTGAGCAGGTCTTGCATCTGCTTGGGGATTCCCCGTCTTCGCAGATAGTCGTTATGGGCACATGCGCACACCGCTACTTCGCCAATGCGTTTAGCGACCAGGCTGCTCTGATCAGGCCGCGCCATCCGCAGCGCAATATCAGCTTCGCGCCGCAGCAGATTACTCACCGCGTCACTGGCCAGCACTTCTACCTGGATGTCTGGCAACACCAGCCGCATTTGCGCCAATACACCGGGGAGCAAAACGCAGGCCACCGTCTGGCTGGCGGTGATGCGCACCGTGCCACTGACGCTTTGAGTCTCCGCAGAGGCGCTGCGCAATAGCTGGTTGGCACCCGCCTCCATAGTCCGCGCAGAGTCTGCCAAACGCTCGGCCATGTGGGTAGGCAGCAGGCCCCTGCCAGTGCGCTCAAACAACACCACATCCAACTGCGTCTCCAACTGCGCAATATGGCGACCAATGGTGGGCTGGCTCACATGGGTGGCCCGCGCTGCAGCCAGCAAGCTGCCGTGATCTAGCGCCGCCAAAAATGAACGGATCAAAGTCCAATCAAACTGGTTATTCATTTATGTAATGCTGGTATGAGCAGATAGCCAATGGTGTACCGCCTGCGTCATTTTGATAATACAACACATCAACACCCCCGCAAGGGCACATGGCGGCTGTAGATAACTCGACGATGCACCTGCAAGGCACGATTCCCATAGGTGACTCGCGCTGCACCAGCAATGCTGTACCCTTGGGGCCTGACTATTTGCGGAGCACAGCCATGGCATGGTTTGAAGGATTTACAGCACAAAAATTTGCCGTTAACGGCATAGAGATTTATGCGCGCTTCGGTGGTGACCGCAGCAAGCCTGCATTGCTCTTGCTGCATGGCTTTCCGCAAAGCCATGTAATGTGGCACCGCGTAGCACAGCAGCTAGCAAAAGATTTTTTCATCGTCATGCCCGACTTGCGCGGCTACGGCGACTCGTCCAAGCCCCTGACCACGCCAGAGCATGCGCAGGCCAGCAAGCGGGTGATGGCGCAGGACATGGTGGATGCGATGACCACGCTGAATATCGAGCAGTTTTACCTGTGCGGCCACGACCGGGGTGGACGGGTGGCGCACCGCTTGGCGCTGGACTATCCACGCAAGGTCAAAAAACTCTGCGTGATCGACATTGCCCCCACGCTAGACATGTACAACGCCACCGACATGGCTTTTGCCCGCGCCTACTACCACTGGTTCCATTTGATCCAGCCTACGCCCTTGCCCGAGCGCATGATTCACAGCGACTGGAAGAACTACCTGCACGCCAAGCTGGGCGGCTGGGGCAGCGCCGGGCTGGCCTATATCGAGCCCGAGGCGCTGGCCGAGTACGAGCGCTGCTTTGCCCAAATGGCCACCACCCACGCCATGTGCGAGGACTACCGGGCCAGCGCCGGCATTGACCTGGCACATGACCGCGCCAGCCGCGCTGCAGGCCACAAAATTGCCTGCGACACTTTGGTGCTGTGGGGCGAGCGCGGTGTGGTGCACCGCATGTTCCAGCCGCTGGCGCTGTGGCAAGCGCAGTGCAGCGGGGTAGTGACTGGCAAGGCCGTGCCAGCGGGCCACTTTATACCGGAGGAGCTGGTGCAAACCACGTCTGAGCAGTTGTCGCTTTTCTTCAAAACGTAGCCAAAAAACGCCACGCTTTCACGCCGTCTGGGCACTTTCCAGCTCATCTCATGCGCTGAAAGCCGGTTTTACAGGTAGCATGCGGGCATGATTGCAGACAAAATCGCCCAGGCCAACGCCTATTTTCCTGTCCGGTACACGGCTCTCGGCCTGTGTATTTTTGGGGCCTTGCTCAGCCTGTTCAGCATCGTCGCGTTCAAGGTGGGCTGGTTGTGGGGCATGGTTTTTATAGGCCTCAGCGCACTGGGCTTCAGGGACCTGCGCCAGCGTAGACACGCCATTTTGCGCAACTACCCCGTCATTGGCCATGCGCGTTTTTTGCTGGAATACATTCGCCCGGAGATGCGGCAATATTTTCTGGAGAGCGACAACGAGGCCGCGCCTTTCTCGCGCTCGCAGCGCTCTTTGGTGTATGCACGCGCCAAGGGCGAGCCAGACAAACGGCCGTTCGGTACGCAGCTAGATGTGGGCGCAGAGGGCTACGAGTGGATCAACCACTCGATTGCCCCCACCAAGCTGGCCACGCACGACTTTCGCATCTCCGTCGGCCATACCGGCGGCGGCTGCACCCAGCCCTACGCGATGAGCGTGTTCAACATCTCGGCCATGAGCTTTGGTGCGCTGAGCGCCAACGCGATTTTGGCCCTCAACCAGGGCGCGCAGCGCGGCGGCTTTGCGCACGACACGGGCGAGGGCTCCATCAGCGTGCACCACCGCGTGCATGGGGGTGATTTGGTGTGGGAGGTGGGCTCAGGCTACTTTGGTTGCCGCAATGACGATGGCACATTTAACGCCGACAAATTTGCCGCCAACGCCAAAGACCCGCAGGTCAAGATGATTGAGCTCAAACTGAGCCAAGGGGCCAAGCCAGGTCACGGCGGCGTGCTGCCCGGCCCCAAGGTCACCGCCGAAATTGCCGCTGCGCGCGGCGTGCCAGAGGGCGTAGACTGCGTCTCGCCCGCCGCGCACAGCGCCTTTAGCACACCGGTGGAGATGATGCATTTCATCGCCACCCTGCGTGAGCTGTCTGGCGGTAAGCCGACCGGCTTTAAGCTGTGCATCGGCCACCCCTGGGAGTGGTTTGCGATCGTCAAAGCCATGCTGGCCACCGGCATTACGCCTGACTTTATCGTGGTGGATGGGGCCGAGGGCGGCACCGGTGCGGCTCCGCTGGAGTTTACCGACCACGTCGGCGCGCCGCTGCAAGAAGGCCTGCTGTTGGTGCACAACACCCTGCAGGGCGTAAACCTGCGCAGCCACATACGCCTGGGCTGCGCGGGCAAGGTGGTGAGCGCCTTTGACATTGCCCGCATGATGGCCCTGGGCGCAGACTGGTGCAACTCGGCGCGCGGCTTTATGTTTGCGCTGGGCTGCATCCAGGCCCAGGCCTGCCACACGGGTAATTGCCCTACGGGCGTCAGCACCCAAGACCCGCACCGCCAAAAAGCGCTGCATGTGCCCACCAAGGCTGATAGGGTGTACAACTTTCACCAGCAAACCCTGCATGCGCTCAAAGAGATGGTGCAGGCTGCGGGCCTGGCGCATCCGGGCGCCATCACGGCCCACCACATTGTGCGCCGCCTGGACGATAACCAGGTACGCTTGCTGGCCAACCTGGTGCCGCAAATGCCAGCGGGCGGGCTGCTGAACGGCTCACTGGGCGAGCAGCACAATGTGTTCAAGCTGTACTGGCCCTTGGCGCAGGCCGACAGCTTTAACGCCAAATCGCTGTAGCCGTTAAAGCATTACATGCTATATATTCTTACTATCACTACAAAAAACAAAATATTTAGTTGAATAATTCACGTATTTTTGCCAAAATTAGTCTAATTTTCATAAAGTACATAAAATTATGCGGATTCATGTACCTCGAGCGGATTTTGACGACCCGCAAGGGTGAAAAAACCTCAAAAAATGCCGTTTTGGGGTGTTTTTAATGTACCAATAGGCCTGCAGCCCTTTAGAATAATGCGGGAGCAGCTACTGTATATGTAGCGCCTACAAACTGATCAGCAGGCACTTTTCGCCAATCCTGCCAGCAAAGGCTGCAACTGCCCAACGCTTACTTCAGCGGTGCAAGCATGGTCTCTAGCTGAAAAGTAAGCTGCGGGCCAGTTCGGGTGGTCAGCTCGCTTGCCAGATGCCGCTGGGCGCTTTGAGGCTCAGGTTGGTACGCACCATCGGCGTTGGTGGTGATGGCGCGGCAGACAAACAGTGCGTACAGGTCGCGCTCCAGGGTCGCTACGCGTTGCGGCCACACTTGCAGCAACTGCGCGTAGGTCAAAGGATCTTGCCCCAGCGCCTCTAGAAGCTGGGTGTGCCGTGGGTAGATCATGGAGGCGCGCACGCGCGGCAAGCGGCGCAGGTACAGCAACTTTTGCCGGTAGCGCTCGGGCAAATTTACGCTGGGGCTGTGCAGCGCATGGATCCAGGCCACCTCTTCCATCATCCATACAGAAAAGCCTTGCGGCAGGCTGTTGGCCGACTTGGGCCGAGGGCTCCAGATAACCTCGTCCAAATCAAATGGACGCAAAGCGTCGCGCACCAACACCCGGCGCTGGGGCACATCGACTATCACGTCCAGCACACCGTTGCGCACCAAATGGTAGGTGTGCTTGTTGTCCAGCTCCTCGCGCCGGTCGATCAGCTCCTGGGCCAGCGCATAGGCCGTGCGCATGGGCCGAAGCACCGCCTCAAAATGCTGCAAGGCCAGCACTACGCTGCGCTCATTGTCCAGCGCAACGCGTGGCGCGCGGCTGCTGACCAGGGCTTCTATTTGGGGGCTGGGAACACCGCAAATGGCATACGGAGCCGACAACTCGCTGACCCGCACGCCCACCGCCTCATTCGCCACAAAACCCTGCTCAAAGCGCAGCATGTGGTCTTGCTCCACGCTGGCCCGCTGGGTGTTAAGCAGCAAAGCATTGGCCTCGCGAAACGGCGTAATTTGCCAAACCGGATGGCTGGTCTGCACATCGCCGCCATCGTCGTCCACATGGCCCTCTGCCTTGGCCAGATAGAAAGTCAATTGCACGCGCAACCACGCGACCTGCTCGGCGGTGAAGCCAAGCAAGCCTAGATTGAGTTGGGGATGCCGCATGCGTAACGCCTCTTGTGTCTCTGAATTATGTAATTTTAGGCTCTGTTTGCAGAGCAATGTGCAGTACTGCTATTTGCTTCCCACCCTGGAGGCCCAAGCCACCAAAAACAACACGGGTATGCCCAGCAGCGCAGTGCCGGTAAAAAAAGTGCTGTAGCCATAAGCATCGACAAACTCCCCCGAAAACCCCGCAATAAACTTGGGCAGCAGCAGCATCATGGAGCTGAACAGTGCGTACTGCGTGGCCGAGTAGCTGATATTGGTCAGGCTGGAGAGGTAGGCGATGAAGGCGGCTGAGGCAATGCCGCTGGACAGATTGTCGGCCGAGATCACCCAGACCAGCGCATTCAGATCGTGCCCGCGCGTGCCCAGCCAGGCAAACAGCAGGTTGCTCACGGCAGAGAGCACCGCGCCCAGCATCAGCACCCGCATCACGCCCCAGCGCATCGACATCACACCGCCGATGAAGGCGCCCAGCAAGGTCATGATCACGCCAAACACTTTGGTCACCGCTGCCACCTCGTCTTTGGTGTAGCCCATGTCCACATAAAACGGATTGGCCATGATGCCCATCACCACGTCGCTGATGCGGTAGATGGCAATCAGCGCGAGGATGAGCGCGGCCTGCCATTGGTAGCGTTGGATGAAGTCGGCAAAGGGTTCAACCAAGGCGCTGTGCAACCACTCTCGCACGTTCTTGGCCGGGGGCAGCTCTTTGCGCGCCGGTTCGGCTGACAGCAGCACGGTGATGGTGCCCACCAGCATGGAAGCGGCCATCCAGAGATATGCGGTTTGCCAAGCGGCGTGCTGGTAGGTGGCGGCGTTGGAGGTTTCGGCGCGGGCGGCGATCCACAGCACGCCAGCGCCGGCCCAAATCATGGCCATGCGGTAGCCGGTTTGGTAGGCGGCGGCGAGAGCCGCTTGGCGCTGGGTGTCGGCACTCTCAATACGAAAAGCGTCCAGCGCAATGTCTTGCGTGGCCGAGGCCACTGCCACCAGCAGCGCGCACCACACTACGGGCATGAGCGATACCTTGGGGTCGTTGAACGCCATGCCCACAATACCGGCCATGATGGCCGCCTGGGAGAACAGCAACCAACTGCGCCTGCGCCCCATCAGGCGCGTAAGAATAGGAATGGGCATGCGGTCCACCAGCGGTGCCCAGCACCACTTGAAACCGTAGGCCAGGCCCACCCAGCTCAGGTGGCCAATGGTGGCGCGGTTCACGCCTGCTTCACGCAGCCAAAAGCTCAGCGTGCCCAGTACCAGCAGCAGTGGCAGGCCGGCAGAAAAGCCCAGGGTAAGCATGCGCAGGGTGGGCGCTTCTGTGTAGACCTTGAAGGTTTGCGCCCAAGTGAGCTTGGCAGGCGTGGTGTCGTTGGAATCAAGGCTAGCGGCGATCTGTGGTGCATTCATGCCAGCATCATAGCGGCGTGCACTGGGTTTGCGCTGCGTGCCTGCGCCTGCGCGGACTCAACTGGCCAGATTCATTCGGCTACGGGACAGGCAGCGCACGGATGCGCGCCAACACCTGCGCAGGTGTGATGTCATTCAAACAGCGGGTGTGGCCCAGCGGACATTCGCGCTCAAAGCAGGGCGCGCAGTCTAGTGCGGGCTGGTAGCTGGCATCGTTTTTCAGCCAGATGATTTGCGCCGCGCTGCTGAGCGGCGGGGTGTGCAGCGGGCTGCTAGAGCCGAAGATGGCCACCTGGGGTACGTCCAAGGCTGCGGCCACGTGCATCAGGCCGGAGTCGTTGGTAACTATGAATTTGCTAGCTGCTTGCGCATGAATGGCTTGAGTTAACGAGGTTTTTCCCGCCAAGTTGGTGGTGTGCTTGGAGGCCAGCGCCACGATCTCTTCGCACAGCGCTGCGTCTTTGCCTGAGCCAAACAACAGCACCGGCACATCCAGCTGCTGGGCCAGTGCGGCAAAGTGCGCGGCAGGCCAGCGCTTGGCGCTGCCGTACTCTGCGCCGGGCACAAAGATGGCGTACTGACCGCGCTGTAAGCCCAGAGTTTTGAGCGTTTGCTCTACCTCGGCATTGCTCACTTTGAGTTGAGGACGGTCTTGGTCAAAGCCTGCTTCACCGCTCAAGGCCGAGTAAAACGCCACCATCGGAGGGCGCTTGTCTTTGCTGGGGTTTTTGATGCGGTGCGTCAGCAAACCCACCCGCGCTTCGCCCAGATAGCCCACGCGCTTGGGAATGCCCGCCAGCAGCGGCAGCAAGGCGCTTTTCAGCGAATTAGGCAGCACATACGCGGTGTCAAAGCGCCCCTCAATTTGCTTGGCAATGCTGCGCCGCGCCTTGAACTGCAAACCCCCGTGGGCAAAGGGAAATTCGATCACCTCGGCCACCTGGGGCATGCAGCGGTAGACCGGCGCTACCCAGGGCAGCGCGCCCACCGTGATGCGCTCGCCGCGCGCGTGCAGACGGGCGAGGAGCGGCTCGGTCATCACCGCGTCGCCAATCCACTGGGGGGCGATGATGAGGGACTGGGTCACGGACATTGAAATGGGATGAGGCTTGAAATGCGGTCAGATCCCAATTCAGGAAGACCATCGTGCCGGGGCGAGATTTGCATAAACGAAATTGGGCTCTGACCCCTTTTCAAGCCGGTGCTTCAATGCCCACCAACATGCTCGCCCGCCTTGAGCTTGTATTGCGTGCCGCAGTAAGGGCACTTAACCTCGGCGTTATGGCCTAGATCGAGAAACACGCGGGGGTGCGAGTTCCACAGCTCCATGCCAGCCAGCTTATTGGGGCAGAAAATGCCACCTTGCGGATTGACATCCGTCGCGTTGAGTTCAATGGCTTTGCTCATGGCTTCCTTTAATCAGTTGAGGACAGAGCAACGATGCGCTTTGCGCCGTTCGTTGGTCTGTCCCGAAAAGTCGTTAGATTTTCGACAGCCAGCTGGCGTATTTCGGGTTGCGGCCATTGACGATGTCAAAAAACGCGGTTTGAATCTTCTCGGTGATCGGGCCGCGTGAGCCGCTGCCGATATCGATGCGGTCCAGCTCACGGATCGGCGTCACTTCAGCCGCTGTGCCGCTGAAGAAGGCTTCGTCGGCGATGTAAATTTCGTCGCGGGTGATGGCTTTTTCTTTCAGCTCAATACCGAGGTCTTTGCAAATCGCAAAAATCGTGTTGCGGGTAATGCCGTTCAAAGCCCCAGCGCTCGAATCGGGTGTGTACACCACGCCCTTGCGCACCACAAACACGTTCTCGCCTGCACCTTCGGACACGAAACCTTGCGGGTCGAGCAGCAGCGCCTCGTCATAGCCTCCGTCGGTGGCTTCCATGTTGGCCAAAATCGAGTTGGTGTAGTTGCTCACCGCCTTGGCGTGGATCATGGTGATGTTGACATGGTGGCGGGTGAAGCTGGAGGTTTTCACGCGGATGCCGCGCTTCAAACCCTCGTCGCCCAAATACGCGCCCCAAGGCCACGCAGCCACCATCAAATGGATGTCGTTGCCCTTGGGCGATACGCCGAGTTTTTTGTCGCCAATCCAGGTCAGCGGGCGAATGTAGCAGCTAGGCAGCTTGTTCACGCGCACGACATCGAGCTGCGCCTGCATGACTTCTTCTTTGGAGAAAGGAATCTTCATGCGCAGAATTTTGGCGCTGTTGAACAGGCGCTCGGTGTGCTCTTCCAGGCGGAAGATGCCGGTGCTGCCGTCAGCCAAGTGGTAGGCGCGCACGCCTTCAAACGCGCCGCAGCCGTAGTGCAGGGTGTGGGTCAGCACATGGATCTTGGCATCGCGCCATTCGACCATCTGGCCGTCCATCCAAATTTTGCCATCGCGGTCGGACATCGACGTGGGAGCTGCGGTTGCCATGTGTGCGGTTCCTTAAGTAGGATTAAATGAGGTTCAAACCGCCTATTTTACGCGGGGATCGTGTGCGTTACGGGCCTGCTATTTAGGTGTGTTTTTGGGCCGACCGTACAGGCCCACCCTAGCAATGCTGCTTGCATCGGCCCAGAGCGCCTGCGTGATGTAAAGCGGTCAGGCCGCGTCGTTCACCTCGGGCCGCCACAGTAGATATTCGGTAAATTTACCACCCACAAAGGTCGCGGTAACGTGCGAGCCGCCAGTGTCAGCCGGCACGATATCGCCGGCTCGCAGCAGGACGATGTCGCCGGGCACGAGCCCTGACGCGATCGTCTCGGCGACCAGTCCGTCCCGCCGGACGCGGGCCGTGGGCGCCGACGCCTCCCGCAACGCCTCAAGGGCACGTTCGCCCCGATACTCCGTCACGACATCGGCGCCGACGATGGGC
>JANMTF010000354.1:0-4118 GCA_031390175.1 Polaromonas sp.
GCGCCCCACGCCAATCTGCTCCTGGCCCTGCACTTGCGCCAGTTTTTTAACCGCGGCATCCGCCGCCATTTGCAGCCCCGGCACGTTCACCCCCGCGCGTTGCAGCAGGGCCTTGGGCCCGTCTTCCTGGCGCAGCATGGCAGCCAGCAGGTGGGCAGGCTCGATGTAGCCGTTGTCGTTGGCCAGGGCCAGGCTTTGCGCATCGCTCAGGGCTTCCTGGAATTTGGTGGTGAGTTTGTCTAGTCGCATACATGCTCCGCCTACAGTGGCATAGAAAATTTCAGTCTAGCGTACAGCTAGGGCTAATAGGCAGATTTTCAAGGCCTGGCAGCGGATGGGCGTTGATACATGTCAACAGTAGCGCATCTTGCGGAGGTTTGCCGCTGGAGCTGGTTGAGCTTATCTGCAACGGCATCGTCAACCGCAACGCGGCGTCACCGCTCACCCGAGAGCTAAACGACAGACGGGCTGGACGGCGCTACTTCAGTTGTGCACGGGATCAGGCCGCTGCGTTTTGTACGGGATCAGGCCGACGGTGTACTCAGCTACGCGGCTGTCCCCCGCAGCGGCCTATGGCCGACTGTTCCTCCTTTATGCCGCTACGCTGAGTACACCGCCGACCTGATCTTGCCAGCGTGGCGGGCGTTCTACGGTCACAGACCTGATCGCGCCAGCGTGGTGGGCGTATTTCCGCCATTGCAGACACTGCCTTTTCGAGCAAGCGTGTCTGCACCGTCGCAGACCCAAAATGCTCGCTGCCCATGCGCTTGGTGTGTACGGCGTAGCGGCATAAAGGAGGAGCGTTCGGCCATAGGCCGACGCGGGGGACAGCCGCGTAGCCGTACACACCAAGCGCATGGGCGTACACACCAAACAGGTCGACGTACACACCGAGCCCATGGGCGTACACACCATGCGCTATCTCACCAGCATCAGCCCTTCACGGCTTCCAGCGAAAACCCCGCCACTTTCTTGTAGCTCTCGGATATCTCCCGCAGTTCGGCTTGGCTGATCAAGTCGTCGATATGCCGGAACGGTTTGTCACCCGCCAACTCATCCACCTTGATATTGATAAAGTCTGGCGGCACGCTGCGGTTGGTTTCTACAATGCGGGCGGTGACTTCGCGGCGTTTTTGCTCGTAACTTTGCAGGGCGGCCAACGGGTCGGCTTGCGTGGCTACTTCGTGGGCCAAGGTGCGTGCATCTATCAAGGCTTGGGCCGAGCCGTTGGAGCCGCGTGGGTACATGGGATGGGCGGCATCGCCCATCAACGTGACGCGGCCGAAGGTCCACTGCGCGACGGGGTCTTTGTCCACCATGGGGTATTGCAGCACCTGGTCTGCATTGCGGATGAGGGCGGGCACATCCAGCCAATCAAACTGCCAGTCTTTAAAGATGCTGATGAAATCGTCCACCTTGCCGCCGGTGTTCCAGTCGTTCATGCCCTTGCTATTGCCTTCGATCTCGGCCATCCAGTTGATGAGCTGATTGCCTTGTCCGTCGATGTTGTCGACGATGGGGTAAATGACCATCTTGCCGGTTTTGATCGAGCCGACGCGCATATAGCTTTTGCCCGTCAAGATGGGTTTGTGTTTGGTGACGCCTCGCCAGGTGTTGATGCCTGCGAAGGCGAGCTTTTCGTCAGGGTAGTATTGGCGGCGCAGGGCGGAGTGGATGCCGTCGCAGGCGACCACGATGTCGGCTTGTACACTGGGCAACTGAACGGCCTCTTCGCCTTGTGGACTGCCTTGCACAAAATGCACAGTAGCGCCCTGCTCGCTTTGCGTCACACCCGTGCAGCGGTGGTTGGTGTGGACGCGGTTGGCACCCAGGCGCTTGACGGTCGCATCGAACAAAATTTTATGCAGCTTGCCACGGTGGATGCCCACCTCGGGCATCGGGTAGCCAGCGTGGCGACCCCGCGGCTCTTTGTAGATGGTCTGGCCAAAGCGGTTGAAGAACACGCTCTCCAGGTTTTCAATGCCCACGGCTTCCAGGTCGGCTTGCAGGCCCAGTGCGGCCAGCTCGCGCATGCCGTGCGGCAAGAGCGTGATGCCTACACCCAGCTCGCGCACCTCTGGCACGCTCTCGTACACGTCGCACTGCATGCCCAGCTGGTGCAGGTGCAGCGCAAAGCCCAGGCCCGCGATACCGCCGCCGATGACGGCGATGCGGGGCGGCGTGCTCCTGGTGTGTGGAGTATTCGTTGGGCTGGGCGACAAGGACATTGCGGACACGTGGGTTTATTCAGCACTGATGCCGTTGCGCTTGATCACTTCGCCCCAGCGCGGATAGTCTTTGGCCACCAGTTGGGTCAGCTCGTCGGTGGTCGAGGTGGCTGCGTCCATGCCGGCGCGTTTGAGCAAATCACTCACATCAGCTTGCTTGAGGATGGCGCTGATCTCTGCATTCAAGCGGCTCACCACGGGTGCAGGTGTTTTGCTAGGGGCAAAAAAGGCGTACCACAGATCCACCTCTACACCCTGGATGCCCAACTCGTTGAAAGTCGCCACGTTGGAGGCAACGGGATGGCGCTTGGGGCTGCCCACGGCCAGTGCATTGAGCTTGCCAGTGTTGACAAAACCCTGCGCGATGTGGACTGGCAAGAAGCCTACGTTGAGCTCACCCGAGAGCAAATCTTGTGTGTAGCCTGCAGTGCCACGATAAGGCACATGCAGCATGAACAAGCCCGTTTTCGCCTTGAATAACTCCATCGCCATGTGGTGCGGCGTGCCCACACCGGGTGAGCCAAAGCTGATCGAGCCGGGCTTGGACTTAGCCTGTGCGGTGAGTTCGCTCACGGTTTTGATGCCCGTCTTGGGGTTGCTCACCAACATCAGTGTGCCCCATGCGGCTAGAGACACGGAGGCGAAATCTTTGGCGGGATTAAACGGCACGTTTTTGTAGAGTTGCGATGCCATCAACATCGTATTGGCACCCATCAGCACGGTGTAGCCGTCGGCGCTGGATTTGGCCACCGCGTCGGCCCCGATATTGCCACTGGCACCGGGCTGATTTTGCACTACGACTGGCTGGCCCAGGCGCTCTGATAGCCGTGGTGACACGGCGCGGGCAATAGTGTCCATGCCTGTGCCTGCGGTGAACGGCACGATAATTTTGATACTTTGTATGGGCCAGGCCTGTGATGAGCCTGCCAAAGCGGTTTGCGCTTGCGCTACCAGTGCGCACACCGAGGTCGAGAGTATAAGAGCCGTTTGAATGAGGATGGATTTCATACCGAGGTGTCCTTGAGTGAATACGGTTTGGATGGTTTGGGTACAGTCAAGTTGCTAGGGGCTTACACCGACTTAATGCCAAAAACGCGCTCGGCATTGGTCTGAAAAAACTTTTTCTTGTCCTCGGCACTCATCGTCATATTGTCCATAGCCACCACTTCGTCAGCCAGGTACTGGTAGGGGTAGTCCATGGCGTAGAGCACGCGGTCTACGCCGACGACGGCCTGGGTGAACTTGATAGCGGGCTCCCACGCCACACCGCTGTTGGTGATGTAGAAGTTCTCGCGCAGGTAGTCGCTGGGTTTTTTCTTCAGAGGCTTCACGCTTTCATAGCGCTGCGACTTGACCGTGGCGTTGTGCATATAGTCAAGCCGGTACGACCAAAACGGCAGCGCCTCGCCCATGTGGCCGATGACCATTTGGAGCTTGGGGAAGCGGTCAAACACACCGGCGGTGATGATGCGCAGCGCATGCAGGCCGGTCTCTACGCCAAAGCCATAAATCGCACCGTCCAGGCCGCACTCATGGAAGGGCTGGAACATATTGCGCGGCAGCGAATTGGGGTGCAGGTAGATCGGCACGTTCAGTGCCTCGGCGGCGGCAAAAATATCCCAGAATTTAGAATCCGACAAGTACTCGCCGTGGGTGTGCGAGTTGATGATGACCGAGTGCATGCCCAGCTGGTTCACGCCGCGCTGGATCTCTTTGGCGGCAGCCGCAGGGTCTTGCGGGGCCACGGCGATCATGCCGGTAAAGCGTGTGGGGTGGCGGCGCACGGCGGCGGCCAGCTGGTCGTTAGCCAGTGCGGCAAACGACACAGCGGTGGCTTTGTCCATCACCTGCACACCGGGGGCGGTAAGCGCTATCACCTGATGGTCAATG
>JANMTF010000363.1:0-13201 GCA_031390175.1 Polaromonas sp.
GCCACTTCTACGGTTTTGCGGTCGTCGCCGCCTTCACGCGGCAGGTGACCATCAGCTTGCAGCGCCGTCACTGCACATGCCGCCCAGCATAGTCGCGGGCAAACTGGTAGGCCACGCGGCCGCTACGGGAGGCGCGCTCCAGCGACCATACCAATGATTCTGGCTTTGCGGCCTCGATAGCCGCTTCGGGCACGTTGAACGAGCGCAGCCACTGGGCCACGATGGTCAAGTATTCGTCTTGGCTAAAGGGGTAAAAGCTCACCCACAGGCCGAAGCGCTCGGACAGCGAAATTTTTTCTTCTACGCCTTCACCGGGATGCACTTCGCCATCTTCGGTGTGGGTGTAGGTCAGGTTCTCTTTCATGTACTCGGGCAGCAGGTGGCGGCGGTTGCTGGTGGCGTAGATCAGCACGTTGGGCGAGGCGGCAGACACTGAGCCGTCCAGCACCGATTTAAGCGCTTTGTACGAGCTTTCGCCATCGTCAAAGCTCAAATCGTCACAGAACACGATGAACTTCTCTGGCCGCTCGGCCACCACGTCCATGATGTCGGCCAGGTCTACCAAATCCGCCTTGTCCACCTCGATCAAGCGCAGCCCCTGCGCGGTGTATTCGTTGAGGCAGGCTTTGATGAGGGACGACTTGCCGGTGCCGCGTGCGCCGGTGAGCAGCACGTTGTTGGCAGGCAAGCCCTGCACAAACTGCAAAGTATTGCGCTGAATTTTTTCTTTTTGCTGCTCGATTTCTTTCAAATCGCCCAGCGCCATTTTGCCGATGTGGCGCACTGGCTCCAAAGCGCCGTGACCGGAGGCACGTTTGCGGTAGCGCCAAGCGGTGGCTAGTGACCAATCAGGTGCTGTAAGTGGTTGGGGCAGGATGGATTCGATACGTGCTAACAGGCTCTCGGCGCGCACCATCAGGTGTTCAAATTTTTCGTTCATAGTTAATTTATTTCGTAAGCTGCCATATCGCAAAGGCACTGATGAGAAAGCCAAATAAGAAGAAGGCCACATCACCCCAAAAACTTTGCAGACTAAGCAGGCTGTCACTAGGTCGTGACGTATTAATCCAAACTTTGATAGGGTTGCCTACTTTGTGTAGAGCGATGAAATCGCGCGCATCATCTTGATCAAAATAACGACTTCTACCTGGATAAGTTCGATCACCATGATACTTTTTGTTTTTCAAATAGTAGGAGTATTCCAAGTAAGGAAGGAGTTTACGTTTAGGGTCGCCGTGTGGGTCAACAATAGTTTCTACTCCGGCTGATGTCACAATGCCTTCACTAGCTATCCAAACAACATTCACAAAACGTCGCTTGAGGCCTGCAATGCCCAGAATAGCGAATACCGCGCCGAGTAGCAATAAAAAAAATGCTGCAAAAATCACGACGGTAGCAATCTAAATTACTTGCATACTCAAAACTTCAGCTCCGATAATCCGCATTGATCTTCACATAGTCGTACGAGAAATCACACGTCCAGACGGTGTCCGTCACGTCGCCGCGACCCAAACCTACGTGGATAGTGATTTCGCTTTGCTTCATCACGCGGGCACCATCTTCTTCTTTGTAGCTTGGGTTGCGTCCGCCGTCTACCACGACGTGCACGTCGTCCAGGTGCAGGCTGATTTTGTTTTGGTCCAGGTCTGCAATGCCCGCATAGCCTACAGCGGCCAAGATGCGGCCCAGGTTGGGGTCGCTGGCGAAGAAGGCGGTTTTAACGAGCGGTGAATGGGCGATGGCGTAGGCCACTTTGCAGCATTCGTCGGTGGTTTTGCCACCACTGACCTGGACGGTGATGAACTTGGTAGCGCCTTCGCCGTCGCGCACGATGGCTTGGGCCAGCTTTTGCGCTACGCCCAGCATGGCCGCTTTCAATGCGGAACCATCGCCTGAAGCCCATGAAGTAACGGGACTATGCACTACTTTATTAGTAGCAATCACCACAAAACTGTCGTTCGTCGACGTATCGCCATCCACTGTCACGCGGTTAAACGAGCCGTTGGCCAAGTCAGTAGCCAGCTGCTGCATCAGCGCCTGCGGCACGGTGGCATCGGTGGCCATAAAGCCCAGCATGGTGGCCATATTGGGGCGGATCATGCCTGCGCCTTTGCTGATGCCGGTGATGGTGACGGTCTTGCCACTGAGCTGCACCTGCGCGCTGTAGGCTTTGGGCAGCGTGTCGGTGGTCATGATGCCCTGGGCGGCGCGCAGCCAGTTGTCTTCTTTGGCATCCGCCAGCGCAGCCGGTAGGCCTGCTTCAATGCGATCAGCGGGCAGTGGCTCCATGATCACGCCAGTGCTGAAAGGCAAAATCTGCTCCGGGGTGATGTTCAATCGGCGGGCCAATGCCACACACGTAGCACGCGCGCGGGCCATGCCATCGCTGCCCGTCCCGGCGTTGGCGTTGCCGGTGTTGATCAGCATGGCGCGGATGCCTTTGCCACCTTGGCCGCTCAGGGCCAGGTGCTCTTGGCAGATTTGCACGGGCGCTGCGCAGTAGCGGTTTTGCGTGAACACACCGGCTACTGAGGCCCCCACATCGAGCAGCACCACGCTGAGATCTTTGCGGTTGGCTTTGCGGATACCCGCCTCTGCCACGCCGATTTTGAGTCCTGCCACGGGGTGCAGGTTCACAGGGTCAGGGGCTAGAAGGTTAACGGCCATACACACTCCTTAGAGGACTATTTTTATACAAAAACAGGTGCAACCCCATAGAATATTGCGGGAGCAGCTATTAAATTAATACTGAATCAAACAACCCAGTAAGTAGTATCAGGCCAGCTTGCCATGGCAGAGCTTGAACTTTTTACCGCTGCCACACGGACATGGATCGTTACGCCCAGCGCGCGGCATGCCCGGCACGTTGGCAACCGCCCGGTTTCCCAGCGTGCCTTCGTCCACCGTGGTTTGCACTTCGCCGGTTTCAGTGGGCGCGGTGTAGGTCAGGTTGGAAATGCTCTCGGCACGCTGCTCCATCTCGCTGGTGGCTTGGGTAATTTGCTCGTTGCTTTGTACTTTGACGGTCATCAAAATTTTGGTAACTTCGTTTTTCACCAAATCGAGCAACTGTCCAAACAGCTCAAACGCCTCGCGCTTGTACTCTTGCTTGGGCTGCTTTTGCGCATAGCCGCGCAGGTGGATACCTTGGCGCAGATAGTCCAGCGCAGAGAGGTGCTCACGCCAATGCGAGTCCAGGCTTTGCAGCAGCACCATGCGTTCAAACTGGGTGAACTGCTCGCTGCCCACTTGCTGCACTTTCTCGTCGAAAGCGGCGTGCGCGGTCTGAATCACTTTCTCTAAAATTTCTTCATCCGTAATAGCGCTGGCCTGGCTGACCATGGTTTTCAAGTCCAGGTCAATCTGCCATTCGCTGGAGAGTGCCGCCTCAAGCCCGGGAATGTCCCACTGCTCTTCGACCGACTCCATCGGCACATACTGGCGCACCAGATCGGTGAAAGCGCCCTCGCGCAGCGACTTGATCTGCTCGCCCAGCGTGGTGGCATCCAAGATGTCGTTGCGCTGCTGGTAGATCACCTTGCGCTGGTCGTTGGACACATCGTCGTATTCCAGCAGCTGCTTGCGCACATCAAAGTTGCGCGCTTCGACCTTGCGCTGCGCGCTCTCAATACTGCGGGTCACAATGCCCGCCTCAATCGCCTCGCCCTCGGGCATCTTCAGGCGCTCCATGATGGCTTTGACCCGGTCGCCGGCAAAAATGCGCATCAGCGAGTCGTCCAGGCTCAAGAAAAAGCGCGATGAGCCAGGGTCCCCCTGGCGGCCCGAGCGGCCACGCAGCTGATTGTCAATGCGGCGCGACTCATGGCGCTCGGTGGCGATGATGCGCAGGCCGCCCAAGGCCTTCACAGCCTCGTGGTTGGCTTGCCATTCGTCTTTCAGTGTCGCAATCTGTGCAGCCTTGGCAGCCTCGTCCAGCGACTCGTCCGCCTCGATGGTTTTGGACATGTTCTCGACGTTGCCGCCCAGCACAATGTCAGTCCCTCGCCCAGCCATATTGGTGGCGATGGTGATCATCTTGGCGCGGCCCGCTTGGGCCACAATGTCGGCCTCACGCGCATGCTGTTTGGCATTGAGCACCTGGTGCGGTAGTTGCACTTTCTCCAGCATGCCTGCAATCAGCTCGGAGTTTTCAATCGACGTGGTGCCTACCAGCACGGGCTGGCCACGCTCGTAGCATTCTTTGATGTCGACAATAGCGGCTGCATAGCGCTCTTCGCTGGTTTTGTACACACGGTCGAGCTGGTCTTCGCGGCGGCTGGGGCGGTTGGGCGGCAGCACCATGGTCTCCAGGCCGTAGATCTCCTGGAACTCATAGGCCTCGGTGTCGGCAGTGCCCGTCATGCCCGAGAGCTTGCCATACAGGCGGAAGTAATTTTGGAAGGTGATGGAGGCCAGGGTTTGGTTCTCGGCCTGGATTTTCACGCCTTCTTTAGCCTCTACGGCTTGGTGCAGGCCATCGCTCCAGCGGCGGCCCGTCATCAGGCGGCCGGTGAATTCATCGACGATGGTGATCTCGCCGTCCTGGTTCACATAGTGCTGGTCGCGGTGGTACAGGTGCTTGGCGCGCAGCGCCGCGTTCAGGTGGTGCATCAAGGTGATGTTGGCCGGGTCGTACAGCGACGCGCCTTCGGGGATCAAGCCCGCGTTGGACAAAATTTGCTCGGCATGCTCGTGGCCTTGCTCGGTCAAAAACACCTGGTGCGATTTTTCGTCTACCGTAAAGTCGCCCGGCTTGGTCACGCCCTCGCCGGTACGCGGGTCGGCTTCGCCTTCTTGTTTGGTCAGCAGGGGCACTATTTTGTTCAGTGCGATATAGGTGTCAGTATGGTCTTCGGCCTGGCCGCTGATGATCAAGGGCGTGCGCGCCTCGTCGATCAAAATCGAGTCCACCTCGTCGACGATGGCGTAGTTCAGGCCGCGTTGCACGCGGTCAGCTACTTCATACACCATGTTGTCGCGCAGGTAGTCAAAACCGAACTCGTTGTTGGTGCCGTAGGTAATGTCAGAGCGGTAAGCGACTTGCTTTTCTTCGCGCGGCATGTTGGGCAGGTTCACACCCACGCTCATGCCCAGGAAGTTATACAGACGGCCCATCCACTGCGCGTCGCGGTTGGCCAGGTAGTCATTCACCGTCACGACGTGCACGCCTTTATCCGACAGTGCGTTCAGATACACGGCCAAGGTCGCCGTGAGGGTCTTGCCTTCACCCGTGCGCATCTCAGCAATTTTGCCTTGGTGCAGGGCGATAGCGCCTTGCATTTGCACGTCAAAATGGCGCATCTTCATGATACGTTTGGACCCCTCGCGCACCACAGCAAAGGCCTCCGGCAGGAGCGCATCGAGCGTTTCGCCCTTGGCCACGCGTTCTTTGAATTCTTGGGTTTTGGCTTTCAGAGCTTCGTCGCTCAAGGGCTCCAGGCTGCGCTCCAGCTCGTTGATACGCTCCACGGTTTTGCGGAAGGTTTTGAGCAAGCGGTCGTTACGACTGCCGAAAATGTGGGTAAGAATATTTGTAGCCATCCATGCAGCCCTACCCTGCAAGCCCCATGGCCCGCAGAGCAGGACGAATCCTTTGCGTTGTGCTGATCAGAAACTGGGGGTGTCGCCCACAAAATCAAGCCGGGGCAAGTGCCCAGCCAGTTTGCGTGCATTTTCCGCCAAACCCAGTGATTTTAGCGGGTATGGGCTAGGATATTCTGGCCGCCTGCCAGCTTGGTGATTTAGCCCCTACTTATCTGCCATAGCCGACTACCCTCTACTGGATTTTGACTTCGGCTTCGAGTTTGATTTGTGTTTTGGTTCGTCCAGTGCGGTCACCGCTTCAATTTTTTCGCCCGCTGTCAAAAATTTTTGCGGGTCTTGGGGAACACCCTGCACCAGCACCTCAAAGTGCAAATGCGGCCCTGTCGACCGCCCGGTACTGCCTACTGCGGCTATTTTTTGCCCGCGCTTAACCAAATCGCCCTTTTTTACAAAAGTGGCCGACGCATGCGCATAGCGGGTAATCAGATCATTACCGTGGTCCACCTCCACCATATTGCCGTAGCCTGCATGCGGCTCTTGGGTGACCACTACCCCACCCGCAGCCGCCAAGATAGGTGTGCCGCTCTCGGCCTGAAAATCCAAGCCCGTGTGCAGCGCAGAGCCGCCGTTGATCGGGTCAATGCGAAAGCCAAAACTCGAACCCAGTACACCGCCAGGTACTGGTTGCGCCGTCGGCACCATCAGTTTGCGTATTTTTTGGTCAAACAAGCGCGACTCCACCACGGTAAGCAGGTCTACTTTTTGGTTGCTCAAAGCCTCCATATCGGCCAAAGTATCTTGCAGTTCTTTCATGCTCAGCGGACGGCCTGCTACCAGCACGCCACCACGCCCCGAGGCCACCTTGGCGGCCTCGGGCACTGGCAGGCCAGCCAAGCCTGATACTCGCTCAGTCAAGGACTCGAGTTGGACAATTTTGGCCTGCATTTCGCCGACTTTTTTAGCCATGGCGTCGAGGTTTTCACGCATAAAGCGGTCGCGCTGCTCAAACTCGTCCTTCACCACCAGTTTGACCAAACTACCCACAATCGGCCAGCCCTCGCGCGCGCCTTTGAGAAACACCCAGTGGTACAGACCCGCAGCCACCACCATGAGCGCCAGCGACATCGCCAGCCCGGCTAGAACCAGTTTGGTGCCACTTAAGTGGATCGGGCGCGTTTTGGCAAGCCAAGCGTCCGTGATAATCATGTGCATACTTGTCTCCTAAACCACTTGGCTTGCCACCAAATAGATGTTTTGTTTTGATCGATTCCATCATGTCTTCAGTCACCCACTCGCCACGCTATCCGCGCGCTGCACAGCCTAAACAGGCACTCAGCGTGCTGCAGGCTGCTGAAGGGGCTCCAACCTTAGCACGTTTGGCCGCTATTGGCCGTCAATCGCAAGATTGGCTGGTCATGGCAACACCACTGTTACCTGCACCACTTCGTACCGGCATACAAGCTGGCCCGATTGAAGACAAAGAGTGGTGTTTGCTCGCGGCCAACAGCGCAGTAGCTGCCAAATTGCGCCAACTCAGCCCTGCGCTGTGCGCCCATCTGCGCACCCGGGGGTGCGAGCTTACTACCATTCGCATCAAAGTGCAAATGTAAGGCTTGTCCAACGAGGTATGAGTCTGACCAGCGGAAGCTACTTGCAATCGCTGGAAAAACCCTTATCATACTGGCACTCACCGAAGTAGAGTGCTAACAACACCCGCCAGCCAAGCTCACAGCGCGGCGCTTCAAGTAAGTTAATGAGCACCAACTCTCCGTTAAGTGCTCTGAATTTCTCAAACCCTTGCTTAAAATCTTGAAGGAGATGCAATGAAACTACGTCCTCTAGCCGACCGCGTGATCGTCAAACGCGTTGACAGCGAAACCAAAACCGCCTCTGGCATCGTCATTCCGGACGCTGCTGCTGAAAAGCCTGACCAAGGCGAAGTCTTGGCCGTAGGCCCTGGCCGCAAAAACGACAAGGGCGACATCGTTGCCATGAACGTCAAAGTCGGCGACCGCGTGTTGTTCGGTAAATACAGCGGCCAAACCGTCAAGGTGGCTGGTGACGAACTGCTCGTCATGAAAGAAGAAGACTTGTTCGCAGTTGTCGAGAAGTAACTACAAATTTCATAGCTGCTTCCGCAATATTCTATTGAGCTAGCAGCCAATTTAGTTTAAATTTTTTAGGAGCCTAACATGGCAGCAAAAGACGTAATTTTTGGCGGCGAAGCCCGCGCCCGCATGGTCGAGGGTGTCAACATCCTGGCCAACGCAGTGAAAGTCACCCTCGGCCCTAAGGGTCGTAACGTAGTTTTGGAGCGCTCGTTCGGCGCCCCCACCGTTACCAAAGACGGCGTGTCGGTGGCTAAAGAGATCGAGCTCAAAGACAAGCTGCAAAACATGGGTGCGCAGATGGTCAAAGAAGTGGCCAGCAAAACCAGCGACATCGCTGGCGACGGCACCACCACCGCTACCGTTTTGGCCCAGGCCATCGTGCGCGAAGGCATGAAGTACGTGGCCGCCGGCATGAACCCGATGGACCTGAAGCGCGGTATCGACAAAGCGGTAACCGCTTTGGTTGCCGAGCTGAAGAAGGCCTCCAAGCCCACCACTACCAGCAAAGAGATCGCCCAAGTCGGCTCCATCTCTGCCAACTCTGACACCACCATCGGCAAGATCATTGCGGATGCAATGGACAAAGTGGGCAAAGAAGGCGTGATTACCGTGGAAGACGGCAAGTCGCTGGACAGCGAACTCGACGTGGTCGAAGGCATGCAGTTTGACCGTGGCTACCTGTCGCCTTACTTCATCAACAACCCAGAAAAGCAGTCGGCTTTGATGGACAACCCGTTTGTGCTGCTGTTCGACAAAAAGATCAGCAACATCCGCGATTTGCTCCCAATCTTGGAGCAAGTAGCCAAGGCTGGCCGTCCGTTGCTGATCATTGCCGAAGAAGTTGAAGGCGAAGCCCTGGCTACTTTGGTGGTCAACACCATTCGCGGCATCTTGAAGGTTGTTGCTGTCAAGGCCCCTGGCTTTGGCGACCGCCGCAAAGCCATGTTGGAAGACATCGCCATCCTGACCGGCGGCAAAGTGATTGCCGAAGAAGTGGGCCTGACACTCGAAAAAGTGACTTTGGCCGACCTGGGTTCCGCCAAGCGCATCGAAGTGGGCAAAGAAAACACCATCATCATCGACGGTGCAGGTGCCGCTGCTGACATCGAAGCCCGCGTTAAACAAGTGCGCGTGCAAATCGAAGAAGCCACCAGCGACTACGACCGCGAAAAACTGCAAGAGCGCGTGGCCAAGCTGGCTGGCGGTGTTGCCGTGATCAAGGTAGGCGCTGCCACCGAAGTCGAAATGAAAGAAAAGAAAGCCCGCGTAGAAGACGCACTGCACGCCACCCGCGCAGCGGTGGAAGAAGGCATTGTGGCTGGCGGCGGCGTGGCATTCTTGCGCGCCAAGCAAGCGGCTGGCGTGATCAAAGGCGACAACGCTGACCAAGACGCCGGCATCAAGCTGGTGCTGCGCGCCATCGAAGCACCTTTGCGCGAGATTGTGTACAACGCAGGCGGCGAAGCCTCTGTGGTGGTGAATGCTGTGTTGGCCGGCAAAGGCAACTACGGCTTCAACGCAGCCAACGACACCTACGGCGACATGATCGAAATGGGCATCTTGGACCCAACCAAAGTAACCCGCACCGCACTGCAAAACGCAGCGTCAGTCGCATCTTTGATGTTGACCACCGAGTGCATGGTTTCCGAGTCCCCCAAAGACGAACCAGCCGGCGGCGGCATGGGCGGCGGCGGTATGGGTGGCATGGGCGGTATGGGCGATATGGGGATGTAATCTCCAGCTAGCTCTTCAGGCCATAAGGGCTTGAAGAGCGCCTGAACGCACAAACCACAAACCCCTGCAAGGCGCGAGCTTTGCAGGGGTTTTAATATTTTTATATCAACTAGGCGACTACTTGTAGCAGGCAATCAACACGGTAGTCCGTATTGCATCTTCTGCAATTAAACTTTCTTTTCGAGTTACTGCCTTCGCACGCTCTGAATACCGTATCCCCTGGGCCTCTAGGAAGTTTTGCGCTACAGACGCTTTAATCGCAAAATTAACATTTTGAGGAATATCACCCGTGATTTTCTGTGCTTTGACGGCATTTAGTTTGCTTTGAACAATACCAATAACCAAACCGGACTCGTCTAAGACTGCACCACCGCTATTGCCAGGCTGAATAGGAGCAGAAATTTGATATTTACTTGGATCGCCACTGATACCCGCTACCGCAGAAATTGCACCGGTCGTTAAATTTCCAGATATGGAAAGCGTACCGGCTAATGGAAATCCGTACACAACAATACGCTCTCCCAGAGGGGCCGGGCCTTGGCGAAATGTTGCTGTTGCACCGCCGGTGGGCGCTTTCAGTAAGGCCAAGTCATTAGGCGAATCGGTTGCCACCAAATTAAGTGGAAACACTTCTCCAGAAGCTAATCTTGCTGAAAGTTTACGGCAGCCATCAATCACATGCTCATTCGATAACAAGTGACCTGCGGTAGATACAAAGAATCCTGTACCAGTAGAAGCAATTATTGGTTCAGAATTTTGAGGTACCGCAGACGGTGCGATAGGTACCGGTTGTGGCGCTGCAACGACGCTAGGTGCGACAGGTGGGACTCCAAAAACCCATCCTCTTGAAGCCATGCAGCCTTGATACACATCGCGGTGGGCATTATTAAATCGAGCTTGACGACGATCACGCTCTTCCATACAGAGATGAACAGCAAGCGGCCCATCACCATACGTTCTCGTGTAGTAATTGCAGTTTGTGAGCTGCGGTACAACCTGTGCAGCACTACTTCGTGCGTCAGCTTGACATTGAACATTATCTGCCTTGCCAATTGCCTCTCGTTGCGGCGGCGGCATACCCTGTTCTAAAAGTCGTGAGTTAAACCAGCGACCGCTAGTTTGTGCAAAGGTATTTCCAAAGATATGGAAAATCAGCAAAATCGCAAAGAGCTTTGCGTGCGTTAGAATTTTCATTTGTTTCCTAAAATCATCTCAAAAATGTCTCTTATGCTGACCACCTACGTTTAGCATCTTGTATTCAAGATTCAACTCAAGACGCAATCAATTCAATCCTCACGCCCCGACCCAACGCTGCCGCTGCGCTAGCCAGCGTAGTCAGCGTCAAACTAGTATCCGTATCGTCCAACAAACGATTGAGCGCCGCGCGGCTGGTGTGCATGCGTTTGGCCATGGCGGTTTTGGTGAGCTGCTGGGCTTTCATGGCTTCTTCTATCTGCAGGGCCAGCACTTTCTTCATGGCAGAGGCGGTGGCTACTTCGTAGAGGCCTTCTTCCTTGAGAAAATCGTCAAAATTACTTCCGATGGGCATGGTGAGTCCTTTCATTAAAAGTCAATGCGACTGACAGCCAGTGCAATGTCTTGGGGTGGCGTGGCTTGGGTCTTTTTGATAAACCCGTGCAGCAACACCATCTGTTCGCCTTTGACCGTAAACAGCACGCGGGCTATACGCGTGGGTACCTGGGTGCGCACTTCCCATAGCTTGCCTGTGAGTTTTTTGACCAAGGGCATGCCTAATGGCCAACGAAACTGCACTGCCTTGATGTCTTCACCGATGGCTAGGCGCTCATGCGCTGGCAAGCTTTTAATCCAATCCCTTACAGGCTCTCCACCCGCTGTGGTTTGGTAGAACGAAACCTTGAGTATGGGTAGTGCATGAGGTGGCATATCACAAATCGTACCATATTTGATTCACCTCAAGCGCTGCAGCGGCAGAAGGCATTGTGGCTGGCGGCGGTGTAGCATTCCTGCGCGCCAAGCAGGCTGTAGGCACTTTGAAAGGCGACAACGCCGACCAAGACGCTGGTATCAAGCTGGTGATGCGCGCTATCGAAGCGCCCCTGCGCGAGATCGTGTACAACGCCGGCGGCGAAGCCTCTGTGGTGGTCAACGCGGTGCTGAGCGGCAAAGGCAACTACGGCTTCAACGCAGCCAACGACACCTACGGCGACATGATCGAAATGGGCATCTTGGACCCAACGAAGGTAACCCGCACCGCACTGCAAAACGCAGCGTCAGTCGCATCGTTGATGCTGACCACCGAGTGCATGGTTTCCGAGTCCCCCAAAGACGAACCAGCCGGTGGCGGCATGGGCGGCGGCGGTATGGGTGGTATGGGCGGTATGGGCGATATGGGGATGTAAAAACCCACTAGCTTTTTGCACTGCGCTTGCGTGGTGCGAATGCCAAAACAAAAAGGCCGCGAAAGCGGCCATTTTTTTACTTTAATCGCCTGAATTTAATCCCTAACCCTAACACCTTACCGCCAAAACTGCTCGCATGCGTTGGAGGCTAAAATACAAGAATGGAAGCGCAACGCATCACAATTGCATTAATAGATCACTCGGCTGGCTTTGAAGCTACGCCGGATAGAGTGCGCTTAGGGGATCTGGCTGATTTTTCTACCGATGTAGAAACATTCCTACGCGGTGAAAACAAAGAAATTGATCCAAAAACATTGGAAGTGGCAGTTCTTAAAGGCTCATTTGCTATCGAAACAGTTCCGCTGCCCTCAGCTCCAGCTCTATTTAGGGATTTGAGCTCTTTGATAAATGGAGAATTGTTGGACAACATTGATGCCAAACGCCGCGAGGTGATGGATCGATGGCAGAAAGCTGCACGGCAGACACGAGACTTAGCCTACCGTATTTCCGCGCCTTTTTTAGAGCGCCCAATTATTGTTAATGCTGAATCTGACTACCACGCGGATGATGCAGACCAGTGGGTGCAAGTGGAACGTTACATACGTGGTGAAATTCAAGATTTAGGTGGTGTTACTAAGGCCAATGCACATGTGCGCCTGCCTGATGGTCGCACGCTTAAGGTAATAGCGGAGCGCGACGTTTTGCGCGACGACACTGTGAACCGCCTATATAAGATGGCTATGCTTCGCATCAAAGCGGAATACAACGTACAGACGCGTGACTTGCGCAACGCGCGGTTGTTGGAGTTTGTGGAATACACCTCACAGGTGGATGAAGATGCTTTACTTCGCATGACCCGGAGAGGAGCTAGCGCATGGAAAGATGTTGTCGACGCAACCGCGTGGGTGGATGAGCAACGGGGAGGCTCCCATTGAATAGCGTGCTTTTAGATACCAGTTTTTTGATCACTTTTTCGGATCCAACACGCACTCACCATGAATCTGCACTCGCTTATTATCGAGAGTGTGTGCGTAGACAGGTACCCATGTACCTGTCCACCATTGCGATTTCAGAGTTTCAGGTCAAGCAAGCAATCAATGATTTACCACTACGTAATTTTGTAGTGCTACCATTCAATGTAGATCACGCCATGCGATGCGGCTTAATGATTCGCAATATGCAACGTGACAAAGAGGATGACCGGGTAAGAGTCAAGGATGACTTCAAGCTATTGGCGCAATGCGATTGCGAGACAATCAGTCATTTACTATGTGAAGATGCCAGCACGCTAGCCAAATACGTAGACCGCGCACGAGATAATCAAATGACATCTACGAAAGTGATATTGCTTCGAGATGGTTTTGACAGTTCTTGGTTTGAAAATGGTCAAAGTCGTTTAGTTCCATGACATTCACATTGGCGAATGCGTCC
>JANMTF010000371.1:0-38019 GCA_031390175.1 Polaromonas sp.
CACATCATCCGCAAGCTTTTCGCGGATGGCCTGCAATCGGCCTGAGCCTTTGGGTTTGCCTGCTGCGTTGCCGCTTTCGCCTTTTTTCCAGCGGCTGGGGTTTGGTTTGGTTGTCATCTTGAAAATGTCCTGTTTTTTCAGACTTCCATCACCAATTGGTGCGGGGTGGCTTTAGAGTTTTTCGGTTTGCCTGCAACTTGTCGGCTGTCTGTTGGCGGGTTGTCTGCCTGCAATGCGGTCACGTCGGCTGTGGTGTCAAAGTCTGCGCAAAATTCGTCTGCAATGTCTAGCGTGGCCGTGGTGTAGGTCACTTCATATGTCAGGTCAGCATGCTTGTGGTCACTGTGGTTAACCAAGTAATCATGCAGAATTTCTAGCCGGTCACGCAAAGCTACCAAACGGCGCTCTAAGGTGGCAATGGTCTTGTTCGCTTGCCGGGCGCTGGTTTCAGTCAGGCCAAACTGTTCGGCCAAGTAGCGCAGGTGAATGTGATGGATGGCTACGCTTTCCCTGTTGCCGCCGCCGTCTTGGCTCAAAATAATAAATTGGCCGTGTTCGTCATCAGCCGTAGAAACTGTCAGGTCTTCAAATCGTTGGTTCATTTTTTTCTTTCAGTGAATCAGGTTTTTAAATAAAGGGATGGGCTTTGCTCTCAGTCGCTGGTAGCTTCCATGCGTGTCCAAGCTGCCTAGATGCAGCGTAGGGGTGGCAATGTATAAAGGTGGTACACGCGGTGTCCCATGGCAGGTCTTTTCACCATCACCTGCAAACGCGTCGCTAACCCGCGTGGCTATTGGGTTTGCGCTTATTTCAGCCATAGTCACGCCGTGACCTAGTCCGTCAGGCCATACGTCACGCGGTGACGTAGTTATGGGGCTGACTACGTCACGCGGTGTAGTGGTAGCTGTCACGCCGTGTCCTGCGGTTTTTATTTTTGCGCCTGCCTTTTTGGTTGCTGATTCAGCCGCTGCAATGAGTTGCGAGCCTTGCGCCACGGTAGTGATGCGCTTCCATTCATTGGTTTCTGGCATGGCGGTCAGGAACTTTGCAGGTATGTCAAGACACACCCGGTCAGTCACGCGGTACAGACTAGGCAAGCGCTGCCCACCCTTGGTACAGCCCCCTTTGCGCGTCAGTGCCACCAGCCCCACAGCACACAGGGCACGTAGGCTTCGGGCTAAGGTCATATGGTGGTTGATGCCACATCGCTTAGCCCGGCTCAGTGGCAAGGACAAGTCGCCATTGTTGTAGCCTTTTAGCTCCCGCAGCAAGGCCAAATACGCCATCACATCATGCGGCGAAAGGGCTGCAAAGGCGGGGCTGTCGTACAGGTCTGAGTAGATGCGCAGACTGTGACCGCGCGGGTCACGTTGCGTATTATTTTTGTTGGCCATGCTTGCCCTCCCAGCGCTTTTTCAAAGCTGTCAAACGTAACGATGCAGGCCAGCACCAAACCCGAAGCGCCAAAAAATAGAAATACTTCATTTTTTGTTAGCCTGTCGTTTTGCAAGCCACGCAAGCACGCGGCGGCGGTCAGTTTGGGTGAAGTGATAAACACCCGGCCAACAATCAAAAAAATCACGGTCTTTCTTTTTGGTTCTAGGGCATGGGACTTCCAGCCCACGTCTGCGCAGCTCTGCGACAAGTTCGGGGCCGTTTGAACAGCCCGCAATTTGGTCAAGATGTTCGCGGGTAATTGGGCGTGTTAACAGGGCTTGAATTACGCGCAAGTGTCGCGGGTTAGTTGTGCCAGTGAATCGGGATGGCACTGTAAAATTCACGCTGTCCAGGGCGCTCGATTCTGCTTTGTTGTGGGGTCGGGCGTTTCTCATTGGGCAACTCCCAAAACACGCTTAATTTCAGCAGTTGGCCAATGCAGCTTTGCACTACCAGGGATGCGTATTGGTCGAACCGGCCCCGTTTCTTTGCAGGCATGAATTCTTGCGGTTTGTGTCGCAATATGCAGGTAATGTGCATATGCGGCGGTGTCCACAGTGGGACGGGTTTCCAGTTCTAACGGCGTGAACTGTTGCGTTGCAAAGGTTTGCATTCGTGAGCCTTTCTGCGCGTTTTGCGCTGTTGAGGCTCTCGATTAATTTCCCCTTGTTTTCCCGCGATTCCCGCCGGGATAACGGGATTTCCGGGGCTAGATTTACGCCTGTCGTGCAGCGGCTTTTATTTCTGGCATCGCGTTTTCGATGGTCTTTTCAGCTAAAGACTTCCCAATGTCAGTCATGAATAGCTCTCTATCGTGTAACGTGAATGGTGAATTTTCTAGGCCCGCTTTATTGACAAGTGCAACATAGAAAACATGGGCGGTTTTGTATTTCCCAGCGCGATAAGTTTCAACCACATAGGGCATTGCCACATCCCGCCATGTGCGTCGCTTGCTAGGACGCTTACGGGCTGGCACAGGCTCATTACCAGCCACCACGAGCGCGGGCGTTGCGGTGTTCTGTGCTGGCGCGATGCAAGTTGATGGCACTGTTTGTTTGGGCTCTGCCAGGCCCTTCAATAGTCGATAGTTATGCTGCCAGTCATCGGAATCCAATTGAATGGCTGCCACTGCGTCTAGCAGTTCGTGAAAAACATCAATACCTGCGCGACGTAGGAGAAGCACACCATCTAGCGGGCTCATTACATCAGGCGTTTTTTCTGCCAGCATCGCCAGCCTTATGCGGCGCTTTACGCGCTCCACACCCTCGGGGATATTGCCCTCTATGGTATAGCCATAGCGTGCAGCCATCTCGCGACCATGCGTGAGATACGCGGTTGCGGCATCTAGCAAAGCTTCAGCGTCCCATGCTGGCAAGGTTGCCAAGTCAGCACACTTCAGCGACAACCACGCTTCATCCTCATTGACTCCGTAATCGTGGCGCAATTGGTCGGTCATACCGTTTTCGGCGTAGTCGCGAACAATAACACCAGTAATACCCATCATGTCCTTGGCTTGCGTGGGCTGGATGGCGGGCCCACCAGCACCGGCACGTTGTATGTAGTCCTCTGGCTCGTAATCGTCAGATTCAATCATTCAGCACCCTTTCAAAGTGCCTTTCATAAAGAGCCCCAGCCTGTCGGTGAAAGACTCCGACTTTTCGCCTTTGGTAATTAATCGCAGGCTAGGCTAGGGACAAAACAGTTTATTTGATACGTTCTATCTTTGGCCGCATGGGGCTGTGAATATCCTGTTTCCAGCACATGGCACACACGTCTTTTACTATCACCGTGCCGCGTTGCTTGCGCCCATTTTTTGTAATCACGCCGTTCTCACTGGTCATACTTGTCCGGCTACCGCAGCGATTGCATTGCCACATGCCATCCGGTCGATGTCTTGCTTTGATACGCTCAATAAACGCCTGCTTGGGCGATAGTTCTGTGGGCGGTACAAGTGTGAGCATGCTTATGCGTTTTGCGTTGCATCGTCGTGCGGCTTGGATGCTGGGGCTTCGTGTGCAGTCATGCGTGTGCCGTGTCTCGGCTTTCCACGGCCATTCTTGCTATGTAGCCTGAGCGGGTCACCCCGGCATCACGGGCGCGGGCATCTAGTCTGTACAGTACGCGGCGGGGCAGGCTGATATTGACGCGCTCTAGCTTGTCGTCAAGCATGGCGGGGTCAACCTTTACCAGCGCCCATAGCCAGCCTTCATATTCGGGGTGCGCGGTGCGCAGGGTCTCGATGTGTGAAGGTAGGGGAATAGCCTGCCCGTCATCAATGGCGGTTTCAATCCATCCGGTGATGGCGGTCTCTGCTTCAATCAGCGCTTCTTCCAGCGTGTCGCCAGCAGAAAAGCAGCCGGGCAGGTCGGGCACGACCACGCCCCACGCGGTGGTGTTGGTTCCGGGTTCGATAGTGATGGGGTAACGCATGTGATGCCTTTCAAATACCAGCTTGCCGCCGTATGGCTTTAATCAGCCCCAGCCCCAATTGCTTTTTGGGGTGCGGCACCACCACGATACCGAGGCGGCTTGGGTGCCTAAAAATATGGTGTGAACCATTTACCCGGTTTAGCTGCCATCCTGCTTTGAGCATGGCTTTGATAAGGGCGGCGCTGGTCATTGATGTGTACTATACACACGAATTGATATTCATGCAAGTTGGATATAGTTGATAAGGGTAGTTTTTAACCTGCGACTACGCGCAATTTACCGGGCTGCGTGTCTGCCACAAACAGAACACTGGCTTGCTCCAATATCCAAGCCTCAATTTTGTGGTGGTGCACAGCCAATAGCTCTAACGGGCGAACGGTGTAGTGCTTTTCAGCGGTTGCGGATGGCTTGTGCCCCATAAGCTGGGCAACGATGCCAGCGGGCACGTCTAGCCACTCTGTCAGGCTTTTAAAGCTGCGTCTCAGGCCATGCAAGGTTAAGCCTTCTAGCCCCGCTACGGTGCAGGCGCTGGTGTGTGCCACGTTGGGTGACGTGAGCCGCCCGGCTGCGCTGCCTACACTTGAAAACACCCAGTCATTGCGGCGGGGCAAGCTGGCCAGCAAGTGCAGTACGTAGGGTGTAGCGGGTATCTCGCGTGTGCCTTCCACTTTGTCGCGGATGGTGATGCCCTTCCACCGGGTGTTAATGTCACCCCAGCTAAGCCCCAGCACTTCACCGGGGCGTGCACCCGTCAGTAGCATCACTTGCAATGCAGCGGCGATGACGGGGTTTTGAATTTGTTGTACGGCGCTAAACCATGCGGCTAGCTGTTCGCGCTGTAGAACATCGGCTTTCACTTTGGCTTTGCCCAATGATTCGCGGCTCTTTTTGGTTTTGGCTGGGTTTTTAGCAGGCAGTAGGCTGGCGTAGTGTGGGTTCTCACTGCACCAGTTCAGGAACACTTTAAGCAGCCGCCATGCCAGCCGGGCAGAGGTGGGGCGGGTAGCTGCTTCGCGGCTTGCCCATGCCTCTATGACCGGGGCTGCGAGTTCGCGCAAAGGCAACACCATCAACGGTGCAAGGGGGCCGGGCTGTGTGAGTTGGTGGGTGTAGCCACGGCGTGTAGAGGGTATGCCACCGGGCGCGGCTTTGTTGATGTGGTCTTGGTAATGGCGTTCGCCAAACTTGGGCTTGTTTTTGCGCTCTGCCAGATACACCGCCCACACTTCGCCCACTGTGACGGCGTTTAGCTTGTCGGTGGCTTCTAGCGCGGTGGTGGCTGCAATGATGGCGGCTTTGGCGGCGTAGTGTTCACGCTCTACCTCGCGGGGGTCTGTGCCTGCATCTAGGCTCACGCGCAGGCGGTTGGCTTCGGTGCGGGCGGCTTCAATGCTCCATGCTTTTACATCGCCAATGGTGCGGCGAATGGTTTGGCGGTGTAGCTTGGCCTCAAACACAAACGATTTAAGCTGTTCGGGCGCGGTGCCTGTTGGCGTAGCGCGTATGCGCTTGGCACTGGCTGGGGTCACGCGCACACGCAAGCCGGGGGCTTTGGTGTCGCGCAAGAAAACCTGGGTTTTGCCGTCCGGGCAGGTCAGGCGGTCAATCAGCCCGGCGGTCAGCTCATAGGCTTTGTCGAGGTCTGGGGCGGTTGAATTTTTAGGGCGGGCCATGTGTTGTAAATTCCATGTAGCCACCATGTAGCCACTTTTGCACTATTATGGTGAATATCAATCAACACTTGGCACTGTGATTGAACACAGTACGTTGCGCTAAGCTGTTGATTTGTATGGATTCTACTACGTTAATCAACACCCCAAAATACTCTATGCAGCGGACTTTTAATCCGTTTGTCGTGGGTTCGACCCCCGCAGGTCCCACCAAAATTTAGAAAGCCTGTTGAGCAATCAACAGGCTTTTTCTTTTGCCTTCTTCTTTTGGTGAGAAAAAAGCACGGAGCAGTAAGCCCGTAGCAGGCCTACCAAAACTTCCACCACGACTGACCAGACGATTTAGCCCCTTTGCTCAAATACTCGCTTTGTGGGAAGCTTTGTTCCATCACCCGTTTGGTGTCGTCACGCAGTTGGTTCATGCCCAAAGCGTTGTAGCTCTGCAGCATGATGAATAGCGCCTCTTCCAGCGCCGGTACGTTTTGGTAGTCAGTCACGGCGATTTGCGCGCGGTTGATAGCCGCCACATAGGCGCCGCGATTGTAGTAGTAGCGGGCTACGTGCACCTCATACTGCGCCAGCGAGTTGACGATATACGTCATGCGGCTGCGCGCGTCGGGGGTGTAGCGCGAGTCGGGGAAGCGGGTGGCCAGTTCTTTAAAGGCCTCAAACGATTCTTTGGCCGCTTTTTGGTCCCGCTCCGACAGGTCTTGCTTGGAGATAAAGCCAAAGATACCCAGCTCGTCGTTAAAGTCCACCAAGCCTTTGAGGTACAGGGCGTAGTCAATCGCGGGGCTGGACGGGTGCAGCTTGATAAAGCGGTCCAATGTGGCGGTGGCCTGGGCGGGTTCGCGCGCTTTGTAGTGCGCGTAGGCCTTCTCTAGCTGGGCCTGTTGGGCCAGCGGGGTGCCTGCGGCGCGGCCTTCCAGCTTTTCAAACAGCGGGATGGCTTTGTCGTAAGCACCCGCAGACAGCTCGTCTTTCGCCTCGGTGTAGATCTTGTTGGGGCTCCAGTTTTCGGTCTTGTCGATGGGCTTGGACGAGCAGGCTGCCAGCAGCATTGCCAAGGCCAAAACGCCCAGCGCCAGGCCGCTGCGGGACACAGACTGCTTCACCACCGATAATGCTATTGCCATAACGCGTTTTTCTCTCAATTTTTCAAGTGAAGTCCATTATATCGACCGACACCTCTTCGGATGCGCTTTTGCAGACCGAGCCTGATGAACTGTTTGAACCCAGCGCCGCCGACCATGAGCTGCGCAGCTTCGAGGTCACCATCGCCCTGCACGGCCAGCGTTTAGACCGTGCTTTGGTCGAATTAGTGCCCGAGTTTTCGCGCAGCTACTTACAACAGCTAGCCGGCGACGGCGCCGTGACGCTCAACGGCACCCCGCTACACAAAAACGCCGCCAAGCTCAAAGCTGGCGACCAACTGGGCATCACCCTGCGGCCCACCCCGCAAAGCCTGGCCTTCAAGCCCGAGGCGATGGACCTGGACATCGTGTTCCAAGACGAGCATCTTTTGATTGTGAACAAACGTGCCGGCATCGTCGTGCACCCCGCCGCGGGCAACTGGAGCGGCACCTTGCTCAACGGCCTGCTGGCGCACGACGCCCAGTGCGCCGTGCTGCCGCGCGCAGGCATCGTGCACCGGCTGGACAAAGACACCAGCGGCCTGATGGTGGTAGCCCGCACCCGCCTGTGCATGGACGCGCTGGTGGCCATGATTGCTGCGCGCGAGGTCAGCCGCCAATACATCGCCATCAGCCACCGCGCCTGGCCCGGCGAGGTGCACCGCCATGTCGATGCCCCCATAGGCCGCGACATCAAAAACCGCCTGCGAATGGCGGTGGTGGACTTGCTGCGCAGCCCCGGCAAAGAGGCCATGACCGACTTTGAATTGCTATCAAATTCAAAGCTGCTCCCGCAATATTCTAAAGGGATAGAGGGCGAAAAGGCATTGAAAACCAGCCTGAAAGAGCCTAAAAACGCGGCTGACGACAGCAATATCGACGACCGCACCTACTGCCTGCTGCGCTGCGTGCTGCACACCGGCCGCACCCACCAAATCCGCGTGCACGCCGCGCATATTGCGCACCCGCTGGTAGGTGACGCGATCTACGGCGGCGCGCCCGGCGGCGGCCTCACCCGCCAAGCCCTGCACGCGCAGAGGCTGGCGTTTTGCCATCCCATGACGGGGGAAGATTTGGTGTTTACTGCGCCGCTGCCTGCGGATTTGCTGCAGGCTTGCGAGCTACTTGGGTTGAAGGGCGCGTAGCCTTGGGTTTTATCGGCGGTTAGCCAGCGCCAATATCGAAATGCCCGACGCGATAAAAGTCGCGCCTGCGCCAAAGTTAAGCTATTTAGTCACCTGCGGGCGCCCGGCTAGGCAGGCCGACAGCTCGGCCGCGTAGCAGCCCAGCACTGACAAAATCACGGTAGTCAATACCGCAAAAATTGCCCCATACACCAGCATTTGCACATGCACCGGGCCACGCGCGGCGCTCATAAACTGCGGAATAAACGCCACTACAAACAGCCCCGGCTTGGGGTTGAGCACATTGGACAGCAAACCCGTGGCGAACACCCGAGGCAGGCTCTGCTGGGCCGCGGGCGCGAAGAAGATAAGGCCACGCGATACCAAAGCCTTCACCCCCAGCCACAGCAAATACGCCGCTCCCACCAGCTTCACGGCTAAAAACGCCGCTGGCGTTGCCTGAATCAGCAGTGTCAACCCCAGCGCGCCCGCCACCGTATGGCACATGATGCCCAAGCCCGCTCCCAAAGACGACGACATAGCCACCACCCGTCCCTGGCTCAAGCCACGGCTGATCGCCAAAATGTTGTCAGGTTCGGGAGAGACGACGACAAGCAGGACGGCGGCCAGGTAGGCGATGAGGATGTCTGTGGGGAACATTGCGATAACCTGGAGTAAGGAAGGTCAAGCTCAAACATATATCACCTCATCTGATTGACCCGTTAAATCATAGCGCTTCACAAAACGGCGCTCGTCGGGTTCGTAGCCTTGGGCTTGGTAGAAAATGTGCGCCCGTGCACGGTGATCTCCACTGGTAACTTCTGCACGCACGCACCCGGTTTCTCGAAAGTACTTGCCTGCCGCGTCGACAAGAAGTTTGCCAACGCCTTCGCCACGGCTATGGTCGGCGACCACCAATGAAGTGATTCTTCCGAGACGACCTTCGGCGTGGAATAGTTCTAGAACATGCAAACTCACAACGCCAACGATTTCGTCTGCGCTTTGTGCAACCATGACGGAGTCCATGGCATTTTGGCTAAGCACCGCTAACTTTCGTTTTACCAGCTCGGCGGATGCCTTGTAACCCAGTTGGTCAAGTAATTGGGCAATGGGATCGGCATCAGCGGCTAGGGCGGGTCGTACCTGTAAAGTCATAAAAATTCTGCAACTTGGCAACACTGGATGGCTGGTTATTGGTTTCTAGACGTGTTGCGTGAGCGTATCGCCTAATTGCACTATAGCCCAGCCGATTTTAGAAACCTGTCTGGTTTCAGGCGAAGTGAGGGGGATGCAGGAGGTGACCAAGATATCAGTAGAGTGCAAGTTCAGTGCAGAAAACTCCCTATGTTATTAGTAGCTGCTCCCGCAATATTTTATTGGTCTGCGGCCCAATAGGTATCTTAGAAAAGACTGAAAAATGGTTGTTTTTGGCCTCCTGATTCAGAGTGCTGCATTTTGATGCTTTTGCGGCCGGGGAATGCTGATTTCTGTGCGATATGTTGATGCAAACAGAGCTGCAGATCAATTAAATATCGCGGGAGCAGCTGCTAATTTTGTAGCATTACAAAACCCCTTGAAACGGAATTTGGGGCAATCAGTCGCCCCAAACCAGTTGCTCCAGCGGGTGCTGCATTGCAGGGCGCGCCGTGCGGCCAACGCAGCGGGGATTGAGCGTGTTTGGGATGAAAAATTGGAAGAAGGCGCGGGGATAGCTTGGGTGCGCTACGGTCGCTGTCGCGTGTTTCTGGAGATTTTTGCAGCCCAAATTCCTCAAGCCCTGCTGTTGCGGGGTGGTCGCGGTTGGGGCATTTGTTTTGTTGTCTCCGGAAAAGCGCAAAAGTGGGGTCAGAGCAAATTTTCGTAATTGCTGTTGAGTCGCCGGAATGAGCGTGTCCTGAAATTTGATCTGACCCCAGTTTTGCTTGACCGACGTTTGGCTCGGCCAACTCAGAACGTACCGTTACCCGCCTTTTTGCCCAAATCCACCCTCCCCAAACCCTGCGCTACAATGAATCCAGTGTCTCGGCTTTGAAGGTTTTCAGCCAGACAACTTTTTGGCGCAAACACCGAATGAAAATTGCGCCGCCCACCCCACGCGTGCGACCTGTTTTTTTGACGTTCCCACCGGTGCGCATTTGCTGCATTTGCTAACAGAAGCTGAGATAACCCATGAATACGACGGATGCCCAACGCGTCCTTGAGACCGCCTTAATCTGCGCCAGCCAGCCACTGCCCGTGCGCGACCTGCGGGTGCTGTTTAACGACGAGCTCGGCGCGGACACCATCAAAACCCTTCTCGAAGACCTGCAACTGCAATGGCAGCAAAAGGGCGTAGAGCTGGTGAGCGTGGCCACGGGCTGGCGCTTTCAAAGCCGCCCGCAGATGCGCGAATACCTGGACCGCCTGCACCCCGAAAAGCCGCCCAAATACACCCGCGCCGTGATGGAGACGCTGGCCATCATCGCCTACCGCCAGCCCTGCACGCGCGGCGACATGGAGGATATTCGCGGCGTGACGATCAACAGCTTGATCATCAAGCAACTGGAAGACCGTGGCTGGGTCGAAATCATCGGCCACAAAGACACCGTGGGGCGCCCCGCGCTGTTTGCCACCACCAAGCAGTTTTTGGACGACCTGGGCCTGGAGTCATTGAACCAGCTGCCCCTGCTAGACAACTCCGCCGCCCAAGCCACCATGCTGGAAAACCTCAGCAGCCGCGGCGAGGAGGGCGATGCGCAAGCGCCTTTGCTGGAGGTGAGCGAGTCGCTAGAGCACGTGAGTGGCACTGCGCCGCAAACAGCCCAGGCGCTAGCGCCGACTGAGCTTGAAGGCGAAGGCGATGTGCTGACCGCCGCAGAGGCTACCGACTCGCCTGCTAGCCATCCATTCCCTGCCGAACCCCCCACCCCAGAGGCCAAGAGCCATGACTGAACCCCTTTTTCCCGATACAAGCAACCCCAGCGCAGGCGACCAGGCTGAGGCACCGAAAGTGAAAAAGCCTCGCGCGCCCCGCAAGACTGCGCAGGCGAAAGCTGACGCAGCGCCAGTGGATGCGGATGCGGATGCAGCCCTGCAACCCGCAGCTGTGGAGGCTACGGAAGCCGTCCCTGCAAGCGGCGCACCCAGCGCTGAGGTGATGGCGCCTGCTGTCATCGAGCATTCAGAGTCAAATGGGCCACTAGCCCAGCAGAATATTGCGGGAGCAGCTATGGATAACGTAGTGCCTCCCGTGCAATATTTTGAGACAATCCACACGTCTGCGACCGTATCCGCACCAGTTGCAGCACCAGTTGCAGCCCCTGCGGCAGCCCCGTCTACGGCCGCTACTACTGCCCCCGCAGGCAAGCCCTCGGTCTACCAGTTTCTAGACGTGATCTCCGGCCAGCTCGATGCCGATGCAGAAGACACCCAAGTGGCACTGCCCAAGCGCGTGCTGCTGCCCCAGCCCGAAAGCCCCAAGCTGCACAAAGTGCTGGCGCAAGCCGGGCTAGGCTCGCGGCTAGAGATGGAGCAGCTCATCACCGAGGGCCGCATCTCGGTCAACAACGAGCCCGCCCACATTGGCCAGCGCGTGCAGTGGGGCGACCAGGTCAAGGTCAACGGCAAGCCGCTGCGCATCCGCATCGACCCGCCGCCAGCCCGCGTGATTGCGTACCACAAGCCCACCGGCGAGGTCGTCACGCATGACGACCCGCAAAACCGTCCCACCGTGTTTCGCCGCCTGCCCAAGCTGTACCAAGGCAAGTGGCAGTCG
This sequence comes from Polaromonas sp., assembly GCA_031390175.1. GTDB lineage: Bacteria > Pseudomonadota > Gammaproteobacteria > Burkholderiales > Burkholderiaceae_C > JAAFIP01. The sequence goes on from JANMTF010000371.1 coordinate 11,549, forward strand.
GTCGGCCGTCTGGATTTGAATACCGAAGGCCTGCTGCTGTTCACCAGCTCGGGCGAGTTGGCCAACCGCCTGATGCACCCCCGCTTTGGTCTGGAGCGCGAGTACGCTGTGCGCGTGCTGGGCAAGCTCAGTAACGAAGAAAAGCAAAAATTGCTCGACGGTGTGCAGCTGGAAGACGGCATGGCGCAGTTTGGCAGTATCGAAGACGGCGGCGGCGAAGGCTCCAACGCCTGGTACCGCGTCACCATCAGCGAGGGCCGCAACCGCGAAGTGCGCCGCATGATCGAGGCCGTAGGCCACGCCGTCAGCCGCCTGATCCGCATCCGCTACGGCGCGATGATGCTACCGCGCGGCCTCAAACGCGGTGCCTACATGGAGCTGGACGACCACGACATCAACGCCCTGATGCGCGCCGCAGGTGGTGGCCGTGACGGCCCGCGTGAGCGCCGCCCCGGCCCGCGCGAGGATGCACCCTACGGCAGGCCAGACAATCGACAAGACGCTAGACCCGCAGGTGACGGCGATGCCGCATCCCCGGGCCAAGGCCAAGTTTCAGGAGCGCGCGGCAACTTCAACCCCTCGGGCGAAGAGCGCCCCCGCGAAAACCGAGGCCCCCGCAGAGGGCCCGGTGCCATGCGCAACCGCAACCGCCAAAATGGACCGGGCAACCGCGACAACCGAGATGGCCAAGGCCAGGGTAACTACAGCAACGTCCAGCGCGACCAGCGAGCCTACCCAGGCCAGCCGACAGACCCGAACAACCCGAACGCCATGCCCCCGCAGCAGCAGGGTAACGGCGGTGGTCAACGCAACGACGACGACGATTACGACGACGACCAGCAAAGCCAAGCCGGCGTGAGCCACGAGAGCGGCTTCGCCAGGCCGCAAAACCGCAACGCCCAGCGCTACGGCGCACCCGGCGGCGGTCAACGCAACGGCCCCCCGGGCGGCCAGCGTGGTAATAGTGGCAGAGGCGGCAACTTTGCAGGCCGTGGCCCAGGTGGCGGCATGGGCGGCGGCGGTGACCAAAGCCCACGCGGCGGCGCACCCGGTGGCCAACCCGACCCAATGAAAACCTCCATGGGTTACATCGGTGCCGACAGCTTCCAGCGCCAGCGCCGCGAAGGCACCGGCGGTGGGCGCAATGGCGGCGGTGGTACACGCGGCGGTCGCGGTGCCAGCCGGGGTACAGGTGGCACTGGCGGGAGGCGCGGCTAGGGCGGCCACGGCTGCTGTAGCGGCGGGAACGGGCGGCTTTTGTACAAAATCAGGCCGGTGGCGTGCTCAGCTACGCGGCTGTCCCCCGCGTCGGCCTATGGCCGACTGCTCCTCCTTGATGCCGCTGCGCTGAGCACGCCACCGACCTGATCTTGGGAATGTGGTGATCGCTCCTGCGCCAGAGACCCGCTCTCGCCAGCGTGGTGGACGATTCGCCGTCATTGCAGACAAGTTCGTCCAGAGGGGCGTGTCTGCCCCGCCGACGACCCGCTAGACCTGCTGCCCATGCGCTTGGTGTGTACGGCGTAGCGGCATAAAGGAGGAGTCGCCGGCCATAGGCCGGCACGGGGGACAGCCGCGTAGCCGTACACACCAAGCGCATGGGCGTACAAGCGCCCCTACAAGCTCCCGGGCGTACAACCCCCGCTGAAGCGCCCAGATGTACAAACCAACAAACCAATTAAGCCAAAAATCAAGCCATTTCCAGCCCACCCCAGACGGGTTAGAATAGAGGGCTGTAGTTTTTACACTTTTCAATCGGGAAATACCTTCATCATGGCAATCGAGCGCACCCTCTCCATCATCAAACCAGACGCAGTTGCAAAAAACGTCATCGGCCAAATCTACGCCCGCTTTGAAGCCGCTGGCCTCAAAGTAGTCGCTGCCCGCATGGCCCACCTGTCACAGCGCGAGGCTGAGGCTTTCTACGCCGTGCACGCTGCTCGCCCCTTCTTCAAAGACTTGGTCAGCTTCATGATCTCCGGCCCGGTGATGATCCAGGCCCTCGAAGGCGAAGGCGCTATCCTGAAAAACCGTGACCTGATGGGCGCTACCGACCCTAAAAAGGCCGCTGCTGGCACCATCCGCGCTGACTTTGCAGACAGCATCGACGCCAACGCCGTGCACGGTTCCGACGCTGCTGAAACCGCTGCTGTCGAAATCGGCTTCTTTTTCCCCGGCATGGCTGTCTATTCACGCTAAGCGTGAAGGTTTGCTCACGCTAAGTGTGAACCAGCTTTCCTGCTAACTAACCCAAGGAACAGTTCGGCGTAACCCGACTGCACCCACCCCATGACGGTCAACCTGCTAGATTTTGATCTCGAGGGTCTGACCGTTTTTTGCGAGGGCTTGGGCGAAAAGCGTTTTCGCGCCACCCAGCTGTACCGCTGGATCCACCAAAAAGGCGCCACCAGCTTCGGTGAGATGACCGACCTGGCCAAGTCGCTGCGCGAAAAGCTCGCCACCACCGCCCATATCGAGCCGCTCAAGATCCTCACCGAGCAAAAGTCCCTTGATGGCACCATCAAATGGTTGTTTGACGTGGGCAATGGCGATGCCATCGAGGCCGTGTACATTCCCGAAACTGATCGCGGCACGCTGTGTGTGTCGTCCCAAGCGGGCTGTGCGGTAGGCTGCCGTTTTTGCTCCACTGGCCACCAGGGCTTTAGCCGCAACCTCACATCGGGCGAGATCATTGCCCAACTGTGGTTTGCTGAACACACCTTGCGCCGCCTCAAAGGCACGACCGAAAGGGTGATTTCCAACGTCGTGATGATGGGCATGGGCGAGCCGCTGCAAAACATGGCCGCCCTCGTGCCCGCCCTGCGCACCATGCTCAGCGACCACGCCTATGGCCTGTCGCGCCGCCGCGTTACGGTGTCTACATCCGGCGTGGTGCCGATGATCGACAAGCTGGCCGCTGAATGCCCCGTAGCACTGGCCGTGTCACTGCACGCCCCCAATGACGCACTGCGCGACGACCTGGTGCCTCTGAACAAAAAATACCCCTTGCAAGAGCTGCTAGCGGCCTGCAAACGTTACCTCGAATTCGCGCCACGCGACTTCATTACCTTTGAATACTGCATGCTCGACGGCGTGAATGATCAGCCTGAGCACGCGCACCAATTGGTCAAGCTGGTGCGTGATGCCGCTCTGCCTGTCAAGTTCAATCTGATCCCGTTTAACCCGTTTCCCGCGTCGGGTCTTTTGCGCTCTGGTGCAAAAGTGGTAGCAGATTTCGCCCAAATTTTGCAAGATAGTGCTATCGTCACCACTGTACGTAAAACCCGTGGTGACGATATTGATGCAGCGTGCGGCCAACTGGCAGGCGATGTGCAAGACCGTACCAAAGCAACCCAGCGGATGGCCCAGCGGCGCGTGGTGATGATGCGCAATGCACCTGTGGCCAACTTGGCGGAGCAGGGCGAGCGTGCTTAGACACTACAGCCCAAGCAACCCAGCCCAAGGACTATCAGCATGACCTTTTTAACTGCCCTGCCAACCCCCGCCGACACATCTGCCCAATCGGGCTGGAGTGGGTACGTCATGGCGGCTGCCGTCATGCTGGGCGTTGTGACCAGTGCTTTTATGTCGGGTTGCACGACCACGGCAGGCGGAGTAGATGCCAGCAATAGGCAAGAAATCGTCACCGAATCAGACGAGCCTGAAACTCGCAAGCGGGCCCGCATTCGCCTGGAGCTCGCCTCCGGTTATTTTGCAGAAGGCAAAACCACGGTGGCGTTGGACGAGATCAAGCAGGCGTTGGTTAACGACCCCGCTTTTGGCGATGCCTACAACCTGCGCGGCCTGATCTATATGCGCCTGAGCGATCCGCGCTTGGCCGAAGACAGCTTCAAGCGCGCCTTATCGATCAACTCCCGCGATGCCAATGCCGCCCACAATGTGGGGTGGCTGATGTGCCAGCAAAAGCGTTACCCAGAATCCTTGGCCTATTTTGGCCAAGCCCTCGCGGTGCCCCTGTACACCGACCAGGCCAAAACCTTGATGACCCAAGGCCTGTGCCAGATCGCAGCCAACCAAAAACCCGAAGCCGAGCGCAGCCTGGCCCGCTCGTACGAGCTGGACGCTGCCAACCCGATCACGGGTTACAACCTGGCTGCCTTGCTGTATGAGCGTGCCGACTACACCCGCGCGCAGTTCTACATTCGCCGCTTGAACAATACCGACTTTGCCAATTCAGAAACCCTGTGGTTGGGTATCAAGGTGGAGCGCCGTCTGGACAGCGATGTGGCCATGCAGCAACTGGTGGGCCAACTAAAAAGGCGCTTTCCGCAGTCGCGAGAGCTAGCCGCATACGAACGAGGAGCATTCAATGAGTGATGGGTTGGAGCCGACGGCTCTGGGACAGACGAACGCAACCGGCCCTTCTGCGGGGACACTCCTTAGAAACGCACGTGAAGCACAGGGTTTGCACATTGCCGCTCTGGCCGTGTCGCTGAAAGTGCCGGTTAAAAAAATTGAAGCTCTGGAAGCTGACCGTATAGATCTGCTGCCAGATGCCGTATTCGCCCGGGCTCTGGCCGCGAGCGTGTGCCGCGCTTTGAAAGTAGACCCTCGCGAGATTTTGGCCAGGCTGCCCCAAACCCACACACCGCGTTTGAACCAGGGCCAACAAAACATCAACACCCCGTTTCGCATGCCCGCTGACGGCCCTGGGCAAAGCAAGCTCACCGCTTTGACAAAGCCCACGACTCTGGCTGTGCTGGCCTTGCTGATTGGTGCGGTAGTGCTGATTTTTTTGCCCGATGTGACAAAGCACACCAGTGATGCGGCCAGTGCCGCTGTAGCAGGCTTGAAAAGCAGCACGTCGATTGGCAGTTCCAATGCGGCCGGTGCCGCCTCTACCACAGGGACTGACTCTCCCTCCAATGGCACAGCGTTGGGCGCTGGCACTCCGGTATTTTCTACCAATGAAGGCGGCGTGACTGCCGCGGCTGTGCCAGGTGCGCCCGTGGAGGGCGCGGCGCCAGTGGGCCGGGGAGTTACGGCATCTGTCACGCCTTCCACACCCACGGTGGCCAGCCCTACCTTGGTGATCACCACCGACCTGTCGGCCAGCACCCCTGCCTCTATGGCGGCTGATGGCATGGTGGTGTTTCGCGCCAAAGGGCAAACTTGGGTAGAGGTGATCGACGCGCGCGGCCAAGTGACTTTGCGCCGCACATTGCAAGCGGGTGAAGCGGCTGGGGCCAATGGCGCGCCACCACTGCGCGTGACGGTGGGGCGCGCCGACCAAACGCAGGTATTGGTACGTGGCAAACCCTTTGAAGACGATGCTCGTGTACGCGACAACGTACTGCGTTTTGAAGTTAAATAGACTTAAGTGGAGGGCAGCAGCATGAGCACACCTTGTTTACCCGCTAGCGTACCGCAGGCGATTGCCGTGGCATTGCCGACGGTACGCCATACGCGACAGGCCAGCGTGGTCTGGGGTCCGCGCATTGTCACTGTCGGTGGCAACGCACCCGTGCGCGTGCAGTCCATGACCAATACCGACACGGTGGACGCTATCGGCACCGCCATCCAGGTCAAAGAGCTGGCCATTGCAGGCTCGGAGATGGTGCGCATCACCGTCAACACACCCGAGGCTGCCCAGGCTGTACCGTATATTCGCGAGCAGTTGGACAAAATGGGCATCGACGTGCCCCTGGTGGGCGACTTTCATTACAACGGCCACCGCTTGTTGACGGAGGTGCCCGCCTGCGCCGAGGCGCTAAGCAAATACCGTATCAACCCCGGCAATGTGGGCAAGGGCGACAAGCGCGACAAACAATTTGGCCAGATGATCGACGCGGCCATGAAGTGGAACAAACCGGTGCGCATTGGCGTGAACTGGGGTAGCCTGGACCAGGAGTTGCTGGCTGAACTAATGGACGTGAACAGCCAGCGTAAACAGCCCTGGGAAGCCAAGCAGGTGATGTACGAGGCGCTCATCACCTCAGCCATCGAGTCGGCCAAACGCGCAGAAGCTATGGGCATGCGCGGCGAGCAAATTATTTTGAGCTGCAAGGTTTCGGGCGTGCAAGATCTCATCAGCGTCTACCGCGAGCTGGCCAAGCGCTGCGATTACGCGTTGCACTTGGGCTTGACCGAGGCAGGCATGGGTACCAAGGGTACGGTGGCATCTGCGACTGCGCTGTCGATCCTGCTGCAAGAAGGCATTGGCGACACCATCCGCGTGTCGCTCACACCTGCGCCTGGAGAGGCGCGTACGCAAGAGGTGGTAATTGCATCTGAGATTTTGCAGTCGCTCGGCCTGCGCATTTTTGTGCCCAGCGTCACCGCCTGCCCAGGCTGTGGCCGCACCACCAGTGATACCTTCCAGCATTTGGCCAAGCAGATTGACGATTTTTTGCGTATGCAAATGCCGATCTGGCGCAAAAAGTATCCAGGAGTGGAAAATCTCAAAGTGGCTGTCATGGGTTGCATCGTTAACGGCCCGGGTGAAAGCAAGCATGCCGACATTGGCATCAGCCTGCCCGGTACCGGCGAGGCACCGGCGGCGCCAGTATTCATTGACGGCGAGAAGGCGCTGACTTTGCGCGGCGCAGGCATTGCCAACGAGTTTCAGGTGTTGGTGGAAAACTATATTGAAAAACGCTTTGGGCAAACCGAAGCGGCAATGGCTTGAAAATAGAAAATTCGTAGAAAAAATGGTAGAGAAATTAGCAGAAAAATCCGCAGCGGGCAGTAGCGGAAAGCTGAGTGCGGTCAAAGGCATGAACGATATCTTGCCGCCCGATTCAGCCGTGTGGGAGTGGTTTGAAGCGCATGTACGCCAGGTAATGGCACTCTCCAGCTACCGCAATATCCGTACCCCGATCGTCGAGCCCACGGCATTGTTCGTCAAAGGCACCGGGCAAAGCACCGATATTGTCGAAAAAGAGATGTACTCGTTTGAGGACAAGCTCAACGGCGAGCACCTGACCCTGCGTCCAGAGAATACCCCGGGCGTAGTGCGTGCCGCCATCGAGCACAACCTCACCTACGAAGGCGGCAAGCGCCTGTACTACATGGGCCCGATGTTTCGCCACGAGCGGCCCCAGCGTGGCCGCTACCGCCAGTTTTACCAGCTAGGTGCCGAGGCCTTGGGCTTTGCGGGCCCTGAGGTAGATGCCGAGCTGATGCTCCTGGTGCAGCAATTGTTTGGCCGTTTGGGTTTAAAGAACGTGCGCGTTGAGCTCAACAGCCTGGGCATACCGACCGAGCGTGCAGCCCACCGTGAGGCCTTGGTAAAGTATTTTGGCCAGCACGCCGATATGCTGGATGCCGATTCGCAGCGCCGCCTGCTAACCAACCCGCTGCGCATTCTGGACACCAAAAATCCCGCCATGCAGACCATGGTGCAAGCTGCTCCGCAATTGCTCAGTTACTTGGGCGAAGCTTCACACAAGCATCTGGATACCGTCAAAAGCCTTCTCAGCGCCTGCGGCTTAGCCTGGACGGTGAACCCCCGCTTGGTGCGCGGCCTGGACTACTACAGCCACACCGTGTTTGAGTTCATCACCGACGAGCTTGGCGCGCAGGGCACCCTGTGCGGCGGTGGCCGCTACGACGGATTGTTTGAAACCTTGGGCGGCAAACCCACCCCCGCCGTGGGCTGGGGCATGGGCATCGAGCGGGTTCTGGAGCTGGTCAAAGAGCAGTCGTTGGCCGGTGCCACCCCCGTGCCAGATGTGTACGCCGTGGTGCCCGATGCCAGCGCCTTGGCCACTGTGGCCACCACTTTGCAGGCCCTGCGCGCGCAAGGCGTGAGTGTACAAATGCATGCCAGCCTGGACGGCGGTGCGGGCAGTTTCAAAAGCCAGTTCAAAAAAGCCGACGGCAGCGGTGCCCGCTATGCGCTGATCTTTGGCGCTGATGAGCTGGCGCAGGGCAAGGTAGCCCTCAAGCCGCTGCGCAGCGTGGCCGGGGCAGTGGCCCCCGCCGCCCAGCAGCTGTTTGCACTGGACAATCCGGCTGCTTTGGCATTGGCTCTCAAAGCGTAACTTTTCACTCGGCGCGCAAGCTTGGCAGCCCAGCGCCGCCGCCCCACTACAATCACACCATGGCAACACAACACTTAGACCTTCAGGAACAAGAGCAACTTGACCAGCTCAAGGCTTTTTGGACGCAATACGGCAACCTCATCAGCTCCGCGCTGATTGTGGTATTTGGCTCGATTGCGGCCTACAACGGCTACCACTACTGGCAGCGCAGCCAGGCGGCGCAAGCTTCGACGCTTTACGACCAGGTAGAGCTAGCCGCTTTGTCTGGCGATGCGGTCAAGGTGGAGCGTGCTTTTTCTGACATGAAAGACAAGTTTGGTGGCACCGTATATGCGGGCCAAGCTGGCCTGCTGGCCGCCAAGCAACTGCAAGAAAAAGGCAATACCGATGGTGCCAAAGCGGCGCTGACCTGGGTGGCAGAAAACGGCGCTGATGACAGCTACAAGTCTGTCGCCAAGCTGCGCCTTTCGGCGCTGTTGGTAGAAGCTAAAACCTACGACTTGGCGTGGAAGCAACTTGAAGGCAACTTCCCCAAAGACTTTGCCGCGCTGGTGGCTGACCGCCGTGGCGATATTTTGATGGCGCAGGGTAAAAAACCCGAAGCCAAAACCGAGTATGAAAAAGCCTACAAAGCCTTTGACGAACGCACCGATTACCGCCGCCTGGTGGAGGTCAAACTCAATTCGCTGGGTGTAGACCCTGCGCCAGCCAAGGCGGCTGTGGCTGCTGTCCCAATGACAGCGCCAGTCACGGCGGTTGCTAAAGAGGCGGTTGCAGCACCCGCTGGCGGAACTACCGCTGCACCCGCAGTTGCACCTACTTCCACCAAAATAGAGCCCGCAGCCACTGGGGATAAAAAATAATGTCTTCAGCCCCGCGCTCAAGCTCTAGTTTTAAGAATTTTAGGCCTCTAGCCCAATGGAATATAGCGGGAGCAGCTATTATTTTAGTAGCTATCGGCACGCTGCTGTCCGCCTGCTCCAGCGGTGCAAACCGTCCTAAACCGGCTGAGCTGGGTGCCAATACCGCCTTGCTCGGTGTGCGCCAAGCTTGGACTAACCGTATTGGTGAAGTGCCCGCTGGCGCAGCCCCTGTGGTGGTGGGCACCAGCGTCATTGTTGCTTCCAGCGACGGCACTGTGGCTGCCCTGGACGCAGCTACTGGCAAAGACCTATGGCGCGGCACTGCAGGCGGTGCTTTGGCCACTGGCGCTGGCAGCGATGGCAAGTTAACTGCCGTCATCACCCGCAGTAACGAAGTGGTAGCCCTGGAAGCCGGCAAAGAGCTGTGGCGCGTGAAGTTAGCAGCGCAGTCGTTTACTGCCCCGTTGGTGGCAGGCGGGCGCGTGTTTGCCTTGGCCGCTGATCGCTCGGTGACGGCGCTGGACGGCGCCACAGGCCGCAAGCTGTGGGTGCAGCAGCGCCCAGGCGAGCCTTTGGTACTTAAGCAGCCTGGCACCATGTTGGCAGTAAGCGACACCTTGGTAGCGGGGTTGGCTGGCCGCTTGGTGGGTTTGAACCCCAACAACGGCAGTGTGCGCTGGGACGCACCCATCGCCTCGCCGCGCGGCACCAATGAAGTGGAGCGTTTGGTTGATTTAGTGGGCCGCACCAACCGCGCTGGCGACATTGTCTGCGCGCGTGCCTTCCAGGCGGCTGTGGGCTGCGTGAACGCAGCGCGCGGTACCTTGCTATGGAACAAGCCTGCCAACGGCGCAGAAGGCGTGCATGGCGACGACCGCTTGGTCGTAGGCACCGAGACCGATGGCAAAGTGGTGGCTTGGCGCATGGCCGATGGCGAGCGCGCCTGGGTGTCTGAGCGCTTGCTGTACCGCAGCCTGACGGCCCCCTTGATGGTGGGCCGCACCGTGGTGATCGGCGACGGTACCGGTTTGGTGCACTTGCTCTCACGCGAAGATGGCTCACCCTTGAACCGCATGAGCACTGACAACTCTGCCATAGCCGCTAGCCCGGTGCTGGCAGCCGGCACCTTGATCGTGGTCACCCGCAATGGTGGTATCTACGGTTTTACGCCCGAATAATTAATATAGAAGCCAACCCATGAAACCAGTGTTGGCATTAGTCGGCCGTCCCAACGTCGGCAAATCGACTCTTTTTAACCGCCTGACCAAGTCGCGTGATGCCATCGTGGCCGACTTTGCGGGCCTCACCCGCGACCGCCATTACGGCAACGGCAAGCAGGGCAAGCACGAGTACATCGTCATCGACACCGGCGGCTTTGAGCCCAAAGCTGAGAGTGGCATTTACAAAGAAATGGCCAAGCAAACCCGCCAGGCGGTGGCCGAGGCCGATGTGGTGATTTTTGTCGTCGACGCACGCGAAGGCATCAGCGCGCAAGATTACGATATCGCCAACTACCTGCGCAAGCTGGGCAAGCCCACGCTGCTGGCAGCCAATAAAGCCGAAGGCCTGAAAGAAGGCCACCAGGTATCGGATTTTTACGCCCTCGGTTTAGGCGATGTGATGCCGATTTCTGCCTCGCACGGGCAGGGCATGAAAGAGCTGCTCGAGTTGGCTTTTGCACCGCTGAATTTGGATGCTGAAGAAGAGCCTACCCTAGACACCGGGGCCATCAAGCTGGCGGTAGCGGGGCGCCCCAACGTCGGTAAATCCACGTTGATCAACACTTGGCTGGGCGAGGAGCGATTGGTAGCCTTTGACATGCCTGGCACCACGCGCGATGCCATCAGCGTGCCGTTTGAGCGTGATGGTGTGCTGTTCGAACTGATCGACACCGCAGGTATTCGGCGCAAGGGCAAAGTGTTTGAAGCGATAGAGAAATTTTCTGTCGTTAAAACGTTGCAGGCCATTGAATCGGCCAACGTGGTGTTATTGCTGCTTGATGCCACGCAAGGCGTGACAGACCAAGACGCGCACATCGCAGGCTACATTCTCGATTCTGGCCGCGCGGTCGTGGTGGCTGTGAACAAATGGGACGCTGTCGATAGCTACCAGCGCGAGCTGCTCAACCGCTCTATCGAGCTGCGTTTGAGCTTCTTGAAGTTTGCCAACATCCACATGATTTCGGCTACCAAGCGCCAGGGGTTGGCGCCGGTGTGGAAGTCTATTGCGCAGGCGCACAAATCGGCCACTTGCAAGATGTCTACGCCAGTGCTTACGCGTTTGCTGATGGAGGCCGTGCAGTTCCAGGCGCCCCAGCGCTCGGGCATGTTCCGCCCCAAGCCGCGCTATGCCCACCAAGGTGGCATGAACCCACCGGTCGTGGTGGTACACGGCAATTCGCTCGAAGGTGTTACGGATTCCTACAAAAGGTATTTGGAAGGCCGTATCCGCAAAGCCTTTGATCTCACCGGCACACCGATGCGCGTAGAGATGAAGTCGTCCAGCAATCCCTACGCCGACAAAGACTAAAAACCACGCGTAGCCACAGGCTTTCGCTGAACTTTTTGGTTTTTGCGCAAGTCTATGGTATGTTCGAGAGTCCCTCTTTAACTTTAATCAACTCACTCTTGAACACGGAGAATATCGTGAGCAATAACAAAGGCCAACTCTTACAAGACCCGTTCTTAAACCAACTTCGCCGCGAGCACGTGCCCGTGTCGATCTACTTGGTGAACGGTATCAAGCTGCAAGGACAGATCGAGTCCTTTGACCAATACGTGGTGCTCCTGCGCAACACGGTCACGCAAATGGTCTACAAGCATGCAATCTCCACCATCGTCCCCGGTCGCGCAGTAGCGTTTACCAACGTGCACACCGAAGAAGATGCCGCCCCAGGAGCTTCTCCTGCACAGTGACGATGCGGCGACCGCTTCGGTCGTTTTAGTGGGTGTTGATCTGGGTCTGCCCAATTTTGACGCCGAGCTGGAAGAGCTCGGCTTATTGGCGCAAACCGCAGGTCTCACCCCTGTGCAACGCATTACCTGTAAACGCAAAGCACCCGATGCGGCGCTGTTTATCGGTTCGGGCAAAGCCGACGAGATCAAAGCCCTGGCCGAAGCCTGTGGTGCCACCGAGATACTGTTTGACCAATCGCTCAGCCCGGCCCAGCAGCGCAATCTGGAGCGCCACATTGGCTTGGCGGTGAACGACCGCACCTTGCTGATTTTGGAGATTTTTGCCCAGCGCGCCCGCAGCCACGAAGGCAAGTTGCAAGTCGAGCTGGCGCGCCTGCAATACCTGTCTACCCGATTGGTGCGCCGCTGGACGCATTTGGAGCGCCAGCGCGGTGCTGTGGGCGCACGCGGCGGCCCGGGTGAGAAACAAATTGAGCTGGACCGCCGCATGATCGGTGAGACCATCAAGCGCACCAAGGCCCGGCTAGAGCAGGTAAAAAAGCAGCGTGGCACCCAGCGCCGCCAGCGCGGGCGCAATAACCATTTTGGCATCTCCTTGGTGGGCTATACCAACGCCGGCAAGTCGACATTGTTCAACAGCTTGGTGAAAGCCAAAGCCTATGTGGCCGACCAATTGTTTGCCACCCTAGACACCACCACACGCTCCTTGTATTTGGGTGATACCACGCAATCGGTGAGCTTGTCGGACACGGTGGGCTTCATCCGCGATTTGCCGCATGGTTTGATCGACGCATTTGAGGCTACGCTGCAAGAAGCTGCCGAGGCTGACCTGCTGCTGCATGTAGTCGATGCCGCCAACCCCCAATTTACCGAGCAAATCAGCGAGGTGCAGCGCGTGTTGCAAGAGATCGGTGCTGACAAAGTGCCCCAGGTGCTGGTGTTTAATAAACTTGATGCTCTTGAAAAAGAGCGCTGGCCCCTGCATCTGCGCGATATGTATGAACTAGACGGTATCTCGCACGCACGCGTGTTTGTCAGCGCCCGCGATGGCATGGGCTTGCTTGGCTTGCGCGAGCTGCTGGCGGAGCGCGCAAGCGTAGTCAAAGGTGCCAGCCACACGGTGGAACAGGGCGAATTTGCAACAGAAATCGAGCTAGCAGCCCCACAAGACGACGAAGAATACGCACCAAATTTGGATGCGCCCTGAGTATTAGGCACAATGCGCGTACCACCGCACATAAAATAGCGTAAAACGACTTTACACATGAACCCCATTGTTATCCCCTCCAGCTTAAGCACGCTACCCGCTGCCATTGCGCGCGGTGTACGCGGCATGTTTAACCTTAACGATGGCAAATGGGGGCGCAGCGACGACAAGCCTGCATCTGGGGCAGAAGGCGGTGCAGCCGCGCCTGATGCTGCCCCCGGTTCTGCACCCAGCCCAGCACCGGCACCAGCTCCGACTCCAGCACCTGCACCTGCACCAGAGCCGTCCAACGTGCGCCCCATCGGTAGCGGTGGGCAAGGTGGCGGCTCCAAAGGCCCGAACCAAGGCCCACCTGATTTGGACGAGCTGTGGCGCGACTTCAACAAAAAACTTAACGGCCTGTTTGGCGGTAGAAAACCCACCGGCAACAATCAGCCGACGGACTGGAATCGCCATAACCAAGGCGGCAACGGCGGCGGCAATGGCTCCGGTGGCGGATTCCAGCCCGATATGAAGTCCGCTGGCATTGGCATAGGTTTGATCGCCGCTATCGCCGCCCTGATCTGGCTTGGCACCGGTTTCTTCATCGTGCAAGAAGGTCAACAGGCTGTGATCACCCGCTTTGGAGAGCTCAAAGGCACGCGTGAGGCGGGCTTTAACTGGCGCTTGCCTTACCCCATCGAGCGGCACGAGACGGTGGCGCTTACGCAGTTGCGCTCGGTCGAGATTGGCCGTGCCTCAGGCGGTGCGGGCTCGGGCCTGAAAGAGTCGTCCATGCTCACCCAAGACGAAAACATCGTGGACATCAAGTTCACCATCCAATACCGACTCAAGAGCGCGGCCGACTACCTGTTCCAAAACCGCAACCCTGACGATGCGGTCACCAAGGCCGCCGAGTCCGCTATCCGCGAAGTGGTGGGTAAAGGCACCATGGACACGGTGCTTAACAAGGACCGCGAATCGATCCAGCGCGATGTGGTCAAAAGCGTACAAGCCCAGCTGGACCGCTACAAGACCGGCATTTTGATCCAAACCGTGAACATCCAAAACGTGCAGCCGCCCGAGCCCGTGCAAGCTGCGTTTGACGATGCCCTTAAAGCTGGCCAAGACCGCGACCGCCTGAAGAACGAAGGCCAAGCCTATGCCAACGACGTAGTGCCCCGCGCCAAAGGTACCGCCGCCCGTTTGAAGGAAGAGGCCGACGGCTACAAGTCCAATGTGATTGCCCGCGCTGAAGGCGATGCGCAGCGTTTTAAATCGGTGTATGCCGAATACCAAAAAGCGCCACAGGTGACGCGTGACCGCATGTACACCGACGCGATGCAGCAAATCTACAGCGGCGTGACCAAAGTGATGGTCGACTCCAAGCAAGGCAACAACCTCTTGTATTTGCCTCTGGACAAAATCATGCAAATGTCGGCTAACCCGGGTGCAGATATTCTGACCGTGCCCGGTGCTAACAGCCCGGCAGCCGCTACGGCACCGGTGCTGCCCACCGTGCCCGATCCACGCTCGCGCGATGCCAGTCGCACCCGTGACCGTGATGGCCGTTGATAGGGAGAAAACAACATGAATAAACTCGGACTTATCATCTCCACCCTGCTGGTTGCGCTGGCAGTTTTGGCATCCACTCTGTTTGTGGTGGACCAGCGCCAGTTTGGCGTGCTGTATTCCTTTGGCCAGATCAAAGAAGTGATCACCGAACCGGGTCTGCGCTTTAAATGGCCGCAGCCGTTCCAGAACATTGTGTTCCTTGACCGCCGCGTACTCACCTTGGACAGCCCAGAGACCGGCTCGATCCAAACGGCAGAAAAGAAAAACCTGGTGGTTGACTGGCTAGTGAAGTGGCGCATTGCAGATGCCCGCCAGTTCATCCGCAACAACTCGGGTGGCACCAACATCCAGACCGCTGAGGCACGCCTCACATCGGTCGTGCAAGACGCGCTGAACTCTGAGGTAACCAAGCGCACCGTGAAAGATGTGCTCTCCACCGACCGCGACAAAATCATGCAGGGCGTGCAACAGCGTTTGATTGACGATGCCAAAACCTTTGGCATTGAAATCGTAGACGTGCGTATCAAGCGCGTGGACTTCCCCGCTTCGGTGGCTGACTCGGTATACCAGCGCATGAAGTCTGAGCGCCAACAAGTAGCGAATGAACTGCGCTCCACCGGCGGTGCCGAGGGCGAAAAAATCCGCGCCGATGCTGACCGCCAGCGCGAGGTGCTGATTGCCGAAGCCTACCGCGAAGCGCAAAAAGTCAAAGGCGACGGCGATGCCAAAGCCGCCGCTTTGTACGCCGAAGCCTTTGGCCGCGACCCGCAGTTTGCCCAGTTTTACCGCAGCCTGGACGCCTACAAAACCAGTTTCAGCAAAAAGAGCGATGTGATGGTGCTAGACCCATCGTCTGAGTTCTTTAAAACCATGCGCACCGGTGGTCCAGGTGCTGCGGCCGCGGCTAAAAAGTAATTGCTTGCGAGTGCCGGTTGCTGGCTTATGAGTCTGATTGACACACCAGACAACCAGCACACCCCATGATAACCGAGCGAGCTAGACCTGTGTGAATAATATCTGGGCAGCACTCGCTTTAGTTCTCGTCATCGAAGGTCTGCTGCCCTTTATCTCGCCGGGCGCATGGCGGCGCCTGTTTGAGCAGGTGCTCAAACTGCATGACGGGCAAATTCGCTTTTACGGCATTGCCAGTATCTTGGCTGGCTTGGTTTTACTCTGGTTGGCCAGCTAGGGCGCTGCAAAACGCACGCAAAAAGCTGCGCCCTGCGCCAAATCCCCGGCATAAGCCCGGTAAAATCCTATCTTTAACAGCCTGCGCTTTTCCCTAGCGCCCATTTTCCATGTCCGCCTGGGTATTGCCCGATCACATTGCCGACGTTTTGCCTTCCGAGGCGCGGCATATCGAAGAACTGCGCCGTGAGCTGCTAGACACTGCGCGCAGCTACGGCTATGAGCTGGTGATGCCGCCCCAGCTGGAATACCTCGAATCCCTGCTCACGGGCACGGGTGAGGCACTCGACTTGCAAACCTTCAAACTGGTAGACCAGCTCTCCGGTCGCACCATGGGTCTGCGCGCTGACACCACGCCCCAGGTTGCTCGGATTGACGCGCACCTGCTTAACCGCAGCGGCGTAGCCCGCCTGTGCTACTGCGGCCCGGTGCTGCACACGGCCCCCGCCAAGCCGCACGCCACCCGCGAGCCCTTGCAGTTTGGCGCTGAGATGTATGGCCACGCAGGCCCTGAGGCGGACCTGGAAGTGCTGCTGCTGGCCATCGACTGCCTGCAACGCGCCGGAGTGAAAGACATTACGGTCGATCTAGCCGATGCCCGCTTGGTGCGCAGCCTGCTCGCAGGGGTGAACGCCACGCCCGCCCGGCTAGAGCAAGTGCATGCCGCACTGGCTGCCAAAGATGCTGCCACCTTGGCAGAACTGACAACAGATTTCCCAGCCGCCAGCCGCGATGGTTTGGCTGTACTGGTGCACCTGTACGGTGACGACAGCGTATTGATTGAAGCAGAAAAAGCCTTCCAGCCCCATAAAAACATGCGGGAACAGCTATTAAATTTAAAGCAAATGGCAGCCCGCTTACAAGCCGCGCAACCACAGGTCAAAGTCAGTTTTGACTTGGCCGACTCACGCGGCTACGCCTACTACACCGGCGTGCGCTTTGCTGTTTACACCCCTGGCGCTACCGACGCGCTGGTGCGCGGTGGCCGCTATGACGAAGTAGGCTCGGTGTTTGGCCGCAACCGTCCGGCAGCGGGCTTTAGCCTGGATGTGAAAGAGCTGGTGGGTGTAGTGCCCACCCGCGCGCTCAAGGCCGCTATTCGCGCGCCTTGGGGTGAAGACGCCAGCCTGCGCGACGCCGTGCAAGGCCTGCGGTCACGCGGCGAGACAGTGGTGTGCGTGCTGCCCGGGCACGAGCACGAAGTACAAGAATTTACCTGCGACCGCTCTCTGGTGCTAGCTGCGGGCCAGTGGGTAGTCAAAGCAATCTGATCCGAGCGAATAACCGCGTTCGGCTTCTCTTAATCCAACGGTATAGACACGATGATTTCAGTAACAAGTAACGCCGCCGCAGGGCGCAGTGTAGCGGCCCAAGGGCGCAACGTGGTAGTGGTGGGCACCCAGTGGGGCGACGAAGGCAAAGGCAAGTTGGTCGACTGGCTGACAGAGTCGGCCCAAGGCGTGGTGCGTTTTCACGGGGGCCACAATGCGGGGCATACCCTGGTCATTAACGGTGTCAAAACCGCGCTCAACCTGATTCCCAGCGGCATCATGCGCCCGGGCGTCAAGTGCTACATCGGCAACGGTGTGGTGCTCGACGCGGCGCACCTGATGAAAGAAATTGCCGGGCTCGAAGCCATTGGGGTGGAAGTGCGCTCGCGCCTGCGCGTCAGCGAATCCTGCCCGCTGATTTTGCCTTTCCACTCGGCCCTGGACATCGCCCGCGAAATCAAGCGCGGCCAGGGTGGCGTTGAGAAAATCGGCACCACTGGCAAAGGCGTAGGCCCTGCCTACGAAGACAAAATTGCCCGTCGCGCGCTGCGCGTGCAAGACCTCAAGCACCCCGAGCGTTTTGCTACCAAGCTGCGCGAGTTGCTGGCACTGCACAACCATATTTTGACCACGTATTTAGGCGCGCCCGCTGTCGAGTACCAAGCCGTCTACGACGACGCTATGCGCTGCGCCGAGGTGATTCGTCCGATGATGGCCGACGTGTCGCGCGAGCTGAACTCGGCGCACCAAGCCGGTAGCAACCTGCTGTTTGAAGGCGCGCAAGGCACCTTGTTGGACGTTGACCACGGCACTTACCCCTTTGTCACCTCCAGCAACTGCGTGGCAGGCAACGCGGCTGCTGGCTCGGGCGTAGGCCCGGGCTTGCTGCATTACATTTTGGGTATCACCAAAGCCTATTGCACCCGCGTCGGCGGCGGCCCTTTTCCCACCGAGCTGGAGTGGCAAAAAGAGGGCACGCCCGGCTACCACATGAGCACCGTGGGTGCCGAGCGTGGCGTGGTCACTGGCCGCTACCGCCGCTGCGGCTGGTTTGACGCAGCCCTGCTCAAGCGCAGCGCGCAGGTCAATGGTTTAAGCGGCCTGTGCATCACCAAGCTGGATGTACTGGACGGTTTAACGGAGTTGAAGCTTTGCGTGGGCTACACGCTGGACGGTGAGACGATTGACCTGCTGCCCATGGGCGCAGAAGAAATTGAGCGCTGCGTACCGATCTATGAAACCCTGCCGGGTTGGATCGACTCCAGCGTCGGCGTGGTCGACTACGCCAAGCTGCCCGTGAATGCGCAAAAGTATTTAAAGCGTATCGAAGAAGTCACCGGCGTGCCGATCCACATCGTCTCCACCAGCCCGGACCGCGACCACACCATCATGATGCAGCATCCATTTTTGGCCTAGTTGTTAGATAACTCTTTAGGTAACGAAAAAAACGCAAAAAATGAAAACCCAAAATCGCTAAAAAAGTCTATTTTTCTTTTTTTGCGTTTTTCGCGCACTTTTTGCGTTTTTTGCGTTACCTCCCCCCCCCCCTTCCGCTCGATAACCGCACCAACCCGAGATCACCAAATGCTCACCGAAGACGGCAAACACCTATACGTCAGCTACGACGAATACCATAACCTCACCGAAAAACTGGCCATCAAAGTGCACCAGTCAGGCTGGCAGTTTGACACTATCCTGTGCCTGGCACGCGGCGGCATGCGCCCTGGTGACATCTTGAGCCGCATCTTCAACAAGCCGCTGGCCATCATGTCCACCAGCTCGTACCGCGCCGAGGCGGGCACCGTGCAGGGCCATCTGGACATCGCCCGCTACATCACCACGCCCAAAGGCGAGATCGCAGGCAAAGTGCTGCTGGTCGACGACTTGGCCGACACTGGCCACACGCTCAAAGCCGTGGTGGACATGCTGCGCAACAACTACACGCCCATCACCGAGCTGCGCACTGCAGTCATCTGGACCAAAGGTGTGTCGGCCTTTCAGGCAGACTACTCGGTAGACTTTTTGCCCACCAATCCGTGGATCCACCAGCCATTTGAGGGCTACGATAACCTGACTCCTGAGAAGCTGATGGACAAGTGGAAGGTTTGATTTCGTCTGTATTCGATCCCCAGAAAAGCCGCATTTGACGGCTTTTTTTATGGACGCATTATTTTCACGCTACCATGTCGGTATGCACATGAGTCCAGATGCCCAGCCAGAGCCAAGCAACGCACCCGTCGTTCCTTTGCAAGAAGACCGCGAGTTGGCAAAGGCTTTGCGTGTGCAGGGCATGACGCAGGCGCAGCGCAGCGCTTGGCTGACCCAGGTGTGGGGCAGCATGCAGCGCAATACAGCAGCTTTCTATGCCCGTCAACCTGCTCACCAACCCACTGCTCGCAGCTTTGCAACACCTGAAGAAAAAAACAAATTTGACGAAGCAAGAGAGCTAGATTTTGCTGTGTCGCACTCGGTGTACGCCACGCAGCGTGTAGACCAATGAGCCTGCACCGCCGCCAGCCCAACGACCATGACTTGGTGGTGTTGAGCCAGGCTCTGTCAGCCTTTGGTGTGGCGTACGCACTAGTTGGCGGCACTGCCATGGCGGTGCACGGTTTTTCTCGATCGATAAAGGATATTGACCTGTTGCTACCCGTAGATGCGCACAATAACGCACAGTTGATAGCGGCCCTAAGCAGTCTGGCCGGGAACGCCCAGGCGCTGGAAGCATTGCGCCCCGAGTGGATGGACAAAGGCCATTGCACAGCCCTGGAAGGCGAGATTTTTATAGATCTGCTGTACGTGGCTGCAAGCCAGACTTTTGAGTCGGTCAAGCCGCGCATTCAAACGGTGATGGTTAACGGCGTGCCCGTGGTTACTTTGGACGTAGACGGTATGCTTCTGACTAAAAAGACCAACCGCGAATCTGACATACCAGACCGCTTAAAGCTAGAGCGTTTGCGCAACGCTTTGCGTGCGCAATCTGCCGCTGCTGCATCAGCATCTGAGCCGCGTTCTGACAAAAGCTAATTTCAGCGCCTCACCCCATGTCCCAAGCCATGACCCAAGCCATCACCCACCTCATCCACCACCCCTACGCCCCGCCCAGCACTTTTGCTGCGCCGCAAGTGGGGGTGCACAAAGCGTCGACAGTGATCTTTCCCAACGTAGCGGCCATGCGCTCGCGCGAATGGAAGGACAAGTCGGGCTACACCTATGGGCTGCACGGCACGCCCACCACGTTTATTTTGGAAGAGCGTATTGCGGCGCTGGAGGGCGGCTTGCAATGCGTGCTGGTACCCAGCGGCTTGGCCGCCATAGCCAACGTAGACTTTGCGCTGCTGGCCACAGGCGACGAGCTGCTGATCCCCGACAACGCCTATGGCCCTGGCAAGGTGTTGGCCTCTGGCGAGCTGGCGCAGTTTGGCATTGCCCACCGCTATTACGACAGCATGGACGCAGCCGACTTGGCCGCCAAGATCACCCACAAAACCAAGCTGGTGTGGCTGGAAGCGCCCGGCTCGGTAACGATGGAATTTCCCGATTTGATAGCGCTGGTGAAGGTGTGCAAACAGCTCGGTGTGCTCTGCGCCATCGACAACACCTGGGGCGCAGGCTTGGCCTTCAATGCGTTTGATTTGGACGGCAGTGGCACGGGTGTCGACATCAGCATCCAGGCGCTCACGAAATACCCCAGCGGCGGCGGCGACGTGCTGATGGGCAGCGTGGTGACGCGCGACGCAGCGCTGGGCCTGAAAATCAAACTCACCCACATGCGCACCGGCGTAGGCGTGGCCGCCAACGATGCCGAGCTGGTGCTGCGCAACCTGCCCAGCATTGCGCTGCGCTACCAAGCGCATGACGTGGCCGCTCGCCACTTAGCCGCATGGCTGCAAACCCGCACAGAGGTAGACACCGTGCTGCACCCGGCACTGCCCGGCGCGCCCGGACACGCACATTGGAAACAGTTGTGCAGCCAGAAGAATACTGCGGGAACAGCTACTGATAATGTAGCAAGTACAGCCAAAGACCAAGGCCATGCGGCGGGCCTGTTCAGCATCGTCTTCAAAGAGCAGTACACCAGCCAGCAGGTTGATGCGTTTTGCGACGCACTCAAACTCTTCAAACTCGGCTACTCATGGGGCGGCCATTTAAGCTTGGTGGTGCCTTACGACATCCCCAGCATGCGCGATGCCACCGTGGCCCACTGGCCCTACCGCGGCACATTGGTGCGCTTTAACATCGGCTTGGAAGATGTGCGCGATTTGCAGGCTGATATGGCGCAGGCCATGGCCCATGCCTTCGGCAGCCGGTGAGCAAAGTCCCATGCGGCACCTGCACAGGTGCCTTGCGCAGGCCGTTCGCATATTCAGTAAACAACCCTTGTTAGCGCGCTGCCAACGCATCGTCCCACAGCTGTAGCGCAGGCGGCTTAGGCATGGCCACGGGGCCCAGCAGGATTTGCGGGGTCACCGTAATGGCACCGTGCTTGAATTTCATTTTCACCCACACCTCAGCGCAGGGATGGCCTTGTGCAAAAAGCGTGTGCGAGAAATACACCAGCTTGTCGTCGGCATACATCACTTGGGATTGCACCGTCACTCGGCTAAAGAGCGCGATGGGTCTGCCAAATTTCACCATCTGCGCCAGATTGACAAAGTGGAGGTTGCGTTTGAGCGTCGTGCCGATCAAGCCAGTCTTAACCATGTAGTCAAACTGTGCAGCCTCAACCAATTGAAAGTATTTATCGCTCTTGAGTTTGCTCAGGCCCGTGTCAAATGGGGTAACCCAAAAATGGCTGGCTATACGAGACAGCGGGCTGGCGCTGGCGTAGCTGGACAAGGCACACAAGACCGCAAACAGATTTCGAAGAAAACCAGCCAAACCGAAACCTCCAAGGCATGAATAAGGTAGGAACTCTACAGCACGCTCAGCTTCGTCCCCAGCTTGAACGTGGCGTTCGCTGCATTCCAGCTTTGCAGGAGGGGCGTGTTGTCCGCATTGGCAAAGCGTACCGCAAAGCGGGTGTCGCTGGCGGTGCTGCTGTATACGTCGGGCGCGCTGAGCAGCAGGTCGTAGTCGCCGAGGGTCGCTGCCGCAGGGATGGCGATGTGGATGGTGATGCGAGTGGACGCGCTGGCTTGCGATGGCAGCGTTTGCAGGTTGCCTGCACTGGCGCTGATGAGCGCACCAGTGGTTCTGTGCTTGAGCGCAAGCACCAGCTTGCGGGCGCTGAACAGGCGCGCCCAGCCTACGTTGCGCAGATCAATCTGTACCGCTACCGTACTGCCTCGGGAGGCTTTTTGTGGATGGCTCACTCCGTCGAGTTGCAGGCGGTAGCCCATGGTGCGAGAAACTTGGCTGTAGCAGCCGCCGGTTTTCCAGGCGTTAATGATGGAGGCTGCGTAGTCCCCGTTGAGCCAGGCGAGATGGTACTGCGCGCCTTCGCGCAAAATGTCGGCGCAGGTGTTGCGCACTGGGGTCTCGGCACCTTCGCAGGTTTCACCGCCAAACGCGGCATTGGCCGTCAGCGCTTGGGTGTAGGTGCGGTCGGCGCTGCTCAGGTAGGTGCCGGAATCTGTGGGGCCGGACAAAAAGCAGTCATTGTGCACGCCGGCGCGGCTTTGCTGGGTGGGCAGGGGGTACCATTTTTGCAGGTCCGGTGGAAAACGAAACCCGATCTGCGTCGTGGCCGGCACATTGGCGAGTAGGGCATCACGCACCACCAGGCGATTGGCATCTGCGCTAGCGCAGGTGGTGGTGCCTGAGTTGTAGCCGCAGGAGTTGCCTGCTTGTGATGAGTGCCATTCACCCCACGCTCCGATAAAACCCGCCCGCATATAAGGCACGAGGTCAGCGTTGGCTTGCAGGACAGGGCCCAACTGCTCCAGGTGCCGCTTGATCTGCGCGGCCGTGGCATCGTTGCCCGCAGCGGTGTAGTCGTAGCTCAACAGCAGGGTGACCTTCATGCCCTGCGCGCGCACGCTGGCAAAGCTGGTGGCCAGAGCGCTGAGCCACTGGGCAGATAGATCGGTGCTGCGGAAGTTGCCTAAATCAATTTTTGCGAATACCAGCCGGTTGCCATTGGCATAGGCCGCTTGCACGCTGGCCAGATCCAAAGCGGTCACAAAGTCATCACCTGACCAGCCGTAGAAGCCGCGCTCGGGGTTGGCAAAGTCTGCCGTGCTGGTGGAAAAACGGGCACTGGTGGTGGCAACAACTGCGGCGGGTTTGTATGCAAAGGTCTGCGCCGCAGTCGTATGGGACAGATCGCTCACATTGTCGGTATCCGAACTTCCACCGCAAGCGGCTAAAGACAGGTTGATCAAAGCGATGGCTGCGAGGCAGTACGGGTTTATTTCCATCATGATTTCCCTTTGTGATGCGCCCCCCGAATCAAAGTGCGGTGGGCTGCGCTATCTTATCTATAGTAGCGAATATCAGAGGAAACTCAACCGGACGAAGCCAGCACTCCTGTGAGGTATTTAACGAAGGTCGGATTTATCCCGCGCTTTTTGCAGTGCTGCTTCAATAAAAGAGCGTTTTTTGTCTAACACCGCAGGGTCGGTGATGCGGCTGTGGGCGGGCAGATCGGCCAGCTTGTTTTGCAGGGCTTTTTCATGCTTTTTAGCCTTCAAGCCCTTTAAAGTATTGCGGGATAAGCTATGAAATTCGTAGCTTTCCAAGGCCTGCGCAGCTTTCGGCGCGGTCCAGGCCTGCCAGCCGGTGCGGCCGGGAGTGGCTATCTCCAGCTCGATGCAGTCTACCGGGCAGGCAGGTATGCACAGCTCGCAGCCGGTGCACAGCGGCTCAATCACGGTGTGCATGAATTTGTTGCTGCCGATGATGGCGTCTACCGGGCAGGCTTTGATGCACAGGGTGCAGCCGATGCACCAGTCTTCGTCGATGAAGGCTACTGTGCGCTCTTGCTCGCGGCCAAACGCGGGGTTGATCGACGGCACGGCGCTGGGGGCAATGGGCGCTCCCGGCTTGAGAGCCTGTTCAGCCTCGGCCACCAGCGCTGCCAAGCGCGCGATACCCTCTGCTCCCCCTGGTGGGCACTGGTCGATGGGCGCGGCCTCGTGCGCTATGGCGTGTGCGTAGCCTGCGCAGTCGGGGTAGCCGCAGCGCTGGCACTGGGTTTGGGGCAGGGCGGCGTGGATACGCAGCGCCTGCGGGCTGAGCTGTTGCACAGAGGTGGGCTGCGGCGTGTGCATAGGGCCCACCTCAACCGTGCAAGCTTAGGCAGCTTTGCGTGCTGGGCTGGCTGAGCGCGCCACCGGGCGAGTCGCCGGGCGCGCAGCGGGTTTGGCAGCGCCGCGTGGCGCTGCAGCGCGCTGTGCGGTAGCACTGGCTTTGGCCTTTGGCTTGGCTGTGCTGGCTGCTTTGGCAACTGCCTGGGCTTTGAACTGCTCGCTATTTGCTACTTTTTTAATAGCTACTGCCGAGACAGTCTGTTGGGCTACAGGCATATTTGCCTTAGCGGTAGTGGAAGAAGCAGAACCAGCCGCAGTGTGCGCCTTCAAAATAAAGTCACGCACCGTGGGGTAGGTCAGCTCGCGCCAGCGGCGGCCACTGAAGATGCCGTAGTGGCCTGCGCCCTCTACTTCAAAGTGCTGGTGTTTGGCGGCAGGTATCCCGCTGCACAGGGCGTGGGCAGCTTGGGTTTGGCCACTGCCGCTGATGTCGTCCAGCTCGCCTTCCACCGTCAGTACGGCGGTGGTTTTGATGTCTTGCGGGCGCACGCGCTCGGCTTGGCCGTCGACTGATTTAACGTCCCACGTACCGTCTACCAGCTTGAACTGCTGGAACACCACTTTGATGGTGTCCAGGTAATAGTCGGCGTCCATGTCCAGCACGGCGTTGTATTCGTCATAAAAGGCGCGGTGCGCGTCGGCGCTGCGGCCGTCGCCTTTGACCAGGTCTTTGAAGAAATCAAAGTGGCTCTTGGCGTGGTTTTGCGGGTTCATGGCGACAAAGCCGGTGTGCTGCAAAAAGCCGGGGTACACGCGGCGGCCTGCGCCTGCAAAGTTGGCAGGCACTTTGTAAATGACGTTGTTTTCAAACCAGCTAAAGGGTTTGGTGGTGGCCAGGTTGTTCACCGAAGTGGGTGAGCGGCGTGCGTCAATGGGGCCGCCCATCATGGTCATGCTCAGAGGCGTGGTCTCGCCGCGCGAGGCCATCAGGCTGATGGCGGCCAGCACCGGCACGGTGGGCTGGCACACGCTCACCACATGGCAGTTGCCGTAGATGCCTTGCAGGTGGCGAATGAACTCTTGCACGTAGTTGACGTAGTCGTCCAGGTGGAAGGCACCCTCGGTCATAGGCACGGTGCGGGCATTCTTCCAGTCGGTGATATACACCTTATGGCCGCCCAGCATGGTTTTGACGGTGTCGCGCAAAAGCGTGGCGTAGTGGCCCGACAGGGGCGCAACAATCAGCACGGCGGGCTGGCCTTTGAGCTTGCTTAGCGTGGCCACGTCGTCGGTAAAGCGCTTGAAGCGGCGCAGCTCGCAAAATGGTTTGTCGATCTCTACGCGTTCGTGAATGGCTATGGACGAGCCTTCTACGTCAACGGTTTTGATGCCAAAGACTGGCTTTTCGTAGTCTTTACCCAAGCGGTAGGCCAAGCCGTAGCCAGCCGACATGCGCTGGGCGAATGGCAATTTGCCCAGCGGGCTTTGCGGGTTGCTGAACAGCTTGGACGCAGCTTGCGCAAACTCGGTAAAAGGCTCCATCAGTGAACGTTGGGTTTCGTAGACTTGGTACAGCATGGGTGCGGCCTTCTCTGCTAGGGGCAGGGTGAATAAAATTGTGGCAACTCAATAATTATGTTGCGGTGCACCATTGTACGGATTTGCAAGCACTTGTGGGGTAAATGTGGCTAGGGGATTGCACCCAAAACCACAGTTTGGTGCACAGCTTCACACCGAGGTGTGAGTTAACGGCTTGGTTTTGTAATTCCCCAGCAAGCCACGCACTCTGATGTAACCATGCCATAACAACCCACGCTGGGCTTGGTGCTGATAGTCCACGATGCTGAAAAGTCAGATATAGTGCATTTTTTGATGGTGGTGGCCAGATGAGGCGTTGCAGGGTTGGGCTGCAACATCCTGTGCTGTGCTGTCCGGTGCTGTCCGGCGCTGAACTGTGCTGAACTGTGCTGAACTGTGCTCGCTCTGGCGCTTGGTGTCCACAGCTCCGCGGCTGTCCCCCGCCCTTCGGGCTCCTCCTTTATGCCGCTGCGCTGTGCACACCAAGCGGCAGAGCTGCGTAGTGGGTTGGTTGGGGCACATCGGTGGATCGCCTACTACTTCGCGAGAGCTGGTCGGCGGTGTACTCAGCGCAGCGGCATAAAGGAGGAGTCGCTGGGCAAATGCCCCCACCGGGGACAGCCCCGGAGCTGAGTAAACCCCCCACCACAAACCCAAAAAAAAAATCACCCTGCCGCAGGGGAACAGCCCCCCGCC
>JANMTF010000372.1:0-5211 GCA_031390175.1 Polaromonas sp.
AACAGCACGCACTATTTCTTCCAGCAAGGCCACAAAACCGGGCAGGGCGACGATACCCTGGCCCAGGCCATGCACGAAACATTGATCCGCGCTTTCCATGAAGACAAAGACATGATCGGCGCGCAAAGTGCCTGCTTGGCATTGGCTCCCGATTTTGAGATGCTGCCTTTGCATCTGGATGGGGCGCTGACGCGGTTTAGAAGATTGATCGAATCTGAGATAGCCAAGGAGCGATCAAGCTAGTTTTTCCTTTTTTTCCCTTTTTCTTTTACCCAAGGAGTCAGCATGCAAAGACGTTCATTTATCCATTCTGGAATCCAATCGTCGGTGGTGCTGGCTCTGCCTGCGTTGTCGCCGTTTGCAGCAGCGCAAACCACGCCATTTCCCAGTAAAGGGCTGCGCATCGTCGTGCCTTATCCCGCAGGCGGTGCGACTGATGCAACGGCCCGCTTGATTGGTGAGAAGCTCGCCAAGAGTTTTGGGCAAAACGTCATTGTCGACAACAAGACAGGTGCATCTGGCGCGATTGGCTGCGCAGATGTAGCCAAATCGCCCGCCGATGGCCATACGCTGCTGTATTCGCTCAACGATCCTCTGGTCAACAACACGGTGTTGATTAAAAATTTACCCTATGACCCGCAAAAAGATTTCCGTTTTGTCGCCTCTATTTTGCGCAGTCCTGCATTGTTGTCGGTACCCACAAGTTTAGGTGTCAAAAATTTCGAAGAATTCAAGGCTTACGTGGCGGCAGGCGGGAAGCAAATATCCTACGGCACTTGGGGTATTGGCAGCCTGGGGCATTTGGCCGCAGAAACCCTGGCCAAGCAGATGAAGTTCAACTCGGTGCATATTCCGCAGCGTGGCGAGGCACCGGTGCTACAAGACTTGTTGACCAATACGATCAATTGCGGATGGACATCGGCAGGGACTGCACGGCCGCATGTCTTGGGTGGAAAAATTGTGCCCTTGGCCATGATGGGTCGCAACCGGTCTTCTGCATTACCCAATGTGCCCACCTTCCTTGAGTTGGGCATTACAGATGCATTTTTTGATCGCAGTGTGTGGATGTCGTTTTTAGTGCCTGGCAAAACCCCAGATGCTGTAGTGGCGCGACTGTCCACTGAAATCCAGGCGATTGCCAACAGTGCCGAGGTGATCGGTGCCATTCGTGAACGCGGCTTAGAGCCCATGATTGCAGGTGCAGAGCAGGCCTTGGCGATGTACAACGAAGAGTTTCCGGTCGTTACCCGCAGGCTGCGTGATCTGGGGATAGAGCCTAGCTAAGTTACCGTTGTAGCTTTGTTACGCTGCGGTTCGACGAGTTGTAGAGATACCCATCATTGCAAAAATCGTAGCTGCTCCCGCAATATTCTGTCGAGCTAGAGGGTCAAACTGCCTCCAGAAGTGACACATCTGCGCGCAACGGAGCGGCACAGCGCCAGTTCAGCGGCAGTTCGGCGTGGTTTTGATGAAAAATCTGGAGCAAGGCGCGGTGACCATCTTCAGATGGCTACTGAACCAGTCGCGTGTTTTCGCAAGATTTTTGCAGCAAAACTTCCCGGGCTGACGCCAGCCAACCAAGGAGCGAGTGAACTCTTCAAACCAAGCAGCCACCAGCCAGCCAGCCGATGCGGGCATTCCCGCAGCCAACCGGGCTTCGCTATACGGGATACTATGGACATTACTTTCAAGGAGATATCCCCATGCTGGGCCTCATGCAATCGCAACCGCAACTGATCTCGTCGCTCATCGAATTTGCCGACACCCACCACAGCGACACCGAGATCGTCTCGCGCCGTGTGGAGGGCGATATCCACCGCTACACCTGGAGCGATGTGGCCAAGCGCTCACGCCAAGTGGCCAACGCACTGGACGGCTTGAACCTGGACTTTAGCGACCGCATCGCCACCCTGGCCTGGAACGGTTACCGCCACCTGGAGCTGTACTTTGGCGTGAGCGGCTCGGGCAAAGTCTTGCACACCCTCAACCCGCGCCTGCACCCCGACCAGGTGGTGTGGATAGCCAACCATGCCGAAGACCAAGTGCTGTTTTTCGACATGAGCTTTTTGCCCCTGGTGCAGGCCGTGCACGCGCGTTGCACCACGATTAAGCACTTTATTGCGCTGTGCGATGCAGACAAATTACCTGCCGAATCGGGCATTCCCGGTCTGCAAAGCTACGAGGCATGGATCAGCAAGCAGCCGACGAAGTACGACTGGCCTACGTTTGACGAAAACTCAGCATCGAGCATGTGCTACACCAGCGGCACCACGGGCAACCCCAAGGCCGCCCTGTACAGCCACCGCTCCACCATCATGCACGCTTACGCTGCTGCCTTGCCTGACGTGATGTGCCTGAGCGCCCGCGACAGCGTGCTGCCTGTGGTGCCGATGTTCCATGTGAATGCTTGGGGCATTCCCTACAGCGCGGCGCTGACGGGCTGCAAGCTGGTGTTCCCCGGTCCGGCGCTGGATGGCAAGTCGATTTACGAGCTGATGGAGAGCGAGAAGGTCAACTTTGCCGCAGGCGTGCCTACCGTGTGGCAAATGCTGCTGGGGCACATGAAGCCTGCGGCACTCAAGTTCAGCGCGCTCAAACGCACGGTGATCGGCGGCAGCGCCTGCCCACCCGCCATGATCCACGCTTTTCAAGAGGACTACGGTGTGGAAGTGCTGCACGCTTGGGGCATGACCGAGATGTCGCCGCTGGGCACCATGTGCACGCTGAAAAACAAGCATCTTGATCTGCCCAAAGACGCGCAGATGAAAATCCGCCTCAAGCAAGGCCGTGCCATTTATGGCGTAGACATGAAGATCGTGGGCGAAGATGGCCAGGCGTTGCCGCTTGACGGCATAGCCTATGGCGACCTGCTGGTCAAAGGCCCGTGGATCGTGCGCGAATACTTCAACGGTGAGGGTGGTAACCCGCTGGTGAAAGACGAAAACGGTGTGGGCTGGTTCCCCACCGGCGATGTGGCCACCATCGATGCCGACGGCTTCATGCAGATCACTGACCGCAGCAAAGACGTCATCAAATCGGGCGGTGAATGGATCAGCTCTATCGAGATAGAAAACATTGCCATGGCCCACCCGGCGGTGCAAATGGCCGCCTGCGTAGGCATGGCGCATCCCAAGTGGGACGAGCGCCCGATAGTAGCGGTAGTCAAACGTCCCGGCGTGGAGGTCAGCGCGGGTGAATTGATCAAATTCTTCGAAGGTAAAACCGCCAAATGGCAGATCCCGGACGACGTGGTGTTTGTCGATGCTATTCCCTTGGGCGCGACAGGCAAGATGCAAAAAATGAAACTGCGTGAGCAGCTCAAAGACTACAAGCTGCCTGGCCTGTAAGCCGGTTTGCAAGCAGGCCACGTTATGGACAGAAGAGTTTTTCTGCACGCCATGGGCGGCACCGCCCTGATCGCCGCCACCGGGCGGCTGGCAGCGCAAACCATTGCGCACAACCCGTTTACCTTGGGTGTAGCCTCGGGCTCGCCCTCGCTGGACGGCTTTGTGCTGTGGACGCGTTTGATGGCCGCTGCGGGCGGCGAGCCGCTGCCCAGCACGCCGATCGAAGTGCGCTGGGAGTTGGCCACAGACGCGCAGTTTCAGCGCATCGTGCAGTCGGGCACGGCCATCGCACTGCCAGACTTTGCGCACAGCGTGCACATCGAAGTGGCCGGTTTAGCCGCCAGCAACGCACGCTACTGGTACCGCTTTATGCTGGCCGATGCCGTCAGCACCGTGGGGCACACCCGCACACTGCCCCCGCTGGCCAGTGCCGAGCGCCTGAGCCTCGCGCTGGCCTCCTGCCAAAACTACGAGCACGGCTACTTTGGTGCCTACCGCCACATGGCGCAGGAAGAGCTGGACTGCGTGGTGTTTGTGGGCGACTATATTTACGAATACGGCATCACCCCCAACCGCGTGCGCCAGCACAACAGCGCCACCTGCACCACACTGGATGCTTACCGCGCACGCTACGCGCTGTACAAGTCTGACCCCGACTTGCAACGGGCCCACGCCGCCTGCCCTTGGATAGTGACTTGGGACGACCACGAGGTAGAAAACGACTACGCCAATGACCGCGCAGCCTCGGGCCGAGGTGCAGAATTTTTAGCCCGCCGCGCCGCAGCCTACCGTGCCTACTGGGAGCACCAGCCACTGCGCCGTGCGCAAATGCCCCAGGGCGCAGATGTGCAGCTGTACCGTCGCTATGCTTGGGGACAAACGGCCAACCTGCATATGCTGGACGCCCGCCAGTACCGCGACCATCAGGTATGTACCCCGCCCGATCAAGGCGGCTCCCGCACCATTTACGACAAAACCTGCCCCGAGCGGCTGGGCCCCAAGGGGAGCCTGCTGGGCGCGCAGCAAGAGGCCTGGCTGCAGCAGGGCATGCAGCGCAGCACAGCAGCGTTTGACATCGTCGGTCAGCAGTCCATCATGGCGCAAATGCGCATGACGACCCCGCGCGCACCTGAGCCGCAAGCCGCCGAAGGATTTTGGAACGACAGTTGGGACGGCTACCCAGCGGCGCGCAAGCGTGCTTTGCAGGCATGGGGCACCAAGAAAAATGTGCTGAGCCTAGGCGGTGATGTGCATGCCACGTACATCAGCGACTTGCAGGCCGACTTTGACAACCCCAACTCACCCGTGCTGGCCACCGAAATCGTCGGCACGTCCATCTCCAGCCCCAGTTGGCCCCAAGCCGTCACCGAGCGCGTGATGCGCAACAACCCCCATATGAAGTTCGGCAAAAGTGACCAGCGCGGTTATACGGTGCTGCAGGTGGATGCCAAAGCGGTGACTGCACATTTGCGGGTGATAGACAACGCGCGGGCGACTGAGCCTGTCGTTAGTACGGCGGCCAGTTTTGTCGTGGAGGCGGGTAGACCGGGGGCTTTGAGAATATAGCTGCTGTTGCGTTGAAAGGTACACGTCTGCCTTGGTCGCTTTGCGGTGTTGATCTTTAAGAGTACGCATCTAGCTTGGTCTCTTTGCGGCGATGGAGGAATTTGCGCTGCAAAAATCTTGCGAAAACACGCGTACACGTAGTAGTTATCTGGTCTTAGTCGCCGCGCCTTTCTCCAGATTTTTCATCGCAAACACGCTCCATCACCGCTTGCTGGCTCGTGTACTTTTTGTCTCGCGCGGGCGTAGTGTGCGGGGGCTAGATGGAGCACTGTTTTGTGACAGTTGACGCGCTTGGCCG
>JANMTF010000068.1:0-2815 GCA_031390175.1 Polaromonas sp.
AAGGTTTGCCCGAGCGCAGTGAGCATGGGCGGCAAATCGTTCACCGTTTGCGCCTCGGAATAAATTTGGGTGACCGCAAAGGCGATGTTCATGGTGCCCAGGGTCACGATAAATGCGGGCAGCTTGACCTTGGTGACCAGCAGGCCGTTCACCAAGCCGAACAGGCAAGTGATGGCGATGCCGCACACGATGGCCAAGGCAGGGTGCAGGCCCAGCTCGGTGGCAAACTTGGTCATTACGATGCCGCCCAGGGCCATGACCATACCGCAGGACAGATCGATACCGGCAGTCAAGATGATGAGGGTTTGCCCAATGGCCAGTACCCCCACCACCATCACTTGCTGCAGCACCAAAGAGAGGTTTTCTCCGGTGAGAAAACGGTCACTTTGGGACGCAAAAAAGGCACTGGCAAGCAAGAGCGCGATCCATGGCCCCAAGGCCGCCCATGGCACTGCCGCCCACGGGGAACTTGTTTTGCTTGTCATGGGATCACGCTCTGCATTGCTTTTCAGTACCCTGGCCTTTCAGGCTGCTGAAATTACGCTTTGCCCCAGCACAGTTCGGTGCCGGTTTTCACGTCTTTGGCATCCACACCTTTGACCATTTTGTTGGCAATCAAGGTCACACCCGTGTCGACATAGCCAGTGGCTTTCTTGCCGGTCTTGGCGTATTCCACACCAGCGGCTACGCCCATGGCGGCCATCTTCAGCGGGTACTGCTGCGAGGTAGCGGCAATCACGCCCTTGGACACGTCTTTCACGCCCGCGCAGCCGCCGTCTACTGAGACGATGATCACGCCTTTTTCTTTGCCAGCCTTCTTCAGCGCGTTGTAGGCACCGGCGGCGGCGGGCTCGTTGATGGTGTAGACCACGTTGATGTCGGGGTTCTTTTGCAGGCAGTTTTCCATGGCGGTTTGGCCTTTGGCCTGGTTGCCATCGGTGTCGCCCGCGCACACGGTCTCGGCGGTTTTGGACAGGTCGTTGGATTTGGCGTCATTCGCAGCCAAGCCAAAGCCTTTCATAAAGCCGTTGTGGCGCTGCGCGCCCACGGGGTGGCCGGGGAACAAATCGAGCATGGCGATTTTGGCGGGGGTTGCGCCCAAGGCGGCTTTGGCGTATTCACCAATCAAGATGCCGGCCTTGTAGTTGTCGGTGGCGTACAGCGCGTCTGCGCCTTCAAACGGGCTGTCCAGGGCGA
Organism: Polaromonas sp.; assembly: GCA_031390175.1. Lineage (GTDB taxonomy): Bacteria > Pseudomonadota > Gammaproteobacteria > Burkholderiales > Burkholderiaceae_C > JAAFIP01. Next base: position 1,198 of record JANMTF010000068.1, read on the forward strand.
TGACTTGCACGCCCTTTTCTTGTGCCTTTTTCACAGCGGGAATGATGGCGTCGCCCGTCGAGGTGATCAAAATGGTTTTCACGCCTGCGGCGGTCATGGTCTCAATCGCGGTGATTTGCGAGGCGGTGTCGCCGTCTTTTTTGCCCGAAGCGGTCATCAGCTTGGCACCCATCTTTTTGGCTTCGGCTTGCGCGCCTTCCTTCATCTTCACGAAGAAGGGGTTAGTCTCGGTTTTGGTGATCAAACCGATCACGGGTTGCTTTTGCGCCAGGGCTGCGCCGCTGGCAAATGCGAGGCCCGCAAAGGCCAAGGTAGCTTTCATGGTGAACGACATACGGGTCTCCTAGGAGGGATCTAACAAGGGTTTGGACAATTGAGCCCCTGATTGGGCTGTGTGAATTATTCACGGTTTTATTTAATAAATCAATTTGTTTTATTTATCGTAAACCCTAGTCTTGGGCGCATGGAATTCGGGTTTAATTTAACCATGATGACCTGTTATGGCGAAGCCTTGATCGACCTTATTGTGAGTCCTTACTCACAAAGTAGCCTGCACACTGATTCACAAGCCTGCTTGGGCGGGTCGGTGTTTAATTTTTGCATTGCCTCGGCGAGGCAGGGTTTAGCCACTGCGTACTTAAACCCTTTGTCACACGATAGTTTTGGCGCGCAGTTCCGCCAGCTGTTGCTGGCCGAGGGCGTGGCGCTGGCCAGCCCCGCGCCCAGCGCGCTGCCTACCTCCATTGCCGTGGTGCAGCTAGACAGCGCAGGCAACGCCAGCTACGCCTTCCACCGCGAGGCCGTCGCCGACCGCAGCCTGAGCGCCGCGCAGGCCATAGCCGCCCTGCCCCCCGATACCCAAGTGCTGCACACCGGCTGCCTGATGCTGGTGCCGCAAGACTGGCCCACCACCCGCGCCGTGGTGCAAGCGGCCGCAGAGCAAGGCGCGTGCATCACGGTGGATGCCAATCTGCGCACTGTCGTCTGCCCCGACCTGCTGCCCTACCGCGCCAGCGTACTGGCCGCCTGCGCCCTGGCACATGTGGTGAAGGTGAGCGACGATGATCTGCTGGCACTGGGGGCCGACGCTGCGCTGGTAGCGAGTGACCCGGTAGGGGCTGCGCGCGGTGTGCTGGCGCGGGGCGCGGTGAGTGGGTCAATGCCGGGGGCGCTGAGCCCCGCCTTGATCGCGTTGACGTTGGGCGCTGCGGGCGCATGGCTGATCACACCTTCCGCGCAGTATTTCCAGGCCAGCCCGCAGAGCATTCCAGTGGCCGATACCGTGGGCGCAGGAGATAGTTTTTTTGCTGCGTTATTGGCGCATCTACAGCACCAGGGCGTGCTGTCGCCGCAGGCTTTGCACACTGCGCAATCTGCCCACGTATTGCAGGGCGCTTTGGCGCACGCGGTGGCTGCGGCCACGATCAACGTCACGCGCGTGGGCTGCAACCCAGCAACTTGGGACGAGACAGTGGCGGCGTAAGTTACCAGCCGACCACGGCACCATCGGTACGAGGCTCGGTGCCGCCGCACAGCACGCCGGCGGCATCGCGCCAGATGATCTGGCCGCGTCCAAAAGCCAAGCGATTATTCTGCCAGTTGACCTCATGCCCCCGCG
>JANMTF010000007.1:0-2606 GCA_031390175.1 Polaromonas sp.
ATCGCCGACTTTTGCGCCGACCTGCGCGCCCCCACCCCCACCGCCGCCGCCGAGCTGTGCGCCACCGAGCGCAATGTTTGGCTGGGCGCAGTAGATCTCATGCAGCGCCAACTGCAAAGCGCCGCCCTGGGCGCACTAGACAGCCAAGCCCAGCGCCTGGACATAGCCGCCCAGCGCCTGGGCCGCCCCAGCGACGCAGCCGGCCAGCAGCGCTTGGCCTTGCAGCGCCTGGAGTTTGCATTGCACCGCCAAACGCTATTAAAAACGCAGCTGCTTGCGCAACACTTTAAAGGGCTAGAGCGCGACTTAACCATCAAAACCCAAGACACCCTGCGCCGCGCGCATGAGCGCACTGCGCGCGCCGAGCGCAGCTTGGAGCTGCTCAACCCGCAGCGCGTGCTGGAGCGTGGGTTTGCGCTGCTGCAAAGTGAGGACGGGCATGTGCTGGGGAGTGTGGGGGCTGTGAAACCGGGGCAGCGGATGAAGGCTACGTTGGCGGATGGCAGTGTGGCGGTGACGGCGGATTGAAGATTGCGGATTGCAGATGCCTCATTGCCTTGGCTGTGTGTTTGGTGGCACAGGGGTTTGAAGATGCCGCTCAAAGTGGGTTGGCTAGCGGCAGCTCGGGAAGTTCTGCTGCAAAAATCCTGCGAAAACACGCGGGTTCGTTGGTAGCCATCTTGAGATGGTCGCCGCGCCTTTCTCCGGATTTTTCATCAGAACCACGCCGAACTACCGCTTAACTGGCGTTGTCTCTCTCAGTTGCGCGCTGAGTCATCGCGTTTTTAAGCCATTTAGCCCTCTAGCCCAATAGAATAAAGCGGGGGCAGCTACTAAATATGCAGCGCCTGCAACGCATCCAGCGGACTGGCGGTGCCGCCCGCTGCCACCTTCAGCACATGGGTATAGGCCATCGTCGTGCTCTCATCGGTCTTGATTTGCCAATTGATTGACAACCAGTTGACAGGTGTATCTATTCGGATACGATACATCGCATGAGGAGTGAACCATGGCGAAATTTACCCACTTTGATGCAGCCGATTATCTTGACAATGAAGAAACGATTGCCGCATACCTTACCGCAGCGCTTGAGGACGAAGACCCCGATATGTTTCTGGTAGCCGTCAATGATGTGGCCCGCGCGAGTGGCATGACCCAACTGGCCAAGGACACCGGACTAGGGCGCGAGAGTCTGTATAAAGCCCTTGCGCCCGGCGCTAAGCCGCGCTACGACACATTGCTTAAGGTGGTGCGTGCGCTGGGTGTGTCGCTGCACGTGAAAGCTGCACACGTTTGATTTCTGCACCACTGCGTATGAGTTGACGGCATCGGGAAAGTGTTTTCGCGCCGAGCTATTGCTGAACTGGCGGTGTACCTCGCCTTTGCGGGCTTGCGTGTCGATTTTTTTAGAGTATTTAGCCCTCTAGCCCAATAGAATATTGCGGGAGCAGCTACTAAATATGTAGTGCCTGCAACACATCCAGCGGGCTGGTCGTACCGCCCGCAGTCACCTTCAGCACATGCGTGTAGATCATCGTCGTGCTCACATCACTGTGCCCTAGCAGCTCCTGCACGGTGCGAATGTCGGTGCCCGCTTGCAGCAAGTGCGTGGCAAAGCTGTGTCGCAGGGTGTGCACGCTCACGGGTTTGACAATACCCGCCAGCGGTACCGCCTTCTTCAAAGCCCGCTGCAAACGCTCTTCAAACAAGTGGTGCCGCCGCTCTACCCCACTGCGTGGGTCTATCGACAGCGTAGGCGATGGAAACAACCAAAACCAACCCCAGGTGCGCCCCACCTGCGGGTACTTAGCCTCCAACGCATGCGGCGTTTCTACCCCACCGCGCTGCGCCTGCCTGTCAGCCTCCCATTGCGAGCGCGCCGCCAGCATTTGCACGCGCAGCCCAGGTGCCAGCGAGCGCGGCAACATCACCACCCGGTCTTTGCCGCCCTTGGCATCACGCACGATGATCACATGGCGGTCAAAATCCACATCCTTGATCCGCAGACGCATACCCTCCATCAGCCGCATGCCCGTGCCGTACAGCAGTCGTGCCAACAGCGCCGTAATGCCCTCCATGTTTGCCAATACGCCAGCCACCTCGTCTTTGGTCAACACACTGGGAATACGGCGGTTTTGAGCCGGACGGTTAATCCCGTCCAGCCAAGGCAGGTCAATTCCCAACACCTCACGGTACAGAAACAGCACTGCGCTCAATGCCTGGTTGTGGGTAGAGGCCGACACCTTTCGCTCAGTCGCCAGCATCGTCAAAAATGCCTCAATCTCCGGCCCCGCCATCTCACGCGGGTGGCGCATCACGCCGTTGCGGCCATGCCAACGAACGAAAAATTTCACCCAATACAGATAGTTTTTTTCAGTGCTTAAGCTATAGTGCATGTAACGAATACGCTCACGCACTTGGTCTAAAAGCCGAATCGACTGCAAAGGAGCGTTACCGGGTTTCATGGGATTTTTATAACTGGATAAATAACCAGTATAGTCGCTTGAAACGTAGACTGCAAGCCACTTTTAGGAGAATTTGATGCCCAGATTAGATTGCAAGCCCATTTGTATACCGCAGGTTTTGCGGTATACATTACGTTAAAT
>JANMTF010000029.1:0-15022 GCA_031390175.1 Polaromonas sp.
ACCGCATATTGACTCCTAATGTTTAATACTTAATGGGAAGGCAATGAAGCCGCAACTGAACGTGCAATTGCGCAATGCCCAAGTAAATATTGCCACCAGATGGTCTCTTTGACTGGCGCGTTGGTGACAATGAATTAACCACCAGTCACCTACGCGCCACGAGCTGCTTCGATAGCCAAAAATTTCATTTTCAGCTCTGACGCAAACTTTTTTTTGAGGCATATCAGTTTCAGAAATCGCACATGCAACGAACATGTATTAATACGTTTTGTATCTATTGTTACCTCGGATATTGCAGAGTTAAATTGAATTTAGATATCAACACAGCGTTCGACCCCATCCGGCCAAGAGCCGCCCATTTAAAACTTGTAGCTGCCTACGATACCCAGCAACCAAGTACGGCCAGGCGACGGCTCGTAATATTGCGCGCTGGCCTGGTTGACAATAACTGATCCGACATACGACTTGGCCAGCAAGTTGTCTACCCGGGCAAATTCACGCAAAGTCCAGTTACCCATTTTTTGGTTAAAAGATATGCGCGCTGCCACCGTGCCATAGCCGGGAGCAGACTCGGAGTTCAAGTCGTTTACCGTCACTTTGCTGGTAGCGCGCCATTCCACGCCCGCTTGCATCCCACCGTTGGCGCTAGTCCAGGCCAGGTCTGCGAACAGGCTTTGCTTGGGCACGCCGGGGATCAGGCTGCCAGCGGGTACGTTTTGCGGCTGGTTTGCCGGGGCTGCGTTTGGCAGTACGCTGCAGGTGGTGGTGTAGCAGGCCTTGAACGCATCGGTGTAGCTGGCGCGCAGGTAGGTGTAGGCCACCTGGGTTTTCCAGCCCTTGGCAAACTGGTTGTTGTAGGCAAGCTCCAAGCCATCACGCTGGGTGCCGCCTGCATTTTGAAAGCGCGAGCGCCCACCGTTATTGCTCAGCACCACAATCTCGTCTTCCGTTTTGGCTCTGAACACTGCTACTTGCAGGTTGGCATTGGACGCAAGTTGCAGCTTGGTGCCCAGCTCAAACTGTTGGCTGCGTGACGGCTTGAGCGTCAGGTTCAAACCCGTTTTGGTGCTGTCGGGGTTGTAGGCAATTTCGTTCAGCGTAGGCGCGTCAAAGCCCTTGCCCCATGATGCATAGACGTTGACCCGCTCGTTCACGTTGTACATTGCGCTGAGCATTGGCGTGGTGCCGCTGAAGGCCACCGAGCCACTGTCATCCGGGTTGGTCGGGCGAATGAACTTGTCTTGTGATTGCAGTTTGATGCTGCTGCGGCGCACACCCGCATGCAAGCTCAGCGCCGCACTGGGCCACCACTGGGCTTGCAGGTATTGGTCGCTGGCTTTCAGCGTGTTGGCTTCATCGCGCTTCAAGTCACCCTGCACACCCAAGGTGGTGCCCACGAAGTTATTGAAACCGCGACGCTCCTCTTGCAGTTTGTCTGCCGTAAAACCCACATGCAGCAGCAGCGGGCCGTTGGCCAGGTTGCGCTTGAACGTGTAACGCCCTTCCATGCCTTTGTAATCGCGCCCGAGATCAATCACGCCGCCCGCCGAGGTATTGCCTTGGGCAGCTACCGGGACAGACAAAAACTGCGTAATGTCTCTCGTTCCACCGTAACCCATCAGCTTGATCGCATGCTCGGCGTTAAAGCGGTGGTCAAGTGCCAGCCCGAGCTGTGTTTGCTCGGTGGACTTTCGGGTGTTGAAATCCAACACCGCTGCTGGCACCGCTTTGGGTGTGGCAAGGCCAGCCAAAGTCACGCCCTGCGCGTCCTGCGCATCGGGCAAGTTCACGCGGTTCAGCACCAGCACAGCCTGGGTCGCATCGCCCAGTTTGAAACCGATGCGCGCGTTCAGGTTATCTTTTTGCGCCGCGCTGTGCTCGCGCCAGCCATCGGTTTGAAAGCGCGACACATCCAGCACATAGTTAAACGCGCCCGTCGCCCCGCTGATTTTTTGCGCCAAGCGGTAGCTGCTGGAGTTGCCGCCCGACAGTGAGGTCGTTGCCACCGTGTCGGGCCCACCCTCTTGCGTGGTGACGTTGATCACCCCGCCCGATGCGTTGCCGTAGATGGACGAGAACGGCCCGCGCAGCACCTCGATCTGCCTGGCCGAGCCCAAATCAACATGCGACACCTGTCCCTGCCCGTCGGGCGAGTTACCGGGGATGCCGTCTACATAAATGCGGATACCCCGCACACCAAAAGCGGTACGCGCACCAAAGCCCCGGCTGGAGATTTGGAGGTCTTGCGCATAGTTGCCCCGGTTGTTGGCCACCAAACCGGGCACCGTACCCAGCACTTCGGAGATATTGACTTGCAGCTTGGCATCTTCTATTTGCGCGCGGGTCACCACATCGACCGACGCGGGTGTTTCAAAATTCCTGGCCTCGGTGCGGGTGACGCTGATAGTCACGGCGGGCAGCTCGCGCGCAGTGCCAGCATCTGAAGCGCCTGGGGCAGGGCTGGTTTGCGCCAGCGCAGTCTGCAGTACCCCAAGCCCTAAATAAACGGCCAGCGAACCTGTGCGCGTTGTGAGATAACTCCTCATACTGATCCTTAAATTGATGGTATTCATACTATGTAATCGTGCACTGAACTCGGGGATCCACGGTCTGAGATTCGTAGACAATGAGAAATCAACGCTTCAACCCGACAGTCACAGCCTACACAAACTCACCTTGTTTGTATAGTTAACGCAGCACAGCCATCTAAAGACAGCGCCAATTTACTATAGATTCAGTAGCTTTTCCCGCAACAGTCTATTGGTCTAGAGGCGTAATATACATTCAATAGCAGTGTTTTCCCCAAGCTATTTATGCGATTCGCAACAATCAGGGCGCGCAGGTGCGAAAGCCCCAAAACCCGGCATCACTGCTTGGCAGCGCAAAACCTCGAAAGCTGGGCTGCTTCATGCGGGCGCGCGTGGCGAACGAGCCGCCGCGCAGTACCTTGCAGCGCTCAAAGTTCTCGCTGCTGTAGTTGGCCCACGGCCCGGGTACAAAGCCTGGGTAGGGGCGAAAGGTGTTGGCGGTCCACTCCCACACATCCCCCCATCTAAAACCCATGCCCTTGGCTTTGTGGGCGGCTATCTCCCACTCCACCTCGGTGGCCAAGCGGCGGCCGGCCCAGCGGGCGTAGGCGTCGGCCTCGTACCAGGTCATATGGGCGGCGCTAGCGCCACCCGGTGCGCGCTGGGCGGTGCCAAAACGGGTAAGCAGCACCGCACCGCTGGCGACGCCTATTTGGTCTACAAAGCGCGGGCCGCGCCGCCCCTCACCGGCCGCGCAATCTTGCAGCCACTGCCAGCCTGCGGGCGACCAATACGCGGCGGCGTCGTAGCCACCGTCGTCAATAAATTCTACGTACTGCGCCCAGCTGACGGGCTGGGCATCTATTTCAAACTCGGGCACCCGCACTGCATGGGCGGCACGCTCGTTGTCCCAGGCAAAGCCACCCACTGGAGCGCCCAACTGCCAATGGGTAGCGGGCATGGCCAAGGGCTGGCGGGCGGCGTACACGGTGCTGGAGGGCATTTGTATCGTCAGGCCCATGGTCTGCGCCAGCACGGCCAACTGCTCGCCTATTTGGTCTTCGCGGGCCAAAGCCATGCGGTAGAAGTACAGGTTGTCGTCACGCTCCGGGGTTTTGTCCAGCAGCTCCAAGGTGCTTTCCAGCGTTTCTAGCAAGTAGGTTTTGACGGTTTGCAGATCGGGCAAGGCTTGCGCGGTGCGCTGCGTGGTAGTAGACAGCGCTGGGTTGTAGCAGGCATCTGCGCGCGGCTCGATGGAGGCCAGGCGCATGGGCTGTGCTGGGCAGCGCTCGCCCATATCGCGCTGGGTGTTGCGGCCAATCCACCACTCTTGAAACCATCCCACATGGCCCAGCAGCCACAACGGCTCGATCAGATTGACCTGCGCCAGAGGGCTCTTATCGGACACACCGGGCACATTGGCCTGTAGCTGCCCGATGGTGTGCAAGGTGTGGTTACGCGCATCCATCAGCGCCAAGGAGAGCAGGTCTGTGCCAGCGCTGCGCATGTGGGGAGAGTCAATCGTCATGGGGCAGCTAAGATTTGCATAGAAGCACATTATGGCCATGCGCAGCAAGCAATCAGGCTGCCTAGGGTTAACCCCCAAAGCACCTGTCAGACTTTTGCCAGTGGCAGGGCATAGTCTTTGCGACAATACACGCTTACACACAGGAGCCATGCATGTCAGCCATTCTGAAGTTTGCCCTCGCCATCGATTGGGTTAACGAGCGCTTTAGCAAACTAGCCGCTTGGGCAGTTTTTATCGCTGCCATGATATGTGCGGGCAATGCGTTTATTCGCTACGGTTTTGACATGAGTTCGAACGCCTGGATGGAGATTCAGTGGTATTTGTTTGCGGCCACGGTGATGCTGGGCGCGCCCTATGTGCTCAAAATCAATGAGCATGTGCGGGTAGATTTGATCTACGGCAAGCTCAAAGGCAATGGCCCGGTGTATATCGATTTGTTTGGCCTGGTGTTCTTTTTGCTGCCTGTCGTGGGCATGCTGTTGTACATGTGCGTGCCCTATTTTTACCAGGCTTTTTTGTCTAAAGAAATGAGCCAAAACGCAGGCGGCTTGATTCGTTGGCCGGTGCTTTTGATGCTGCCGGTAGGTTTTGCTTTGCTACTGGCGCAGGGTATTTCTGAGATCATCAAACGGCTGGCCTATTTGGCTGGCAAGTTCACCATGGATACCCATTACGAGAAGCCGATTCAGTGATGTGTGCTGATATTTTTACCCGCATAGCGTTCCCCCACCAAATTTAAAATAGAGCACCTCCATGTTGATCGAAAATTTTCCCCCGCTGATGTTTGCAGGTCTGGTCATTATTATGTTGATCGGTTTTCCGGTTGCATTTTCATTGTCTGCACTGGGCTTGGGCTGCGGTTTTTATGCCATTCATATGGGCTGGTTTCCTGCCGCCTACATGAGTAACTTGCCGCTAGCGCTGTTCTCTATTTTGAGCAACGAATTGCTGCTGGCGATTCCGTTCTTTACCTTCATGGGCACTATTTTGGAGAAGTGCGGCCTGGCTGAAGACATGCTCGACTCCATGGGGCAACTGTTTGGCCCAATGAAAGGTGGTTTAGGTTACTCGGTCATCATCGTTGGTTTTATCTTGGGTGCCATTACCGGTACCGTGGCGGGCCAAGTGATTGCCATGGCTTTGATCTCGCTGCCAGTGATGATGCGCTACGGTTACGACATGCGCTATGCCACTGGTGTGCTTGCAGCTTCTGGCACCATCACGCAACTGGTACCGCCCTCTTTGGTCTTAGTGGTACTGGCTGACCAACTTGGCAAGCCGGTAGGCGATATGTACAAAGGCGCTTGGGGCCCCTCCATCCTGCAAATTTTGTTGTTTGCGCTGTATACCTATGGCCTGAGTGTCGTCAAACCGCATTACGTGCCCGGCGTGCCTAGATCGGCACGCACACTGCATGGCTGGGCGCTTTGGGGCAAGTGCCTGCGCGGCATCGTTCCATCGGCACTGCTTATTTTTACGGTGCTGGGTTCTATGGGCGGCCTGCCATTTCAAAAATCGGCTATCGCTACGCCTACAGAGGCAGGCGCTATGGGTGTCGTAGGCGCATTGCTGTTGGCTGCCACGTACAAACGCTTGTCCAAAGCTTTGATGTGGGAAGCCATGGTAGGCACCATGCGCCTGACAGCGATGGTGGTGTTCATCTTGATAGGGTCGCGCGTGTTCAGCCAGGTGTTCCAAGGGGTGGATGGCTCTAAATGGGTAGAGCATTTGCTCACAGGCCTGCCCGGCGGGCAAACCGGCTTTTTGGTGGTGGTGAACATCTTTGTGTTCTTCCTGGCCTTCTTCCTGGACTTCTTTGAGATCGCTTTCATTATTGTGCCCATGCTGGCACCCGTCGCCGACAAGCTGGGTATCAATTTGATTTGGTTTGGCGTGCTGCTGTGTGTGAACCTGCAAACCAGCTTTATGCACCCGCCCTTTGGATTCGCATTGTTTTACTTGCGGGGTATAGCGGACACTTTGTTTAAAGAAAAACGAATCCCGGAGGCGGTTAAATCCAACGATATTTACCTGGGTGCCATACCATGGGTGATCATGCAACTGATCTTGGTGGTGGTGGTGATATTTGTACCGCAAACTGTCACCATGTTTTTAGACAAAGAAATTGTGGTGGACGTTGACAAGGTCAAGATTGAAATGCCTGCGGACATTGAGGCGGCGAACAAATCCCCTGTGGGTGCCACTGGAGGCACTGCCGCTGAAAATGCCGCTGCGGACGCCGCAGCCGCTGAAAAGGCAGCGGTTGAAGAGCAAAAGAGAATTCAGGAATTGTTCCAGGAAAAGAAATAAGCTTTATCCTCAGGCTGTCATTCAAAGCCCCTCATCGGCTGATAGCTTGAGGGGCTTTTTTGCGCACCTCTGTCATCGTTTTTTTGTATTGATTGCGCTTCACTTATGTCCAATCCCATTGCTTTAGACCAGTTTGGCCCGCCGCCATTTCGTTTTGTACCTGCTGCCAACCCGATGGTGTGCCGCGCTTTCTCGCTTAGCTTTTGCGCATTGGCGGTGGCCATCGTGCTGGGCTGCGCCTACTGGGTGTTGATGCTCTGGTCTACGGGCAAACTCACTGCGGGCTCTGGCGCTGCCGCAGGCTCAGGGCTAAGCTGGTCGCTGGCGGCGCTGGCGCTGATGGCCTACACGCTGTGGTGCATCCTGACCAGCGTCACCACGCTCACCAACAGCACTCTGGAGCAGACCTTTGTATGGAACAAAAAACTTGATTTGCGCGAGCTGGCCTATGTCAAGCTGATTCGCGTTCCTGGCTTGGATTGGCTGATTGCTCCACGGCTGTACTGCCGCACTTTGCTGGGAAAATTTGCTGTTTTTTATACGTCGGATGTGAAGATGGTGGCTGAGTTTGAGCGCTTGCGTGATGAGCTGAGTGCTTTTCGCAAAGTGCGCTGAGCAAGCAAAAAGCATAAACGTAAAAAAACCGCCTGAAGGCGGTTTTTTTTATCTAAAGCACAAGCTGGATTACAGCTTTTGCGCTTGCATGAAGCTGTCAAACTTGGCTTCGGTGAAGCGGAACCAGAGATTTGAGTCTGCACGGAACTTGCTGTAGTCGGCGTAGATTTTCTTCCACTCTGGGTTTTTGCCGTTTAACTCGTCGTACAAAGCCATGGCCTCTTTGAAGGCGGCGTTCAGCACATCATTCGGGAATGGGTGCAACTTGGTGCCCGCACCTACCAGCTGCTTGAGCGCGGTGGGGTTACGGCCATCGTACTTGGCTTGCATGTCCACGTGGGCATACGATGCAGCAGCTTCGACAATGGCCTTGTACTCCGCTGACAGCGAGTTGAACGCTTTGTCGTTGATGTAGAAGTCCAACTGGGGACCGCCTTCCCACCAGCCTGGGTAGTAGTAGTGAGGCGCTACTTTGTTGAAGCCCAATTTTTGGTCATCATAAGGACCCACCCACTCGGCTGCGTCGATGGTGCCTTTTTCCAGAGCTTGGTAAATCTCGCCGCCAGGGATGTTGGTGGGCACGCCGCCAATGCGCTCAAGAACTTTGCCTCCAAAACCACCAATGCGCATTTTCATACCTTTGATGTCGGCTAACGATTTGATCTCTTTACGGTACCAGCCGCCCATTTGAGCACCAGTGTTGCCACCCGCAAAGTGCACTATGTTGTACTTGGCATAGAACTCACGCATCAGCTTAAAGCCATTGCCTTCGTAGACCCAAGCGGTCATCTGGCGGCTGTTCAAGCCAAACGGAATCGCGCAGCCCAATGCGAACGCTTCGTTTTTGCCGAAGAAATAGTAAGGCGCTGTATGCGCCATCTCTACGGAGCCTTGTTGCACGGCGTCGACCACGCCAAACGGTGGGGTAATTTCGCCACCGGCGTGCACCGAAATTTCAAACTTGCCACCCGACATGGCTTTGACTTGCGCCGCAAATGTCTCAGCTCCGCCGTAAATGGTGTCAAGCGCTTTGGGAAAGCTTGACGACAGGCGCCAACGCACTGCGGCCTGGGCGTGCACTGCGGGCGCAATGCCAGCAGCCAATACACCAGCGATGCCAGCGTTTTTAATAAGGGAACGACGATCCATGTAGATACTCCGGTTGGACTCAAAAAAAGTCCGGTTGAACAGCTCACCACTTTGCTAGACATACAAAGGGGTAAGGACTCATTCTAGTCAACGTCGATTGTAAAAACTGCGTGGACAGGATTTGTCAGGGGTTTACCCTTGCGCAGGCCTAGAATTTAGACGGCAAAACGCTTGCGAATGGATGCCTCAATACCCGTAGCATCCAGGCCTTGCAAGGCCAGCAGCTTGGCGGGGTCGCCGTGCTCGATAAAGGCGTCGGGCAAACCTAGTTGCAGCACCGGGTTGGCCAGTCCGTTGGCAGCCAAGGCCTCTAGCACCGCTGAACCTGCGCCGCCCATGAGGCAGCCCTCTTCCAGCGTGACCAATGCCGCGTGGGTGGAGGCTATCTCGCTCAGCAAGTCCACATCTATCGGCTTGGCCCAGCGCATGTTGACCACAGTGGCATCGAGCTTGTCGCCAGCTTGCAGCGCGGGGGTGAGCATGGTGCCAAAGCTGAGGATGGCAATTTTTTTAGCACTTGAGGTGCGGCGCACTTCGCCCTTGCCAAAGGGCAGTGGTGTGAGGTCGCTGCCGCAGGCCACACCAGCGCCTGCGCCGCGCGGGTAGCGCACAGCCACCGAGTGGTCTTGCTGGAAGGCCGTAGTCAGCAGTGCGCGGCACTCTGCCTCGTCTGCCGGACAGGCTACGCTGATATTGGGGATGCAGCGCAGGTAGGCAATGTCATACGCACCAGCGTGCGTGGCACCGTCAGCACCGACCAGACCGGCGCGGTCCAGGGCAAAGACAACGGGCAGGTTTTGGATGGCTACGTCGTGGATCAGCTGGTCGTAGCCGCGCTGCAAGAAGGTGCTGTAGATGGCGACGACGGGTTTGAGGCCCTCGCAGGCCAGGCCTGCAGCAAAAGTGACCGCATGCTGCTCGGCAATGCCTACGTCATGGTAGCGCTTGGGGAAGCGTTTTTCAAACTCCACCATACCGGAGCCTTCACGCATGGCGGGGGTGATGGCGACCAGGCGCTCGTCAAGGGCTGCCATGTCGCACAGCCAGTTGCCAAAGACTTGGGTGAAGGTTTGCTTGGCTGGCGCGGTAGATTTGACCAAGCCGACTGTGGGGTCAAACTTGCCTGGGCCGTGGTAGGCCACGGGGTCGGCCTCGGCCAGTTTGTAGCCTTGGCCTTTTTTGGTGACGACATGCAAAAACTGCGGGCCTGCACCTGCCAGCATGAGGGCTTTGACGTTTTCCAGCGTGGGAATGAGGGAGTCCAGGTCGTGCCCGTCGATGGGGCCAATGTAGTTAAAACCAAACTTTTCAAACAGCGTGGCGGGCACCACCATGCCTTTGGCATGCTCTTCCAAGCGCTTGGCCAGCTCGAACAAGGGCGGCGCGCCTTTGAGCACGGTTTTGCCTACGTTGCGGGCGGTGGCGTAGAACTGCCCGCTCATCAGCTGGGCCAAATAGCGGTTCAGCGCACCCACGGGCGGGCTGATGCTCATGTCGTTATCGTTGAGCACCACCAAAAATGGCACGTCGTGCTGCACACCGGCGTTGTTGAGCGCCTCAAACGCCATGCCAGCGGTCATCGCGCCGTCGCCAATGATGGCCACGCAGTGGCGCGTCTCGCCCTTGGTGCGCGCGCCTACGGCCATGCCCAAAGCGGCCGAGATGGAGGTAGAGGAGTGCGCCGTGCCAAAGCTGTCGTACTCGCTCTCGCTGCGGCGCGGAAAGCCGCTGATGCCGTCCAGCTGGCGCAGGGTGTGCATTTGCTCGCGCCTGCCGGTCAAAATCTTGTGCGGGTAGGTTTGATGGCCCACGTCCCATACCAAGCGGTCATGCGGCGTGTTGAACACCGCGTGCAGGGCCACGGTAAGCTCCACCGTGCCCAGGTTGGAGCTTAAGTGCCCGCCGGTTTTGGAGACAGACTGCAACACATAGTCGCGCAGTTCGGTGGCCAGTGCTTTGAGCTGCGTGCGCGGCAGGGCGCGCAGGTCGGCAGGGGAATGGATGGTGGAGAGGATCGACATGCTGGCTTGTTGCACTGGTTGAATGCGTTGACTTAATAGGTAGTTTACGCTATTTATTTTATAGCTGCTCCCGCAATATTTTATGGGGCTACGGCTCTAAAACATATAAAAGTGGGGTTTATGCGGTTTTTAGCCGTTCTGGCGGGGTTCGTCCATCGTATGGCCCGGTCAGGGTGTTGCCTATGATCAGTTGCTGCGCTGCACCACCATATCAGCCAGAGCGTGCAAGGCGCGGGTATCGGGCAAACCACTGGCTTGCAGCGCATCGATAGCTTGCTGGTACAGGGTGTGGGCATAGGCACGCGCGCGCGCAAGGCCCATGAGGGACACGTAGGTGGGTTTGTCGTTATCGGCGTCTTTGCCAGCAGTCTTGCCCAGAGTGGCCGAGTCGGCAACCACGTCCAAAATATCGTCTACCACCTGGAAAGCCAGACCAATGGCTGCGCCGTAGGCGTTCAGACTGGCCAACTGCTGCACCGTGGTGCTGCCGCAGGCCGCGCCCATCGCTACGCTGGCTTGCAAGAGCGCGCCGGTTTTAAGGCGGTGCATCGCGCGCAATTGCTCTTCACTAAGCTGCAGGCCCACGCTGGCCAAATCAATGGCTTGGCCACCGGCCATGCCTGCCTCGCCAGCTGAGCGGGAGAGCAAGGCGCACAGGCGCGCCTGAGTGGCTGGGGACACGCTGCTATCTAGCGGCGTGAGCAGCTCGAAAGCCAGCGCCTGCAAGGCATCGCCCGCCAACAGCGCTTGGGCCTGGCCAAACTTCACATGCACCGTGGGCTTGCCACGGCGCAAAATATCGTTGTCCATGCAGGGCATGTCGTCGTGCACCAGACTGTAGGCGTGGATCAGCTCAACAGCGCACGCAGCGCGAAGTGCTGTCTCGTTGCGCTCGCGCAGTGTCGCCTGATTGCGTTCGCGCAGTGCTGATTCATTTCCCGCGCATGATGCCAGCGCCGAACTACCCGCCGTAGCTTCACTCGCGGCCATCACCAACAGTGGCCGCAGGCGCTTGCCGCCGTCCAGCACGGCGTAGCGCATGGCATCGCCCAAACCGGCCGGGGCGTGCGCGGGCACCCATTGCGACAAAGCCGCCTCTACCGCCTGTAGATGCTGATTTGTCCAACCGGCGAAATCAAAGGCCATACTGGGCAGGCTGTCAGCCACCATCACTCTTGCGTCCATGGCTTGGCCTCCATGCCAGCCGCGCCGTCCGCCTTGCCGTCCAGCACCTTGATCTGCTGCTCCACGGCTTGCAGTTTGTCGCGGCAAATCTTGAGTAGCACCGCGCCGCGCTGGTAGCCTGCCAATAGTTCGTCCAGTGGCAATTGGCCCGATTCGACACGCGCCACCAAGCCCTCCAGCTCTTGCAAGGCGGCTTCGTAGGTCAGGCTGGTGGGTGCGGCGGGGGCTTTGGGCATGGAATGAGGCGGCTACTGGGCTAAAAGGACCATTGTAGGCGGGTAAAATCAGCTTCTCAGCAAATTTCGCCCTCACCTGCTCCTGGGGTGGGGGTAAGTCACCTAGGTCTTAGGTCTACCATGACGGATTTAAGTCTTCAGCCCCATTTATCCCCCCTTGCTCTGGCCCACAGCCCGCTGCCCGTGGCCGACTATTTTGACCCAGCCACTTACGCTGGCGAGCTAGAGCGCATTTTTGCGCGCAGCCCGCGCTACATTGGCCACCAGCTCTCCGTACCCAATGTGGGCCAGTACCACACCCTGCCACAAGAAGCCGAGGGCCGCGTGCTGGTGCATACGCCCAAGGGTATTGAGCTGATCTCCAATGTGTGCCGCCACCGCCAGGCCCTGATGCTCAAAGGCCGTGGCCGCATGGACCCGGCTGCGGGCGGCAACATTATTTGCCCGCTGCACCGCTGGACGTACGATACCAGCGGCAAGCTGCCCACCGGCACTTTAATAGGCGCGCCGCATTTCCCGCAAGACCCTTGCCTGCACCTGCCCAACTATGCGCTGCAAAACTGGAACGGCCTGCTGTTTGACGCACCCCACGCCGATGTGAATGCCGACCTGGCGGGCATGCATGCATTGAGTGAGCTGAACTTTGACGGCTACGTGTTTGACCGCGCGCACATCCACCAGTGCGATTACAACTGGAAGAGCTTTATCGAGGTGTACCTGGAGGACTACCACGTAGGCCCCTTCCACCCCGGCTTGGGCCAGTTTGTGGCCACCGACGACCTGCGCTGGGAGCTCAAACCCAAATACAGCGTGCAAACCGTGGGTGTGGCCGACAAGCTGGGCAAGCCCGGCACCGAGGTGTACCAGCGCTGGCACGACGCAGTGCTGAACTACCGGGGCGGCGAGCCGCCCAAGCACGGCGCGATCTGGCTCACCTTCTACCCCAACATCATGGTCGAGTGGTACCCGCATGTGCTGGTGGTGAGCACGCTGTTCCCCCAGGGCCCGCAAAAAACCCTGAACATGGTGGAATTCTTCTACCCCGAAGAAATCGCCGCCTTCGAGCGCGAGTTCATCGAAGCCCAGCAAGCCGCCTACATGGAAACCTGCGAAGAAGACGACGAAATTGCCCTGCGCATGGACGCCGGGCGCAAGGCTTTGCTCACCCGCGGCGACACCCAGTCGGGACCGTACCAAACGCCGATGGAAGATGGCATGGAGCATTTTCACCAGTGGTATCGGCAAGCCATGGGCAGCAACCACGCTGGCGGTTGATCGGTCTGTTCACACCTTTTGATAGGGAGTAGCCGGTTTGGCGCTCTCGCAGTACACACAGTTGGGTGTTTATCGACTGCCCTCATGCTGGAGTACCAGAAATCGGTCAGCCGATAAACACCCAACTGTGCAGCGACCAAGGTAGCGAGCTACCGGTAGTCACCGGTCAGACTTGCCGACGACTACCGGTAGCGCACGGCCATGTGTCAAGGCGATATAGCCTATGACGAACGACCGATTTCTGGTACTCCAGCTGAGAGGGCGTTTGGCATAGGCTCTATCGCCCACGAAGTACAAGAGCGTCAAAGTCAGGCACATGCATGCCAGCTCAGTACAGGCCTGGCTCACACCACATTCGCCTCCAGCAAAGGGCGGTTTGCAAGCACCCTGGCCCATCCCAAAGCCGACAGATCCAGGCTGCGGTAGGCACCGTGCACCACCAGCTCGGACAAGGCCCGGCCTACCGCAGGGGCGTGCTGCATGCCGTGGCCGCTGAAGCCATTGGCAAACAGCAAGTTGTCTACCTCGGGGTGGGCACCCAAAATCGCGTTATGGTCTAGCGTGTTCATGTCGTAGTGGCCCGCCCATGCATTGTGCACGCGGGCGGCCTCAAAGCCGGGAACGCGCGCGGCCAGGATGGGCCACAGCACGTCGTCAAACAGCGCATGCTGCACCTCAAAGTCAAAGCACTCCGGGTCTTGGTCTGCGGGCGGCGAAATGCCGCAGATATAGCCTGCGCCCTCGGGCCGGAAATAGGCCCCGCTGGGGTCTACCACCAGCGGGCAATGCGCCAACTGCGCGGGTGAGGTGAAGAAAAAAACGCAGCGCTTGCGTGCCTGCACTGGCAGCGCAATGCCCGCGCTGCGCGCCAACGCGGCGGCACCCGTGCCAGCCGCATTGACCACCACCGAGCAGGCCAGCGCAGAGCCGTCCGACAACAGCACGCGCTCAATGCGCCTGCCTTGGCGCTCTAGCCCCACCACCTGTGCCTGCTGGTAGTGCACCCCCAGCGCCACCGCCTTGCGCCGCAGCGCGCCCATCAGGCCGTAGGCATCTAGCCATCCCTCGCCCGACAAACCGAGCGAGCCCGCACTCAGGCCCTGCGTGCACAGCCATGGAAAGCGCGCCTCTAGCGCAGCAGGGGAGAGCAGCGCCACGTCCACCCCCAGGCCACGTTGCACCCGGTGGTTGGCCTGCAACACGCCCCGCCCTGCCTCGCTGGCCAAGAACAGGTATCCGCCCTCATGAAAGCCCACATCGGGCGCCTCACCGTCCACGGCCAAGCAGTCCCCCAGTTGGCGGATAAACTGCGTGCCAAACTGCGACATGCGGATATTGTCAGGTGTGGAGAACTGGTGCCGTATCGACGCTGCGGAGCGCGCGGTGGCGCTGTTGGCGTAGCTGGGGTCTTGCTCCAGCACCCGCACCGAGCCTGTGAAGCCGGGATGGGATGCCAAAAAATAGGCCACTGCGCTGCCCATGGCGGCCCCGCCCACGATGAGCACGTCTACTGTTTGCATACCGCTGGGGCCTGTAGCTTGCACATCACCACTCCTGAATTAGTAGCTGCTCCCGCGATATTCTATTGGGCTACAGGCCTAAAAGACTCTAAACTCGCTGTCAAACCGCATCGCAAGGCGCCACTCAATACACTGGCTGATGACGACGCACTGTTTCCAGTACCGCCGCATCCAATACAAAACCTGCGCCGTGCATGTTGGCCAACTGGGCAGCACGCTTGGCAAAAGCATCGATGCCGATGCCATAAATGAACTGCATGGCCCCGCCCGTCCACACCGGAAAGCCAATGCCAAAAATCGAGCCGATATTCGCATCGTGCACAGTAGTCAGCACGCCTTCGTGCAGGCAGCGCGCGGTCTCGATGGCCTGGCGGTAGAGCAGGCGGTCTTTGATGTCTTGCATGTCCCAAGTGGTGGTGACAGAGGGATCAGTCGCTGCGCTGGAAGCCGCAACTGGCCTGCCAAAATGCGTTGCCAGCCCCGGCCATAGCGTCTTTTTGCCGCCTGCCGGGTAGTCATAAAACCCGGCTCCGCCCGCACGCCCTGGGCGTTTGAATTCTTTGACCATCTTGGCCACCAGTTGCTCGCCTTTGGAGGGTGAATAGGCTTTGCCCTCCGCCGCAAAGTCTTGCATGGTTTGCTCCATCACATGCAC
>JANMTF010000076.1:0-16876 GCA_031390175.1 Polaromonas sp.
AAATGACCCCCACGCTTGTCACTGCGTGTCCCTTGATGCTCCCCAAGCAGCGAATTTTTGTGCGGGAGCGTGCCGATGGTGCACTCAGCGCAGCGGCATAAAGGGGGAGGCAGCGGCCCTAGGCCGCAACGGAGGACAGCCGCGGAGCTGAGTGCACCATCGGCACGCTCCCGCACAAAAATTCGCTGCTTGGGGAGCATCAAGGGACACGCAGTGACAAGCGTGGGGGTCATTTACTTCGATGTCGGCATCGCAAACTCAGCACCCTTGGCAATGCTGTCGGGCCAACGCTGCATGATGGATTTTTGCTTGGTGTAGAAGCGCACACCCTCTTCGCCGTAGGCGTGCATGTCGCCAAACAGGCTCTTCTTCCAGCCGCCAAAACCGTGCCAGGCCATGGGCACGGGGATCGGCACGTTGATGCCCACCATGCCCACCTGGATGCGGCGGCCAAACTCGCGGGCTACGCCACCGTCACGGGTGAAGATGCTCACGCCGTTGCCAAACTCGTGGCTGTTGATGAGTGCTACCGCCTCGGCAAAGTCCTTCACGCGCACGCAGGCCAGTACGGGGCCGAAGATTTCTTCTTTGTAGATGCGCATGTCGGGCTTGACGTTGTCAAACAGCGTGCCGCCCATCCAAAAGCCTTCTTCGCAGCCGCTTTCCTTTTGCATAAACTTGCGGCCATCGACCAACAAATCTGCGCCCTGCGCTACACCCACCTCGATGTACCCGGTGATGCGGTCAAACGCGGCCTTGGTAACAATCGGGCCCATCTCGGCATCCAGGTGGGTGCCATTTTTGATCTTCAAAGCCTGGGTGCGCTCGGTCAGCTTGCCCATGATCTTGTCGCCCACATCGCCGACCAACACGGCCACCGAGATCGCCATGCAGCGCTCGCCAGCCGAGCCGTAGGCTGCGCCGATCAGCGCGTCTACGGACTGGTCCAAATCGGCATCAGGCATGACGACCATGTGGTTCTTGGCGCCGCCCAAGGCCTGCACGCGCTTACCGTGGTGCGCGCCGGTCTCATAAATGTAGTTGGCAATCGGGGTAGAGCCGACAAAGCTCACGGCCTTGACATCGGGGTGCACCAGCAGGGCATCCACGGCCTCTTTGTCGCCCTGGATGACGTTGAACACGCCGTCGGGCAAACCGGCTTTCTTCAGCAGCTCGGCCATGAACAGCGCAGGCGATGGGTCAATCGGGCTGGGCTTCAAAATGAAGGTGTTGCCTGCGGCAATCGCCACCGGGAACATCCACATCGGCACCATCACCGGGAAGTTAAACGGCGTAATGCCCGCCACCACGCCCAGCGGCTGGCGCGTCACCCAGTTGTCGATACCGGTGCCCACCTGCTCGGTGTAGTCGCCCTTGAGCAGCTGGGGAATGCCGGTGGCAAACTCGACAATCTCAATGCCGCGCGTGACCTCGCCTTGCGCGTCAGTAAACACTTTGCCGTGCTCGGCGGTGATCATGCGGGCCAGGTCGTCTTTGTGCAAATTTAAAAGCTCTAAAAACTTGAACATCACGCGCGCGCGCTTGAGCGGCGCTGCGTCGCCCCAGGCCGGAAACGCGGCTTGTGCGGCGGCTACGGCGGCATCGACGTCGGCGGCTGAGCCCAGGGCTACACGGCCCGTGACAGCACCGGTGGCGGGGTTGGTGACGGGTTGGCTACGACCAGCGGCCCCGGCGACGTTGGCGGCAACGCGGCCTGCAATGTAATGGTCAATATTTGAAATACTCATGGCGTGTCCTTGGGGTGTGCGGTGAAGTTAACCCGCTATTTTCGCCAATTTAACAGGCAAAAGCCAATGACATTGGCAAACAATGCATATAAGTTTGATTTATAGTGGCCAAGATACCTGCCACCGCGCCCCCCACTACCGGCTCCTCCTCCCCAACCAAGCGCCGCACTGCGCCTGCCATCGCAGCGTTGCCCACCCGCCTAGAGGGCGGCTACGACCTGCCCAGTCTCAAAGCGTTCTGCTTTGTAGCGCGCGAGGGCAATGTGTCCCGCGCCGCAAGCAAACTGCACCTTACCCAGCCCGCAGTCAGCCTGCAAATCAAGGCCCTGCAAGTGCGCAGCGGCCTGCAGCTCTTTACCCGAACGCCCAAAGGCCTGGCCCTCACACGCGACGGGGCGGCCTTGCTGCCGCAGGCCGAAAAAGTGCTGGCCGCGCTGCAAGACTTTGGCCAGAGCGCCCGCAGCCTGCACAGCACCCTGCGCGGCACGCTGCGGGTGGGCACTATGCTGGACCCTGAATTCACCCGCTTGGGCGAGTTTCTCAAACAACTGGTGGAGTCCGCCCCGCAGGTCGATACCGAGCTGCGCCAAGCGATGAGCGGCGAGGTGCTGGCGCAGTTGGCCCAAGGCAGCTTGGACGTAGGTTTTTACCTGGCCATGCCGCACGAGCTGTTGACCGGAAATTTACAACAAAATAGGCTTCTAGCCTCACAGAATATTGCGGGAGCAGCTACTGAATTAGTAGCAATACCCCTCACCCGTTTTACCTACCGCGTGCTGGCCCCCGCGGGCTGGGGCCCCCAGGTGCAGGGCCGCGACTGGCGCGCGCTGGCGGCGCTGCCATGGATCACCACGCCCGAAGCCTCGGCCCACCACCGCCTGCTGTCCAGCGTGCTCACCCCCCTGGGCGTGGCACCCAAACGCGCCGCGCTGGTCGACCAAGAGGCCTCCATGCTCGATTTGGTGCGCTCTGGCGTGGGACTGAGCCTGGTGCGCGACTCGATTGCCATGCGCGAGTCGCAGTCACGCGGCCTGGTGATAGCCGACAAGGTGTCGCTGGACTGCATCTTGTGCTTCGTCTACACCGCTCAACGGGCTCATGAAACAGTCATTGGTGCGGCGCAGCGGGCGTTGGATAATGTGTGGGAAAAAGATTCCACACCAAGAACAGGTAGTCAACGCGCAGCTTGAGCGTGGGCGCGCCTAGAAAGATCCTCAGCTCGCCCGCCATTAAGGCCGCCAATGGAATAGTGGCCCACCAAGGCGTGTGCAAGCCCGCTGGAAACATCGCCGCGATCCACACAAAATGCTCCGGCAAATGCTGAGACGCCAGCAGCGCAAACAAGTAAGCGCCCGCCGCGTAAAACGCCACATAGCCCAAGCCCGGCAACCCCGCGTAGCCCACCAAAATGTTCATGCCCAGCGCCATCATGATGTAGAGCGGGCAGGTGTCGGCAATACACACCCCATGCTCAGCAAAACCCTGCAACACCATGGGTAGCAAAAAGAGCGCAGCGATGAGCGCGCCCCTTGCCACCCTGTTATCAAGGTTCATGAGATGCCAAGGCTGTGCAAGGCCTGTGCAGCGCGCTTGGTAAACAGCACCGCGCCTTGGTTTTGCGCTAGGGCATGAGCCGCTTTCAAATCGCAGGTCACATCGGCCAATGCGTCCCCACGTGCATGGCCAAGCAAGCCGCGCAGGCGCAGGTATTCGGCTTCTAGCCAGCGCAGGCCTGTATCGATCAGGGGCGCTGCCAGGGCTAAACTTTCTAGCCCCTCCTCCACGCGGCCAGCGCGCTGACAGGCCAGTGCATACAAGACATACCAAATATTGGAGTAGGCGCGATTTTTCACCAGTTGGTCGATGCCACGGCGCGCCCGCGTGAATCCTGGCTCCATCTGACCTTGAGCGATCAAAGACAAGCCAGCAAAAAGATCTGCATGGCCTTGCCATACGTGCAGGTCATGCTGCGCTACAACCCCCGAGAGTTCGGCAGATCGCGCGATTATTTCGGGCACATTATCGCCCAAGGCGGCTGGAAAGCAGTGGCCAAAAATCAGCACCTGAGAGAGGTTGTGCACACTGCCTTTGCTGCGCGCGTCCAGCAGGGTTTTATCTGCCCAGTAGCGCGCTTTGTCTGCGTTGTCGAAGATGGTCTGTGCCTGGGTCAAGCCCACCATCACCATCACGGGATGGTTAGAGGGCCCCAGCTTGTCCATCGCCGCGCTGTGCCGGGCAGGGTCATACAGTGCTAAAAACGTTTCAGCCTCGGCTACACCGGGCACAAAATGCCCACTGAACAGCAGTGTGGTGCTCATGTAGCGGTGCGCTATCAAGCGGTCAGTCTCACTACCGCCGATGGCGGCCGCTTGAATGCGCTGCGCCAGCTCAAAGGCCTCTTGCAGCTTGCCTGCTGTCATGCGCAAAAGCAGCCGCAAGGCCAACGGTGCCACAGCGGTGGCTTGGGTGCCCAGGCACTGGCTGAGCTGGGCGATACGCTCGACTTCTTTTTCAACCGCTGGTGCGAGGTGTCCATGGGCGGCTATCAAAGGGCTGATCAGGTCAATGCGCTGGGCGTACTCTTGCTCGTCGCGCTGGTGGCTGGCAGGCAAGCTCAGCGTCAGTGCCAGCGCCTCCTGAAAATGTCCAATGGATTCAACATAGGCCGAGCGTTGGTCTGACTCGTGGCCCGCGCGCAGCCAGTGCGCAATGGCGCGCACGGTTTCGCCGGCTGCGCTTAAATGGAAAGCCATGAAGTGGGGGGCGGCAGCGGCGATGGCTGAAAAATCAGTTTCCAGAATATCGGCCACCTTGGCATGCAGACGCACCCGCTCGCGCCGTATCAGCAGGCTGTAGGCTGCCTCGCGTACCAGTGCATGGCGAAATGCCACCGCTTTGCCAAAGCGGCTGTGGCCTTCTACAAAGACCCCTGCCCGTATCAGCTCCTCGATGCCGCGTTGCACCAATCCTTCCTCCATACCCGACAGACGGGTGAGCACTTCAATGGGAAATTCGCGGCCGATCACCGAGGCAATCGGCGCTATTTCACGCCCACTCTCATAACTGTCCAGGCGCGCCAGCAAGGACTCCGTGAGGGTGGACGGAATGTTGGACAACTGGCTGTTGCCGTCTTGGTTGCGTGACGCAGCCTCGATGTAGCCGCGCGTGAGTTCTTCGGCAAAAATGGGCACACCATCAGCGCGCTCCACGATGACATTTTGCACGGCAGCACTGAGCACCTGCGGAAACGCTACCGCCTGCACCAGGCGTTTGGTTTGAAAATCGGCCAGTTTCTCCAGATGCATGGTGCTGGCATGGATGTCGCTGGCCCATGCGGGCAGTGCACTGGGCCTGGTGGTGGCAATCAGCAAAATCGGCAGTTGGGCAATCGTGGATGCCAAGTTGCTGAACAACTCTGAGCTGGAGGGATCAATCCAGTGCAGGTCTTCCACCACCACCACCCCACTATCGCTTGCCAGCACCGCAAGCAGGCGAATCAGTATCTTGAAGACCATGGCTCGCACTTGCTGGGAGCTCAGGCCCTCCAATGGCTGCCTGTTGAATGTTTTGATCCTGATCAAATCGGCCAAGGCAGCAAGTTCCTGCTCTGTCACGGAAGCAGCGCGCTGCATCAATTTGCTGAGCTTGTCCATGGCCACTTCGGGGGCATCGCCCGCAGCAATACCGGCTTGCAGTTCAATAAAGTAACGCACGGCAAACAAAGGCGAGGCCGCGTTATAGGAGGAGCACTGGAACACCAGCCGCCTGTCGTCACTGATGCCCATCGCAGCCAGGGCATCGTCTATCAGTCGCGACTTGCCCATACCGCCCTCGGCTTTGACCACCAGGATATGGCCACTGCCCAAGCGCGCTTCGCTAATGTGTTCCTTGAGTTGCAATGCATACGATTCACGCCCAATCAAGGCCACCTGCTGGCGGCCTGAGTGCATGGCAGTGAAGCGGCTGCTTTTGGCCCGCTCGCCTTGCACGCGCCATAGGTGGATGGGCGCGGAAAAGCCCTTGAGCTGGAATGCACCTAAATCCAGGCATTGGAACAAATTGCCCACCATGTGGTAGGTGGCAGGTGCAATCACGATGCTATTGGGTTCGGCCATGGCTTGGGCCCGCGCAGCCAGATTGGGCGTTTCTCCAATCGCGTTTTCTTCTGCTTCACCGTGCGATGCCACAGGTTTGCCAATCACCGTCAAGCCCGTGGCAATGCCAATGCGTACCCGCGTGGGTTGACCATGAAACAGCGGTAAATAGCTGCAGCGCTCCACAATACCCAGCGCCGCACGCACCGCTCGCTCGGTATCGTGGTCATGCGCCTGCGGGTAACCAAAATAGGCCATGACCCCGTCGCCCAAATACTGCGAAATCCAGCCTTGGTGCTCGGCGATGACCTGCGCTACTGCCGTACGAAACGCGTGCAGATAGTGGTGCAGGTCCTCCGGGTCTACGCGGGCAGACAGTTGCGTGGAGTCCACCAAATCACAGAAAAGCACGCTTATCTGTCGGCGCTGCATAAATGGCAGCGCACGCACCGGCTCGCCCGGCTTGTCAGCAAGCTCCGCGGACGCTGGCGGGGCAGGCGCATTCAGGCGCGCAATACCATCCAGCGCTTTGCGCCTGTGGCCGATGGAGACCAAACCCATTTCGCGCAGATCCTCGGCCGTGAGACTGCACAGCACCGACAAATCCACATGGTTCTCGGCGAACGCGGGCGCGTACTGCGACAGGCCCAGCGCAGCCAGCCAGGTGTTCAAATCAAAAAGTGCGTCGTGGTTCACAAGGATGTACTGTGGGCTATGGCGTGGGCATTTTCAGGAAAGCGTGTTGGCTGCCACTGCCGGATGGCACAGCGTGCGCGTAGTGTAGACAATTGGCTGGTCGATGGCATCTTGCAAGGGGGTGGGCAAAATGATTACCGGGCCCGGTCCAACGCCGGGCGGCATCAATGGGCCGACCGCCTGGCTAAAGCGAAATAGCATGTGCGGGTCGTATTTGCATTTCACAGCATACAGGCCGGCCTGCGCTTCGCCCCAGTATTTGTGGCCATAGTCGGGCTCGTTCAAGCGCGGATAGTTTTGGTACACATGCCCATTCGACAGGGGCTCCATGTAGGCTAACCACGCGTCTAAAAAGCCCACCGCCGGGGCATGCTGCGCCTCGTCAAGCCAAAACACGTCAAGTACAGCGTTAAATACGGTATTACGGTGAATAAAAGCGCTCTTCTCATATGGATATGCGTTGATCGCGCCGCCGTAAAACTCCATATAAAAGTAGGTATATTTGTTGGGTGCCTTGGCAAACAAGTTGAGCAAACCGCGCCATTCACCCTCAGTCCAATTGCGCTCCACATAGCGCGCTGACTTGTCCTCGCGCGGCCAAGCTTGGTCAGAGCCCAGGCAGGGCATGCCGTACGGTACGTTGAGCAAGTCTTGGTTGAGATTTTGGAAGCTGCCCATCTTCGTCCATTGCACCACCGCGCCCGGCAGACTGCACAGCATGTCTATCGATGCTTGACCAGCGGTTTGGTCGCCCACATACAGGCCGCGCAGCATCAGGTAGGGCTGCATCTGTGTAGCGGGGGTCACCGGTATGCCGCCCGCTATATTGGGCTGGTAGCACAGCGAGACCTGGATATTGAGATTGGGCGAGGCAGCGGTGCGCATGTAGTTGCTTTGCATGCACATCAGTGCGCCCGTGGCGTTTAGCAAGTCTTGCTCTGTTTGCAGTGGGAAGATGATGGCCCAACCAAAAACCTGGCCGATCTTGCGCAATTGGTAAGTCACATTGAGCAGTACACCAAAGTTGCCGCCGGTGCCGCCGCGCATCGCCCACCACAGGTCGCTGTTGACTGCTGGTGTAGCGCTTGCGATGCTGCCGTCGGCCAGCATCACACGCAGGGCCAGCACGTTATCGCAGTTCATGCCGTAGGTCACCGAGGTAAAGCCGTAGCCCCCGCCTTGGACATAGCCGCCCACGCACACGTCGTCGCATTCGCCGCCGGGCACGTGCAAACCATAGGGTTCCAGGCAGGCGTTGAGTTTGCCAAATTTGGTGCCGCAACCGACCGTGGCGGTCATGTCTTGCACGTTGATGAATACATCGGACAAAGCGCTCACATCCACCAGCACACCCGGCCCAGCAGAGAATCCCGCAGTACAGTGCCCACCCGAGCGCAGCGCCAGTGGGAAGCGCGAGGTTTTGGATAGCTGCAGCGCAATGGCCACATCGCTCTCCACTGCGCAATACACAATCATGCTGGGGTGCGCATCAAATACCGGATTGAACAACTGGCGGTCCGTGTCGTAAGCCGGATCATTGGGCATCACTATCGTTCCCTGCAAGCTCGTTTGCGCTTGCTTGACCTGCTCACGATTAAGTGAAAATTGAGAGAAGTATGCCTCCTCTTGTTTGTCCCAGTGTTGCAACAGCGCTCTGTCGCGCATCAGTTTGCGAGAGTAGTTGTGTGGCATGGGCTCTTTCGAGGTAAATGTAGGGAGTGTTAATTGTAGATACATTCCTTAAACTGGCACCGAATTCTTTGGGCCAATCTGTTTCGTGCAATTGAAGTCGTCAACGTGATCCTGGCATTCATGCGGGTTAGCGACCTGTCAAATTGGCAACATGCACGCCCAAAGTCGCAGCACATTTCTCAAGCATTTTTAGCCTCTGGTTCTTATGCTACGTGCGCAGGAAGCGACCATTTCGATATCGATTTAGATGACCATCGCGGTAGCCATGGAACTTCAACCTGAAACCCGCGTCAACCGCAGATGACCGTTTTTACCTCCACACTATGCACCAGCCTGTTGTGCCTGTGCGCACTGCCGCTGAATCGGACAAGCCCCATGCGCCTGGGGCCTGCCAATTTTGTAGAAAACTCGGCATTCTCGATGTCGAATTTCCACTAACGCACAGCGCCTGCCAGAACCTAAAGTCTTTCTACACGCCAAGCAGTCTTTGCATTGAGGGCGTGACCACTACAGGAGAACGCTATGCACACTATTCGCACCCGCCGACTACTAC
This sequence comes from Polaromonas sp., assembly GCA_031390175.1. Classification (GTDB taxonomy): domain Bacteria; phylum Pseudomonadota; class Gammaproteobacteria; order Burkholderiales; family Burkholderiaceae_C; genus JAAFIP01. Next base: position 8,784 of record JANMTF010000076.1, read on the forward strand.
GCGAAATTGTTGGCCCTGACACAGGCAAGATGACCCGTACGGATCGAGAGACCGTCATCCCGATCTCGCTGGTGGTAGGAGTCGCAGTCGTCATCCTGCTCACGACCGCCTGCCAGCAGATTGATGGCAAGACGAGCGCCGCTGCGGTGCTTCAGCCAGAGGCCGTGGTCCAAGCGACCACCGCGGTCCACGAGAGCAGCTGGATCTCGCAGGGACATGCCCTGGCTGCGAAGAACGGCTCCGACGGCGCAGTGTCAGACCTGAGCTTTTAGTCTGAAATTGCGCAACGGAGCAACCGGGCCCCACGTGCGGCTTGCACATGGGCTTGAAGTCCGGCCTGTAATAAAATATCTCACCCCATGGGTGAAGTATTGGAATCCCTGGAACCAAACAGGGGATGCCCCAAGTGGCGGGGAATTCACCCGCCAAGATTGAACAACAACAAAATTGGGCGGCACCATGAAGGACGGGGATCAAGTCAGTAGCGGTTTCTTCGACAACACCAGCGCCGGCGCCACACCCAATAACAGCTTGTTCGCCGACAGTGCGATGCACGCGCTCACCAAGCTGGGTCGATTGCACCGATTTGCGCCGCAAACCATTTTCATGGTGGAGGGTGACATGGTCGATACGGTTCATATCATTCTCGAAGGGCGCGTCAAGTTGTTCTCGTCCGAGCCCGATGGCGGCGAGATTGTGCTGAATATCTGCGGGCCAGGTAAGTTTCTGGGCGAGATGGCGCTCGATGGCGGCCGTCGTTCGGCCTCGGTCATAGCGATGGAAAGCGTCACCTGCTCGGTGGTCACGCGGCAGGACTTGCGCGACGCCATCACGGACGACGCAGACTTGGCGCTGAAGGTCATCGCCTCGCTCATCGGGCGGGCGCGGTTGGCAACCGACAAGATCAAGGGCCTGGCCTTGCACGACGTGTACCAGCGCGTCACGCGCCTGCTGCAAAGCCTGTCCCACCATCAGGCTGGTGGGTTGGTGGTGTCAGAAAAGCTGTCGCAACAGGAGATTGCCCCCCGGGTCGGTGCCTCGCGTGACATGGTGGCACGGGTGATGCGGGAGCTGGTGACCGGTGGCTACGTGGAGATTAGCCACAAACTCATCAAGCTGACCAAGCCGTTTCCGCTGCGCTGGTAGTGGCCGCGTGGTTTTGTAGAATATTCGCACTGTCCAGTGGGTAATTTTCCATAACGCTGTCGAGCCGGTGAGCTCTAAAGTTGAGCCACACGCCAAGCCTTACTTTCATCATGGCGTGCCAGCCTCAGGAAATCGCCATGTCCACCAACCGTCTCACACATCTTACGAAGCAAGCCCTCAGCAACGCTGTCTTGTGCAGTGCCCTTGGACTGCTTCTGCTCTCTGGCCAGAGCCATGCGGCAACGCCGCTGGAGAACCGGGCTGCGAGTTATGAAGCCGCGCTCAGCCTGTACCGAAAACACCAGTGGTCACGCGCTTTCAGAGAGCTCTCCCGATTCGCTGAGACTGGCCATCAGGAATCTGCGCGGATCGCGCTGTTCATGCTTCAGCACGGCTCCCAGCTTTACGCCACAGCGTGGAGTTCGCATCCAGCGCAGATCACGCGTTGGATACAGGTGTCAAAAACTTCGATGGCGATGTTTGAAGCGGATGGCGCTGACTGACGGAATCAACGCGTCGGCTGCACGTCGACCCGATGCGTCACCCATCCCAGCGCCTCGGTCGCGGCTGATATTGACCCGGAACACGCCAGTGGAAACGCTGGTGTCATGAAACGCCCGGGCGGCACTGGCTGGACGGTCGTGGCGCGGGTGATGCCCACTGACTGGGCAGCTACCCCTTAAGCGTCGGCCTTGATATTACAAAAGCGAATCACGCTACCAAACGCGCTGGTTTCCGCTGGAATCTTGGCTTTGAATTCTGCAACGCCCATCGGTGTGGCTTCTCCGCCTAAATCCTTGAAGCGCTGCTTGACGGTGGCGACCGTCAGCGCTTTGTTGATCTCCCGGTTCAGCCGGGCCACCACATCGGCCGGTGTGGATGCCGGGGTCCAGATACCGAAAATCGTGTCGGCCTCTACATCGTTGACTCCCACTTCTGCCAGCGTAGGAATCTCAGGGAGCAGCGTGGAGCGCGTGGCGCTGGCCACGGCGTGCATTTTGAGGCGACCCGCTCGCACATGCGGTATGCCAATGCCCGGATCAAAGTAAAAATCGATTTGACCGCCGAGCAAATCTTGTAGGGCAGGCGCTGCGCTTCGGTAAGGAATATGCGTGGCGAACACACCAGCATTGAGCTATTTCAACCGCAATTGCCACCAATACCTTGCTGGTGTGGCTCTTGCGGCCCACCGCAGAGATGGGATTTTGCCGATCCGTGAGCGGCGAGGTGCTGTCCCAGCTGGCTTAAGGCAGCTGGGACGTAGGTTTCTACCTGGCCATGCCGCACGAGCTGCTGGCCGGCAATTTGAAACAAAATAGGCTCCTAGCCCAACAAAACATCGCGGGAGCAGCTACTGAATTAGTAGCTATTTCGCTCACACACTTTACCTACCGCGTGCTGGCGCCCGCTGGCTGGGGCCCCCAGGTGCAGGGCCGTGACTGGCGCGCGCTGGCGGCGCTGCCGTGGATCACCACGCCCGAAGCCTCAGCCCACCACCGCCTGCTCGCCAGCGTGCTCACCCCTCTGGGCGTTGCTGCCAAACGCGCCGCGCTGGTAGACCAAGAGGCCTCCATGCTCGACCTGGTGCGTTCGGGCGTGGGCCTGAGCCTGGTGCGCGACTCCATCGCCATGCGCGAGTCGCAATCGCGCGGCCTGGTGATAGCGGACAAGGTGTCGCTGGACTGCACGCTGTGCTTTGTGCATTTGGCCCAGCGATCGGACGATGTGGTGATAGCGGCTGCCCGGCAGGCGCTGGACAATGTCTGGCTGGGGGGATGATCCCGGGCTGCGGGACGGGCAGCACACCATGGCGTTTTAAGTAAAGATCCGGGCTAGCGGTCGTGTCGGGTGTTAGCCCTGTTCAAGCCGCACCCAACTGCAAATACAGCGACATAGGCGCATCGGCGCAAGGCTTGAAGCCGTAGTGAATGTAAAACGATTGTGCGGCTTTGTCTTTGGCATCGACGATCAACGCAAACGCGGCCACCTGTTTGCGCGCTTGCAGGCAGCGCTCTACGGCGCAACCTATCAACAGTTTGCCCAAGCCTTGGCCCTGCCGGTCTGCGCGGCAGGCCAAGCGGCCCATGCGAAAGCAGGGCACGGGGTAACGGGGCAGCTTTTTCTGCTCTGCGCTGCCCAAGCTGGCAGCATCCACCTGGGCGGCGCTCAAGGTGTAGTAGCCCAAGATCAGGCTCGGCGCACTAGCCTGTGTCAACACAAATACCGTGCTGACTCCTTTGCGGCGCTGCTGCGCGGCAAAGCGGTGCAAGTAGTCGTCCAGCGCGGGCACACCGCAGCTAAAGCCCGCGCGGTCGTGTCGCTCGGTGTCAAAAGCGTGTTCTTCCCACACGCTAGGCTGCGCGTTTCACAGATTTGTTAGCCGCAGCCAGTGCACCCTTCAAGGCGGCATTGGGTTTGAATGCCCCGTTGAGCGCCTTGGAGAACGACGCAAAATCGCGCTCAGACAAGGTAACGCGCGATTGGCTGTCCAGCAGCGCCAAGGCTTTCTCTTTCGCTGCCGCCCGCACAAAGCCAGCCATGGTCGCACCCATCAGCGCAGCGGCACGGGCCACCAGGTCTTTATCGGCGGCATCCATGGTGAGATCAAATCGGGCAATGGCGGTCATTTTGTAACTCCTGTGTTGAGAAACTTTACGGGATTGTACCGTATGAATTTTCTAATGATCGCGAAACACTCCACCGCTACGCATCCACAGTGAATGGTTGATCGATAACCATACTAAAAACAGATAGCGTGGACATCGTGTTGCGCCTGGGCGCCTTCTTTGGCACCGATGCGCAAAGCTGGATCAACCTGCAAACCCAGCACGACACTGAAAATGCGCCAGAGCTGACGGACGAAATGCACCCGCTCTTTCAGGCTTCAGCCGAAACAGTGGATGAAGGCGACAGCGCCCCAAACACGCCGCATTGGTACACCAAGAGGCCTCCATGCTCGACTTGGTGCGCTCTGGCGTGGGCCTGAGCTTGGTGCGCGACTCAACTGCCATGCGCGAGTCGCAGTCGCGCGGCTTGGTGTTAGCAGACAAAGTGTCGCTGGACTGTACGCTGTGCTTTGTGCATTTGGCCAAGCGATCGGACGATGTGGTGATAGCGGCTGCACGGCAGGCGCTGGACAATGTGTGGTTGGCGGGATGATGCTGACCACGAGTTTCAGCGTGAAGGAATTGGAGTCTGACCACAATTCTTCAGAAGGGCAAAACTTGCGAGTGCTTACGCTGCAAGGGCATTGAAATGTCGCCCGCCTCCCGCCAGACGGTTAAGGTTTGCAATAGGCAACAAAAGATGTTTGTTCAAGTGCGACACCACCGGCACCACAACCCCGTCACCCATAAGGTGATATGCCTCGTTGTACTTTTCAGGCAGCATGTAGCTATCAGGCAGCCCCATTAAACGCGCGGCTTCTCTTGCGGAAATCAACCTGCTCTTTATCTTTGCGCCGTTGACCACCATGATTGTTTGCCTGCTAGACCCTCCGCCAGGGGTACGTAAGCATCCAGCTACCCCATCAAAGCGAACCTCTGCTCTTTGAACACCGTTGCGTGTGCGCTTGTAAATGGTCCCGACTTGGACGGCTCCGGACTTTTGGGCCGCGAGCACCTTTCTACGATGCAGTGGTGCCATCATTTGCAAGAGCTTGTTGGTTTCAGTTTCGGAATGCCATGCCACTCCTTTGGGATCTGATTCCACCAAGCTGTCGAGCGTGAGCAGTGGAGCGGTGTTATGTGGCACCGACCACCAACGCCAAGCAGCTTTGACTTGTCGACTCAAACGGTTGTAGGCTCTTACCATCGCGCCCGGGTGCCATGCTGGGTTTGGTGTGTTGGTGTGAGATTGCTCTGGCAGTTTCAAACCTGAGTCAACCCCCACAATGAACAAGCGCGGCCTTGACTGTGGCACAAAATGGACTGCATCAATCAACATAGCTCCCACCAGATAGCCTTGCGCTGCAATGGCTTCAGCAATCAGTTCTAAGTCTCTTCCGTCCCGCGAAGTGAGCGCACCAAATACGTTTTCCAATACCACAAGCGGGGGTTTCCGGCCTTCAGCGTCAAGGTCACAAATAATTTTCCAGAAACCCCAAAATGCACCAGATCGCTCTCCTTCCAGACCAACACCCACCCCAGCAAGTGAAAGATCTTGGCATGGAAAAGAACCCCACGCCATTGACGCACTGCCGGGAAGCTCATCCAACCGAACGTCATAAATATTCTTAACCAAAAGGTCTTCATCGCCCCAGTTGGCTTTGTAGGAATGACCTTTGCTCGGGCTGATGTCGTTGGCAAACAAGCATTGCCAATCTCCTTCTAGGCCAGCTCGCGCCATGCCGCCACCGGCAAAGAATTCGTAAAAGGTATTCATTTCGTTCAATCCAATATCTGTATATTTATACAGTATTATTCGCACTGTGTCCAGTAAAAACAATTGAAAGAGGGCTCAGGTTTCGGGTAAGTCATCCGAATAGGGCACGGCCGAATCAATGAGGCTAGAGTGGTACTTCTTCAACCTTTCAAAGTGCGCGTCCATCGCTCCGGCAATTTGCGTTGAATTTTTCACTGCCAAGAAGTGGCCGACGATCTGAGCGTAATGGTTGGCTTGACGTGGCAAGCGTTGCTCTGCTGTTTTTCTTTCGGTAATTTCCTTGTCGGACATTACCTGCACCTTCACCGAAGGCTTGGGAATCGACGCTTTCGGAGGCAACCGCGGGACGGTGCCATTCATCAATTTCGATTGTTTATCGAAGTGATGGTAGAGCCGATTTTCTGTCGGCGAGATTTCTTGGACATTTGCGATGGGGTAAGCGAGTACATAAGCGATTTCCCAAACATCGATCTGCCGGTTTGCGATGATGTCAGACCGCGCAGATGTCAAATGCCTTGAGACACGCGACCTGATGCCATCTTTCGATTGGCCAACGTAAATGGGCACTCCATCCAGGTCACACAACACGTAAACACCAGTGCTGGTGGGCAGTTCCTTCATCGCTTTTTTACGAAACGCGAAATCTGTTGCCATTGTCCAACCCTTTGATAACCATTGATGTATACGCGGCTGCGAATCTCACCGCTTTTTACGGAAGTATCTCATGCGGATAGAAACTTCAATCGCATGAGACCAAATATTGCACGGATTTGGGGCACTCAAAAGCCACTGAGCTCTGCCGTTTGAACGGTTGCAGCCAACGGAATGAACTAGGTGATGAAGCCGCCGCTCGCCAATGGGTTTTGAACCGACGTTGCACGCAGGCCTACCCCGCAGCTGGTCTGAAACGCTGCGTGGATCGTTGTGTCGATCACTCACCAATTGATGCGCTGATCAAGCTCCTAGTCCGGTGCCGGTTGCGCCGCCAGATCCCAGCTTGGTTCGACTTGGACACCCTCACCCATGTGCGCATCACACTCATCCCACATCGGCGGCCCGCGCGCTGGTGCGATGTTTGGTGGCTCAGATTGCACCCCGATGTGATCGAGCATTTGCCGGATATCGGCGCTGTGCGTGATGAACGCTATTGAATTCGCTGCCAGGCTCGTTGTGCTGATGAGTTGGAGTGGCCCCATATTTTAAATACGCTGGCTATTGCTGTATTTTGGTGCCGTATGGTGTGCGCAGCGGCCCTCACCCCAGCCCTCTCCCGCTAGCGGGAGAGGGAGCAAAACCTGTCAGGGCGAAGAACTCTGCTACTGCGCCAACAGCTTCCAAGTCTCCACCACGCTATCAGGATTCAGCGAGATGGACGTGATCCCCTGCTCCACCAACCACTTGGCAAAGTCGGGGTGGTCGCTGGGGCCTTGGCCGCAGATGCCTACGTATTTGCCTTGGTCTAAGCAGGCTTTGATGGCCATGGTGAGCATGGCCTTGACGGCGGGGTCGCGTTCGTCGAAGTCTTTGGCCAAGAGCTCCAGGCCGGAGTCGCGGTCCAGGCCCAGGGTGAGCTGGGTGAGGTCGTTGGAGCCGATGGAGAAGCAGTCGTAGTACTCTAGGAATTGTGCGGCGAGGATGGCGTTGCTGGGTACTTCGCACATCATGATGTGGCGCAGTGCGCCTTTGCCGTTTTGCGCGCCGGTGCCACGGCCCAGGCCGCATTTGTCCAGCATGATGCCTACGGCCTTGGCCTGGCCCAGGGTGCGCACAAAGGGCACCATGATCTCGACGTTGGTCAGGCCCATGTCGTTGCGCACGCGTTTGAGGGCTTCGCATTCCATGGCAAAGGCTTCGCCAAACTCGGTGCTGATGTAGCGCGCCGCGCCGCGAAAGCCGAGCATGGGGTTTTCTTCTTCGGGCTCGTAGCGGCTGCCGCCGATGAGCTTGCGGTATTCGTTGCTTTTAAAGTCTGACAGGCGCACGATGACGGGTTTGGGCCAGAAGGCCGCTGCAATGGTGGCCACGCCTTCGGCCACTTTGTCCACATAAAAAGCGCGGGGCGATGCGTGGCCGCGGGCTACGGACTCTACGGCTTTTTTCAAGTCGCCATCGACATTGGGGTAGTCCAAAATGGCTTTGGGGTGCACGCCGATGTTGTTATTGATGATGAACTCCAGCCGCGCCAGGCCTACGCCTGCATTGGGCAACTGGCAAAAGTCAAAAGCCAATTGCGGGTTGCCGATGTTCATGGTGATCTTGGTTTTGATCTCGGGCATGGTGCCGCGCTGCACTTCGGTAATTTCGGTTTCCAGCAGGCCGTCGTAGATGTAGCCGGTGTCGCCCTCGGCGCAGCTTACCGTCACCAGCGTGCCGGTTTTCAGATGCTCGGTCGCATCACCACAGCCCACCACGGCGGGTATGCCCAGCTCGCGGGCGATGATGGCGGCGTGGCAGGTGCGGCCGCCCCGGTTGGTCACAATCGCGCTGGCGCGCTTCATCACTGGCTCCCAGTTGGGGTCGGTCATGTCGGTCACCAAAATGTCGCCTGCCTGCACCTCGTCCAT
>JANMTF010000069.1:0-9045 GCA_031390175.1 Polaromonas sp.
CAACATCAAACCGCCCATCCAGCGCCTTTGCGAATGCGCGTCGCGCCTTGAATTGCAAACCGCCATGCTGAAACGGGAATTCAATCACCTCAGCCACCTGCGGCATCGCACGGTAAACAGGTGCCACCCAAGGCAAGGCCCCCACCGTGAGCCGCTCACCGCGCGCGTGCAAGCGGCGCATCAGCGGCTCGGTCATGACCGCGTCACCAATCCATTGGGGCGCGATGATGAGGGAGTTAATGCCCTTCGAAATGCTCGCCGTCCTTGAGTTTGTAGACGGAGCCGCAGTAGGGACACTTGCCTTCGCCGGTTTTGGCCACATCGAGATAAACCTTGGGGTGGCTGTTCCAGATTTTCATGTGCGCCAGCGGGTTGGGGCAAAACACACCCCCCTGGTGGTTCAGATCCGATGCCAGCAACTCCACCGGCACGCTCACTTTGGTGACCGTCATTTCGGCACCTTGGAGAGCCACGAGGCATATTTGGCATTGCGGCCATTGACGATGTCAAAAAAAGCGGCCTGGATTTTCTCGGTCACTGGGCCACGGCTGCCTGCACCAATCTCGATGCGATCCAGCTCACGAATCGGCGTGACCTCGGCTGCCGTGCCGCTGAAAAACGCCTCGTCGGCAATGTAAATCTCGTCACGCGTGATGGCTTTTTCAACCAGCTTGATGCCCAAGTCCTGGCAGATTGCAAAGATGGTGTTGCGGGTGATGCCGTTCAACGCCCCGGCGCTCGAATCCGGCGTGTAAACCACGCCTTTGCGCACCACAAACACGTTCTCACCCGCACCTTCCGAGACAAAACCCTGCGGATCGAGCAGCAGGGCTTCGTCGTAGCCTTCGTCGGTGGCTTCCATGTTGGCCAAAATCGAATTGGTGTAGTTGCTCACCGCCTTGGCGTGGATCATGGTGATATTGACGTGGTGGCGCGTGAAGCTCGATGTCTTGACGCGGATGCCGCGCTTCAAGCCGTCATCGCCAAGGTACGCGCCCCACGGCCAGGCGGCGACCATCAGGTGGATGGTGTTGCCTTTGGGCGAGACGCCGAGTTTTTGATCGCCAATCCAGGTCAGTGGGCGAATGTAGCAACTGGGCAGCTGGTTGACGCGCACCACGTCGAGCTGCGCCTGCATCACCTCAGCCGGCGTGAAGGGAATCCTCATGCGCAGAATTTTGGCGCTGTTGAACAGCCGCTCGGTGTGTTCTTCCAGGCGGAAGATGCCGGTGCTGCCGTCGGCGAGGTGGTAGGCGCGCACGCCTTCAAACGCGCCGCAGCCGTAGTGCAGGGTGTGCGTCAAAACGTGAATTTTGGCGTCACGCCATTCGACCATCTGGCCGTCCATCCAAATTTTGCCGTCGCGGTCAGACATTGACGTGGGAGCTGCGGTTGCCATGTTTGCGTTTCCTAAGAGGGAGTGATTGGGTTCAAAACCCTAGATTTTACGCGGCGCGGGACGTATCGGCTGAAGCGGCGGGCGTGTCAATGGGCTGCTCGGGCCGCCACAGCACAAACTCGGTCAGCTTGCCACCTACAAAAGTGCCTGTGACATGCGAGCCACCGGTATCCGTCCAGCGGTAAATCTCGGGTTGCGCATCTTTCTCGGTTTGCAGCGCACCCAGGCTTTTGGTCATGGCCGTCACATGCATTAAATTGACGCCGGTTTTAAGCTTGGCGTTGAGCATCACTGCGCTGGCCACATAGCCCACCGGTGCGCTGGCCGCACGCCGCAGCACCGTCATCATGCGGGTGAAGTGCAGCAACATCCAAAACACAATGCCGCCCGCCACTAAAGCCACGCCGGCCCAACCAAATTTGGTATAGGCCACGGCAATCAACAGGGCACCCACGGCCCAGACGAAAGGAGTTTGCAATTTCATAGGGCGTATTGTCGCAGCCCGGCATTCAGGGAAGATTGCGCCAATTACTTAGCCAAGCTGTTTGCGCATACATGCATGCATAGTTTTAGACCTCTAGCCCAATAGACTATCGCGAGAGCAGCTATTTAATACATAGCGTCTTGGTGAAATATCCGCCTGCATCGAGAGCACACCGCTTTATCAAGTCATGCGGCCCGTACGCAGTGCAATAGCCCAGTCGGGGCGGCCCCGTTGCTCCGCCATGCGCGCCATGGGCTCAAAATCGTAAGGCACACTGCGCAGCTCGGTGTGCCAGCCGTGGGGCGTTTTCTCTACGATAGCGTAGCGCGCGTGGGGGCTTGCGGTTTCTACATAGTGCTTGAACGGGTGCGTATCGTCATAGGCTGGCAGGCCGACGCTGCCGGGGTTGACGATGGTGATGCCGCACGCATGCACGACGCGCGGCACATGAGTGTGACCGCACAGGATCAAGGTCGCTTTGTCGGCATGCGCGCCATGTCCCAAGCGCTGTTCTACTTCAGGCTGCGTGGCCGAGCGCATGCCGGACGAGCCGTGCTGGCCAAAGTCATCGGTGATCGTCTCTAGCCAATAGTCGAGGTCACTGCTGGGGGTGCCGTGGCAGGTAAATACCTCGTCGCTCAGCCACTGGGTGGGCGGGGCGCTGGCCAACCAGGCACGGTGGGCAGGGGTGATCTCGCTGGCGGTGCAGGCATCGCTGGGGCTCAGTTTCTCGGCTGCGAAGGTGAGCAACTGGCGCTCATGGTTGCCGGCAATCATGGGGATGTTCCGCTGCATGAGCAAATCAGCCGTGAGGGCCGATGCGAGCGGGCCACCCAAGGTATCGCCCAGATTAAAGATATGGTCAACGCCCGCACGGTCTGCATCGGCCAGCACTTCTTGCAAGGCGAGCAGATTGCCATGGATATCGGAGATGACAGCTATTTTCATAAGTAGTTTAAGCCTGTGAACCAATAGAATATCGCGGGAGCAGCTACTTAATATATAGCGCATGGTACAGAAAAATTGCCTCCTACAGCAATGACCGCACCAAGTTCATGGCCTCTTCCACGCGCTCTACGGGGTGGATAGTCAGCCCCTCAAACTCTTTCATCTGCGATTTTTTCGGCGCATTGGCTTTAGGCACGATGGCCACGCTAAAGCCTAGTTTGGCGGCTTCTTTCAAACGCTCTTGGCCACGCGGCGCGGGGCGCACTTCGCCGGCCAAGCCGACTTCGCCAAAAGCGATAAATCCCTTCGGCAGGGGCTTGCCGCGCAGGCTGCTGGTGATCGACAGCATGACGGCCAGATCAGCCGCGGGCTCGGTGATGCGCACGCCGCCTACAGCGTTGACAAACACGTCTTGGTCCATGCAGGCCACGCCCGCGTGGCGGTGCAGCACGGCCAGCAGCATGGCCAGGCGGTCTTTGTCCAAGCCTACGCTCAGGCGTCTTGGCGAGGGGCCGCCACTGTCCACTAAAGCCTGAATCTCCACCAGCATCGGGCGCGTGCCCTCTAACGTGACCATCACGCAACTGCCGGGCACGGGCTCGCTGTGCTGGCTTAAAAAGATGGCGCTGGGGTTGCTCACGCCCTTGAGGCCCTTCTCGGTCATGGCAAACACGCCAATCTCATTGACCGCGCCAAAGCGGTTTTTAATCGCCCGTACCAGGCGAAAGCTGGAATGGGTGTCGCCTTCAAAATACAGCACCGTGTCCACCATGTGCTCCAGCACGCGCGGGCCGGCCAGCGTGCCTTCTTTGGTGACGTGGCCCACCAAAACAATAGCGGTACCGCTACTTTTTGCGTAGCGCGTGAGGTGCGCCGCGCACTCGCGCACCTGGGCCACCGAGCCGGGCGCGCTGGTCAGTTGATCGGAATAGACCGTTTGAATCGAGTCGATCACCGCAATGTTGGGTGCCTGCGCCTCTAAGGTAGCGAGGATTTTCTCCAACTGCGTCTCGGCCATCACCTTCACCTGGCTGCCCACAATGCCCAGCCTGCGCGAGCGCAGCGCCACTTGCGCGCCGCTCTCCTCGCCGGTCACATACAGCGCGTTCATGCCGCCGCGCTGCAAAGTGTCCAGCGCTTGCAAGAGCAGCGTTGATTTGCCGATCCCCGGATCGCCGCCAATCAGCACCACGCCTCCCTCCACGATCCCCCCGCCCAGCACCCGGTCCAGCTCGTCTTGCCCGGTGGGCGTGCGGTCAAAATCTGTGGCCTCAATGTCGCACAGCGCCAGCACGGGGGCGGCGGCGGTGAGCGAGGCAAAGCGGTTTTTGGTAGGCGCAGCGTTCTCCGCCACCGACTCGATCAGCGTGTTCCACGCATGGCAAGCCGTGCATTTGCCCAGCCACTTGGGGCTGGCGGCGCCGCATTCGGAGCAGGTGTAGACAGTTTTTTCTTTGGCCATGCGCAATGATACTGCATTTATATACAGTAAATTATCGACTTCCTGCGCGAATCCGTTCGCTGCGGTTTGCCGTGAATGCAAGCTATGGGCGGCTCGGCGGACTATCTGTTTCTAATCGCAGTCACCGCTTGCGCAAACGTGGTGGCCTGCGGTGCAGCTTTGTGCAAACTGGCTGCGATAGCAAGTAAGACCAGCAGCGCGCCGATAGCGGGCAGCCAGGTGTTTTTCAAGAGGCGCATTTTCCAATCGCCCAGCACCAGATTGCCTGACATACGGCGTACCACGACACCTGCAAATGCGGCTTCAAAGACAACCTCTAGCAAAAGGGGCGCTCCACCTACGGCAAAGAACAAACCGCCGACGATAAAGCCGATGACTAACACAGCCACCACGACCAAGCAGCCCTCGCTACTAGCCCCGTCGCCAATATCTTGTAATCCAACAGAGTCAGCAGATCGATGCTCTGGCTCGCGTTTAGCAAAGTCAATCCAAACCCTCACCGCGACAAAAAAGCACAAGTAGGCAAACAAGAATGCAATGCCGTAGCGCACAGGTAAGCTGCGTGCCCATGCATGCGAGTCGCCAAAAAATTTCAATACAAGCCAACTGCACAGCCACGCCGCGCCCCAGCAGCCGCCAAACATGCAGGTAAAGTGCGTCCACAGTGGCGCTTGGTTCACGCGCCGTTCAATGAAATTGCGCTTCTCGCGTTCGTATTTTTGTCGATCCCAGGAGTCTGTCATTTATGTAGGTGTAGTAGCTAGCACCCACACTATAAGCGCGATGGAATAGACTCTATCTACAGATCAAAACCATCCCCAGACAAGGATACCCGCATGAACGCTGCATCGCCCTCCACGCCCTGGCTCCCGCAAGGCACGGTGTATGGCACGCTGATGAATTTTGCCAACGAGCATGCGGCGCTGGCCGCGCAGATGCATGCGCCCCCTTACAAGGCTGCGCCGCAAGCGCCAGTGCTGTACATCAAGACTGCCAATACCTTTAGCGCGCACGGCAGCGCCATTGCTTTACCTGGGCGCGTACCGCAAGTGCAGGTGCGTGCCTGTATAGGTCTTATTTTTAAACACAATACGCCATTAGCCAAATGGAATATTGCGGAAGCAGCTATTCATAATATAGCATCTATGGTGCTGCTGAGTGACTTGACTATTCCCCACGCGAGCTTTTACCGCCCTCCGGTCAAGTTCAATTGCCCGGATGGGTTTCTGTGTGCGGGGCAAGCTCCCAGCGCGCTCAACAGCTTGGCTGTGCTGGACGATTTGACTGTGTCGGTGCGGATCAACGACGCGGTGGTACACACTTTCAGCACCGCGCAGATGGTGCGCAGCGCTGCACAACTGGTGAGCGATGTAGCTGAGTTTATTGATTTGCAAGACGGCGATGTGCTGATGTTGGGAAGCCCCTTTGCAGCCCCGCTAGCAGGCGCAGGCGACACCATAGACATCAGCGCGCCGGGCTTGGCACCGCTGTGCCACAGCTTGGTTGCCGCAACGAAGGAAAGCGTATGAAGCACGCCCGTGTGATGTACCAAGGCCGCAGCGTGAGCGCCGTGGAGAGCGATGGTGCTTTGCTTTTGGCGAGTGGCGAGCGCGTGGCTTTTGACACGGTCTCTTGGCTGCCCCCGTTGCAAGACATTCCCCGCCCCCGCACCATCCTCGCGCTAGGCCTGAACTACGCGGACCACGCCAAAGAGCTGGCCTTCAAAGCGCCCGGCGAGCCGCTGGCCTTCGTCAAAGGCCAAAGCAGTTTGATCGGCCATCGCCAGCACACCATTCGCCCCGCAGGCGTGCAGTTCATGCACTACGAATGCGAGTTGGCCGTGGTGATCGGCCGCACGGCCAAGCAGGTGCGCAAAGCCGATGCCTACGATTTTGTCGCAGGCTACACCGTGGCCAACGACTATGCCATCCGCGACTATCTGGAGAACTGGTACCGCCCCAACCTGCGCGTCAAAGGCCGCCCTACGTGCACGCCCATTGGGCCATGGCTGGTGGATGCTGCGGACATTGCCGATCCGATGCAACTGGCTTTGCAGACCACCGTCAACGGCAAAGTCACGCAGAGCGGCAACACGCGGGATATGATTTTTGATGTGGCTACGTTGATTGAATATTTCAGCAGTTTTATGACCTTGCAGCCCGGGGATTTGATTTTGACGGGTACGCCGGATGGGGTGGTGGATTGCAAGGTGGGGGATGTGGTTGTGACTTCTATCGAAGGTCTTGGTGCGCTGGAAAATGCCATTTGTGCTCCAAGAACGCTATTGGGGTCAGAGCCCAATTTCGTACGGCAATTCGAGTCGCCGAAAAGAGCCTCGTCCTGAATTGGGATCTGACCCCAAAAGCTTGTCCCAATTGCCAGCCCCCGCCGACCATCTGTCCTTGGAGTGCAATCTACGATGATATTTATTTACGATAAATTCATCGTATAACTATTCATCTCTCAAAGAAGTGCCATGCAAATCAATCACCTCATCAACGGCAAGCAAGTCAGCAGCGCCAGCACCTTAGACACCATCAACCCCGCCACCCAAGAGGTGCTGGCGCAGGTAGCTGCGGGTGGCGAACAAGAAGTCAACGCCGCCGTAGCCGCAGCCAAAGCCGCCTTCCCCGCCTGGGCGGCCACGCCCGCGACAGAGCGCGCCAAGATCATGCGCAAGCTGGGCGATCTGGTCGCTGCGCATGTGCCCGAGATCGCTACGATGGAGACCAACGACTGCGGCCAGGTCATCGCGCAAACCGGCAAGCAGCTTATCCCGCGCGCGGCGGACAATTTTTATTATTTTGCCGAAATGTGCACCCGCGTGGATGGCCACACCTACCCCACGCCCACGCACCTCAACTACACCCTGTTCCACCCCGTGGGCGTGTGCGCCCTGGTCAGCCCGTGGAACGTGCCGTTTATGACGGCCACCTGGAAGACCGCGCCCTGCCTGGCTTTTGGCAACACCGCAGCGCTGAAGATGAGCGAGCTCTCCCCCATGAGCGCCGCGCGCTTGGGCGAGCTGGCGCTAGAAGCCGGTGTGCCCCCCGGTGTGCTCAACATCGTGCATGGCACCGACAAAGACGCTGGTGAGCCGCTATGCCGCCACCCCGACGTGCGCGCCATCTCCTTCACCGGCAGCACCGTCACAGGTAACCGCATCGTGCAGTCTGCGGGCCTTAAAAAATTCAGCATGGAGCTAGGCGGTAAGTCGCCCTTCGTCATCTTTGACGATGCCAACCTAGAGCGTGCCATGGATGCCGCCGTCTTCATGATCTTCAGCAACAACGGCGAGCGTTGCACGGCGGGCAGCCGCATCCTCGTCCAAGAGAGCATTTACAAAGAATTTGCCGCCAAGTTTACGCAGCGCGCTATGAAAATTACAGTAGGCGACCCGTTGGACGAAAAAACTATCATCGGCCCCATGATCAGCCCAGCGCACTTGGCCAAGGTGCGCAGCTACATCGCGCTAGGCCAACAAGAAGGTGCCAGCCTGCTCTGCGGTGGTGCAGGCCGCCCCAGCTATGCACCAGAATTACCAGAGCGCGTCAAACAAGGCAACTACGTCTGGCCCACCGTCTTTGCCGATGTAGACAACCGCATGCGCATCGCCCAAGACGAAATCTTCGGCCCCGTGGCCTGCCTTATCCCCTTCAAAGACGAAGCGCACGCCGTGCAACTGGCTAACGATACGCAGTACGGCCTGAGTAGCTACGTGTGGACCGAAAACCTAGGCCGCGCCCACCGCGTCGCCGCGCAAATCGAAGCGGGCATGTGCTTCGTCAACAGCCAAAACGTGCGCGACCTGCGCCAGCCCTTCGGCGGCACCAAAGCCAGCGGCACCGGGCGCGAGGGCGGTACTTGGAGCTATGAAGTGTTTTTGGAGCCCAAGAATGTGGCGGTGTCGCTGGGGGCGCATCACATCCCGCACTGGGGTGTATGAATATTTATCATTTCAATACAATGTTTCATCCGGTCAAACCATTGGACTTGCAACATGCTTTCTGTACACCTGCCCGCTGAGCTCGAAGCTGAGCTAGATCTGTACTTGGCCAGCCATTCGCTTAGCAGATCGCAAGTGGTGTCGCTTGCCCTGCGCCGCTTTCTGAACGAGGCCAAAGCCGATCCCTTTTTGGCCTGGATAGGTACAGGACAAAGTGGCATGAGTACCGACGAGTTGATGCGCTGGTCGCGCGGTGATGTCTGGAACAAACCGTGAACCAGCGTAGCTTTATCCAGTCCAGCGCTGCGCGCATGATGCCCCTGTCTGACGAGGCCGCCTGGCTTGCGGGCCGCGCCTACGCGCCTACAAAACCAACGAAGGTAAAAAAACGGGTGTAGTTGCCGATTTTTTCATTGGTGCCCAGGCTGAAGCCGAAGGATGGCAACTACTCACCCGCGACAAAGGGCGCTACAAAACTTATTTCCCAAAGATCAAATTGATCTGCCCCTGAGCAACTGAACATCTGAGGTTTATCTATATGAAAAATGCGCTGATTTTCTACCCCTTATTTGCCATGGCATTGTTGGTGGCTGTGGTTACTGGCTTCATGCTGCGCGAACGCGTAGGCGACTTCAAATCCCGCCGCATCCATCCGCAAAAGCTGCCCAGCAGTTCGCAGATGCAAGGCGTATTAGAAAACACCCGCGCCGCAGACAACTACAAAAACCTGTTTGAGATGCCCGTGCTGTTCTATCTGCTGTGCTCACTGCTCTACATGACGCAACAGGTGGGCATGGGCATGCTGA
>JANMTF010000116.1:0-3274 GCA_031390175.1 Polaromonas sp.
TGGCATGGGGATAATCGAGGTCGCGAAGACTAGCCATGGGGGTCATAACCCGTTGGTTCCGAAGAGCCGTATGTGAACAGCACAAGTACGGTTCTGTGAGAGGGGCCCCCAGAGATGGGGGTTCCTACTCGATCAGCCGCGAAGCTGTGCACACCAAGTGCCAGAGCGAGCACAGCACTGCTGCCCGTTCCCCGTCGCGGAGCGCAAGCCATATCGATGGCAGACTCAAACCTACGGCGGTCGTGAATTCCAGACCACGCAGTAGGTAAAATCAAGGCACATCCCACCCTTTGCAGAGCGTTGGCCCGACAAAACGCCCATTGTTTTCACTCCCCACGACACCCACCGTACTTTTTTGATCGCACCCCATGCTCTTAGACGCCTCCCAGTCTCAACTCGTTTTGGTCGACTACCAAACCCGCCTCATGCCCAACATTTTTGAGGGCGCGCAGGCCCTGGCAAATGGCGTGCGCCTGGGCCAGGCCGCCCACCTGCTGGGCGTGCCCACCTGGGGCACCGAGGAGAACCCCTCCGGCCTGGGCCCCAACCTACCAGAGATCCGCGCCCTGTGCAAAGAGACCTTGGCCAAGATGCATTTCAGCGCTGTAGAAGAAGGCCTGGGCGAATGGCTGCGCCCCGAGAGCAACCTGCCCCAAGCCTCCAAAGGCAACGCCCGCAGCCTGCCCAAGCACCTGCAAAAAGCCTTGCCTCAGGTAGTGCAGCGCAACGCTATAGTCATCGCCGGTTGCGAAGCCCATGTGTGCCTGATGCAAACCGCACTCGACTTGCTGGAAGACGAGTTTGAGGTGTGGGTAGTGACGGACGCCTGCAGCTCCCGCACAGAGCGCAACCGCGACGCCGCTTTTGACCGCCTGGCAGGTGCAGGCGCCGAGCTGGTCACCACTGAGATGGTGGTCTTTGAGTGGCTGCGCAGCTGCGAGCATCCGCAGTTCAAGGCGGCGCTCGCGCTGGTGAAGTGATGGGGCGAGCGCTTGGGTCACGCGAGAGCTTTTGGGGTCGAGAGCAATCGGGGTCAGATCAAAATTCAGGATAACCCTCAGTTCGGAGCGCACAACGCGATAACGAAATTTTGCTCTGACCCCTTTTGCGTAGTCTCCGGCGCGTCGGGTCTTTCCCCCCTGCGCGTGAAGAGTCTCTTGCACAGACCTCGTGGCTCGCGCCAGAGCGTGTGCCTTGGGCATGCGCCCCGGACGTCGGGCCCTTCGGGCGAGCATGTGCAGTACTCAAAATTGGGGTCTGACTCGTGAGCTTTTGATCCATGGGATGTACCCAATTTTTCCGTGCTTCCAGCCCGACGCCCTGATTGGGGCGCATACCCATGGCACACGCTCTGGCGCGAGCAGGCAGGGGTTTGCAGCCTACGGTGACGTGCTGGGCTGGCGAGCGGGCGGTTCTGACCGCTTGTAGGTGTCCGTAAACGCCCAGAGGCCCCTACAGGCAACTATAGGCATCTGCATACCCATTTCAACGCGCTACGCATTCAGGAGCTGCTACCGCATAATTCTATTGAGCTGCAGAGCAATTGCTATCTTAAAAAAAGCCAGGAATCGCGTTTTTCAGCACTTTTTCGCGGCTTGAAGGTCGTTGGCGAGCCTGCGAGGTGCACTAAATTATGCGAATTTATGTACCTCGCCAAAACGTAGACAATTCACGTCTTGTTTTTCTTGTTTGGTAGTGAAATATCCCGTCAGAAATTAATTGATGGTGAAAATCTCGGTATTTTTGCTTTTTAGAGTGATGCAATGATGCGTACTTATCAAAAGTCAGCTCAGCCAAGCCGCGTGCGTCGCAGCGACTTGCCGCCCTGCAAACCCCGGCATTCGAGCCAGAGCGCATGCCCATGGCGCACGCTCTGGCGCGAAGCGCGAGGTCTGTGCAGGGGACTCTTCGTTCGCAAAAAAAAGGGGGGAGGGGAAGACCTCGCGCGCCGGAGGCTACGGAAAAGGGGTCAGAGCAAAATGCCAGTTACGGCGTTGCGCGCTCCGGGCAGAGGGGCTTCCTGAATTTTGATCTGACCCCATTTGCTCATACGCCGGATCTGCCCACTACAAACCACATAGAGCCTAAAAACTGCGATGCCAGGCTGCCTTTGATGGCCGCTCCTAAAAACAAGCGCCCTCAGATCATCGCGAGTCCACAGACGGGTTCGCAAAGGCTTTGATCCTTCGACAAACTCGGGGCAGGCCAAGCTCCGAGCCAACGGAGTTGATCGGTATGGATGGATGGGTGGATGGATGGGTGGGCTTGGCGACAGCGCAGGCAACACAGTTTCTGAAGTGTCTACCGCAATTTGCCTCAATGCAGCATGCTGTTAAAGCAATGAATATTATTTTTATTTACAATCAACACAAAAAAATTAATAATGTGGTTAAATAATGCACATATTTATCCCAAAAATAGATAAAGTATTCGTTAGGTACATAAAATTATGTGAATTAATGTACCTCGATCACACTTTGGCAGCCCGCGAAGGTCGAAAAAACCTCTAAAACTGCTGTTTTTGGCTATTTTTAAGATATCGATAGAGCTGCAGCCCTTTAGAATGATGCGGTAGCAGCTACTGTATATGTAGCGTATATAAAGCACCTGCCTCCGCCACCACCGCCCGAAACGCCCCATCCACCACCTTGCCCATGCGCACATAGTCCAGCCTATCGAAGGTATCTTGCGGTGTGTGGTACGCCGCATTGCGGTAATAGGCGGTGTCCGTCACCATCATGCCCACAAAGCCGTTCTAATCATTTTTTATGATTCTTGCAGTCCCCCAAGCGCATGGCGTGTCTGCTGCACTTGTTCTTCAAACACACCGCCATGCTGCTTGTTAAGCCGTTCAAACAAATCCAAGGCCTGTTTGCCCATTTTGAGTGCTTCACTTACCTGCTGATCGCCCGCAAGGCAGGCCATCAAAGTCCCTAAGCTCATTGCCAAATCAGGTTCAAAACTGGCCGGAGCCGTCTTGGCCAAGCGCCTGCGTATGTCTAGCGCCTCCCGCGCGGCCACCAGCGCCCCGGAGCGGTCGCCGCTCTGGCTTAAACGGTGGGCCAGGTTGGTGATACTGCTCGCCAAATTAGGCTCAAAAATGGCCGGAGCCGCCTTGGCCAAGTGCCTGTAGATGTCTACCGCCTCACGCGCGGCCACCAGCGCCCCGGCACGGTCGCCGCCGTCGCCCAAACGGTTGGCCAGGTTGTTGATACTGCTCGCCAAATCGGGTTCAAAACTAACCGGTGCCGCCCTGGCCAAGCGCCTGCGTATC
>JANMTF010000119.1:0-1559 GCA_031390175.1 Polaromonas sp.
CGACAGTCATGTCGTGCAGACGACTTCGTAGAATAGCGTTATGAAGAAAATAAACTGGAAATTGGCCGCAGTGGTCCTCGGCGTCCTGGCCCTGGCGGGCGGTGGCGCTTGGTGGTTCACGCAAAAGCAATCGTCAAGCGCTGTGCAGTACCGCACCAGCAAGATAGAGCGCGGCAACATTCAAGCCAGCGTGTCGGCCAGTGGCGCGGTGAATCCTGTGACGCAAGTGTCGGTGGGTACGCAGGTGTCTGGGCAGATCAAAGAGTTGTATGTGGATTTCAATTCCGAGGTCAAAGCCGGCCAATTGATCGCACTGATCGACCCCGAAACCTTTGAATACCGCGTACGCTCGGCTCAAGCAGACTTGGACTCCACCCGCGCGCAGGTGCTGACAGCGCAGGCCAATGTGGCTTCTAGCATTGCCCAAGTGTCGCGTGCCAAGCTTGATTTGACGGAGGCACAGCGTGATTTGGAACGCCAGCAATTGCTGGTCGATAAGCAGTTTGTCACCCAAAGCGTGGCCGACAAGGCGCGTGCTTTGGTGGGGAATTTAGGCGAATCTGTCAAAGTGGCAGAGGCGCAAATGGCGGTGACCAATGCACAGGTTAAAAGCGCACAGGCCAGTGTGGCACAGCGCGAATCGTCACTCGCTCAAGCGCGGATTGACCTGGCGCGTACCAAAATCACCTCGCCGGTGAATGGCATCGTCATCAAACGCTCCATCGAAAAAGGCCAAACCGTGGCGGCCAGTTTGTCGTCGCCTGAGCTGTTTGTCATCGCGCAAAACTTGCAAGACATGCAGGTCGATGCGAGTATTGACGAAAGCGATGTCGGCAAGATCCGCACCGGTCAAAAAGCCACCTTCACGGTAGATGCGTTTGCAGGGCAAACCTTCGAAGGTGAAGTACGCCAAGTCCGCAAAGCCGCGCAGACCGTGGCGAATGTGGTGACTTACACGGCGGTGATTGGTTTTTCAAATAGCGGCGGGCGCTTGCTGCCCGGCATGACGGCGAATGTGCGCGTCATCACCGAATCGCGTGAAAACGTGCTCAAAGTGGCCAATGCGGCGCTGCGGATGAAGATTGCAGGTATTGAACCTGCTACTACTGGCGCAGGTGGGGCTGGTGGTGCCAATCCAGCTGCCAACCCTGCAAACCCGGCAGCAACACCTCCAGCAAGCACCTCGGGCGACGCCAAAGGTTGGACGTGGATGTCTGAAGCCGTGGCGCAACAAGGCGGCGGCGGTGGAGGCGGCGGCTTTGCAGCCCAGCGCGAGCGTTTGGTCACCGAATTGCAACTCAGCACTGAGCAGCAAACCCAGCTGGACGCCATCAACACTGAATTGCGCCCCAAATTCATGGCCATGCGCGATTTGAGTGAAGACGAACGCCCCGCAGCGCGTGAAAAAGTCACCGCTGAAATGCGCCAAAAAATCATGGCGATGCTGACGCCTGAGCAAAAGCCAAAATACCAGCAGCTCATCGCCGCGCAGCAGCAGGCCAGGGCTTCAACACCAGCCATGCCAAAATCGAGTGGTTCTGAAAATGCTATTAAATCAA
>JANMTF010000120.1:0-2112 GCA_031390175.1 Polaromonas sp.
CGACAGTCATGTCGTGCAGACGACTTCGTAGAATAGCGTTATGAAGAAAATAAACTGGAAATTGGCCGCAGTGGTCCTCGGCGTCCTGGCCCTGGCGGGCGGTGGCGCTTGGTGGTTCACGCAAAAGCAATCGTCAAGCGCCGTGCAATACCGCACCAGCAAGATAGAGCGCGGCAATATTCAAGCCAGTGTGTCGGCCAGTGGTGCGGTGAACCCTGTCACCCAAGTCTCGGTCGGCACGCAGGTATCTGGGCAGATCAAAGAGCTGTATGTGGATTTCAACTCGGAGGTCAAAGCCGGCCAGTTGATCGCGCTGATCGACCCCGAAACCTTTGAATACCGCGTGCGTTCCGCCCAGGCGGACTTAGATTCCACACGCGCCCAAGTGCTGACCGCTCAGGCCAATGTGGCCTCTAGCAACGCCCAGGTTTCCCGTGCAAAACTTGATTTGACAGAAGCGCAGCGCGATTTGGAGCGCCAGCAGATCTTGGTGGACAAGCAATTTGTCACCCAAAGCGTGGCCGACAAAGCGCGTGCTTTGGTGGCAACGCTGGGGGAATCCGTCAAAGTGGCCGATGCGCAAGTGGCGGTGACGGCTGCACAAGTCAAAAGCGCACAAGCCAGCGTGGCGCAGCGAGAGTCGTCACTCGCGCAAGCTCGGATTGATTTAACCCGAACCAAAATCACATCACCGGTGAATGGCATCGTCATTAAGCGCTCCATCGAAAAAGGCCAAACCGTGGCGGCGAGTTTGTCGTCGCCCGAGCTGTTCGTCATCGCCCAAAACTTGCAGGACATGCAGGTCGATGCGAGTATTGACGAAAGCGATGTGGGCAAAATCCGCATGGGTCAAAAAGCCACCTTCACGGTAGATGCGTTTGCAGGTCAAACGTTTGAGGGCGAAGTACGCCAAGTCCGTAAAGCCGCGCAAACCGTGGCGAATGTGGTGACTTATGTCGCGGTGATCGGCTTTTCCAACAGCGGCGGGCGTTTGCTGCCTGGTATGACGGCGAATGTGCGCGTCATCACCGAATCGCGTGAAAACGTGCTCAAAGTGGCCAATGCTGCGTTGCGGATGAAGATTGCAGGTATCGAACCTGCTGCAACGCCCGGGGCTGGCGGAGCTGGCGGCGCATCACCTGTAAACCCGGCAGCAACACCTCCAGCAAGCACCTCGGGCGACGCCACGGGTTGGTCGTGGATGTCTACAGCCGTAGCGCAACAAGGCGGCGGCGGTGGCTTTGCAGCCCAGCGCGAGCGTTTGGTCACCGAATTGCAACTCACCACTGAGCAGCAAACCCAGCTAGACGCCATCAACGCTGAATTGCGCCCCAAATTCATGGCCATGCGCGATATGAGCGAAGACGAACGCCCCGCAGCGCGTGAAAAAGTCACCGCTGAAATGCGCCAAAAAATCATGGCGATGCTGACGCCTGAGCAAAAGCCAAAATACCAGCAGCTCATCGCCGCGCAACAGCAGGCCAGGGCTTCAACACCAGCCATGCCAAAATCGAGTGGTTCTGAAAATGCTATTAAATCAATAGCACCTAAGTCAATAAATACGCCGGATACAGGTAAAAAACAGGTTGAAAAACCAGTGACTCCTGCACCTCCTGCGGCTGCAGCGCCATCGGTCGATGCGGGCGGCGGCGGTGGCAACCCTGCGACGCAGTTTCGCAATCTGATGGTCGCGCAGTTGGCTTTAACACCTGCGCAAATCGAAAAAGTCGATGCCATTTACGCCGATGCCCGCCCCAAGATGATGACGCTGCGCGAGCTGCCACAAGAAGAGCGCGGCAAAGCGCGTGAAAAAATCACTGCTGACATTCGCGCCCAGTTGCGCGACCAGATGTCGCCTGAGCAAAAACCGAAGTTTGACGCCCTGGTCGCCGCCTCCGCCAGCCGCCAAGTCACCCGTGGCAAGATCTACCTGATGGGTGCAGACGGCAAACCCAAAGCCTACAACGTTCGCCTCGGCATTACAGACGGTAGCAGCACAGAGCTGGTCGTCGCGCCGAATTCGCCGGACGCGGCAGAGCTGGTAGAAGGCGCATCGGCGATTATTGGGACTGTTAATACAGGTGCTTCTGCGGGTTCTGGTGGTTCTACACA
>JANMTF010000127.1:0-33958 GCA_031390175.1 Polaromonas sp.
CGAAAAAGCCATGCGCCAGCAGCCGGGGGCGCACCAATCCGCGCATGGTCAAGCGCAGAAATTCACCCTACGCAAGCCATGATCGAAGCAAGCCCAGGAATCGAGAGCAAGTGTTTCGGCCTGAACTTTTGCCGCCGCTACCGCTGAGTAAATGGACGCGGCGGACAAAGCTGATAGTTGCTTAAACTAGCAGTATTGGGTCAGGCCACCGACCGACTGGCCTTCCAGCACAATGCGGTCTTTGCGTGCCCAGGGCTGCTGGCGTACCCAGTCCAGCGCCTGGCGTTGCGCATTGGCGGCGGCTTGGGCGGCGCGTGCGGGGTTGGGGTTGCGGATGCATTGGCCGCTGGCCGCGTAGCCCGCGCCGGAGCTTTCTTGGTCAGCCCCGCCCGTAGCGCCATAGCCGGGCCGGATGGGTGCCACCACTGCATAGCCCTTGGTCAGCCAATACTGCACATGGCGCGCGTGGATGGGGCGCAAAAGCCGCGCTCGCTCGCTGGCATAGGCTGGGCGGCCGTGGGCGTAGAGCAGCACCTTGAAGGGGCCTGGGCCGCTAGGTTTGAACACCTGGGTGTGCATGGCGGCCGGGCTGGGCGTGGCTGCAATAGCCGCGCTGGTGGCCAGCGGGATTTGCACCACTAGGGGTGCGGCATCTGTACGCCGCGGCGTAGCCTGTGCGCTTAGTGTGCACACGGCAAGCAAGTAAACTACTATATATTTTATAGCTGCTCCCGCAATAATTTATTGGGTTACAGGCGTATTCGCTATAAAAAATGTACTGCAGAGCGCTACTGCGCAGCGTCTTTTGCCATGCGCGCGCTCTTCCAGTACACGTCGTCGCCTACGCTGCCGTCGGTGCGGTGGCGGTTGAGTACGCGGGCCAGTACAAACATCAAATCACTCAAGCGGTTAAGGTACTGGCGCGGGTTGTCTTTCAGCGGCTCGGCGGTACCCAAAGTCACCACGGTGCGCTCGGCGCGGCGGGCCACTGTGCGGCAGACATGAGCGAGCGACGCGGCTCGCGTGCCTGCGGGCAGGATGAACTCTTGCAGGCGCGGCAAGGTGGCGTTGTACGTCTCCAGCGCCTGGTCGATTTGCAGCAGCGCCTCGGCCTTGAGCAGCTCGTAGCCGGGGATGCACAGCTCACCGCCCAGGTTAAACAGCTGGTGCTGGATGTCGATCAGCAGCTCGCGCACGTCTTGGGGCATGTCTTCGCACAGCAGCACGCCGATATTGCTGTTGAGCTCGTCCACGTCGCCCATGGCGTGCACACGCAGGCTGTCTTTGGCTACGCGGGTGTTGTCGCCTAAGCCGGTGGTGCCGTTGTCGCCAGTGCGGGTGGCTATTTGGGTGAGTCGGTTGCCCATATCGTTGTCCTTGCAGTATGTGGTGTGTATTGTCGCAGTGTTGCATTGACCTGTTGGGTTTTGTGACTTGACTGGTAGCTGTCAGGCTCGGAGGGTTACGTCTGTACGACCGATATAGACCACATCGGTTTGCGTGAATGGTGGTGCATTACCGGTAGTTTCGCAAAGACAAGACGGCGACTACGGGTAGCGCGCCCAGTAGGTAGCAGTCGACGAAGCGTATGCCTAATGCCCGATTTCTGGTACCCCAGCATGAGGGCGTTAGGCATACGCTTCATCGCCCGAAGAAGGACTGCTGTACCGCTAGACGTTTACCCCACGAGACAGGTAATTTCCAATCCATGGCGGCATAATGTCAGGCTTAAGCTGGAGAACCACGCCATGAACGCCCCCTTGCCCGTCCATTTACTCCCCGCCATCGCCCAACGCGAAGTGCCCGACGTTTTAATTGAGGCGCTGAAAAAGCGCTTCGGTGATCAATGCTCCACCGCCATGGCCGTGCGCACACAGCACGGGCGCGACGAGTCTGCTTACGCCGAGGTGCCGCCGCCCGCTGCGGTGGTGTTTGCGCAGAACACGCAAGATGTAGCCGACGCGGTGAAGCTGGCTGCGCAGTACAAAGTGCCTGTGATTCCGTTTGGCGTAGGCTCGTCGCTGGAAGGCCATTTGCTGGCGGTGCAAGGTGGCATCAGCATTGATGTGGGCCGCATGGACAAAGTGCTGCATATCAACGCCGAAGACCTTACGGTGACCGTGCAGGCTGGCGTGTGCCGCAAAGCCGTGAACGAGGCAGTCAAATCCACCGGTCTGTTCTTCCCCATCGACCCCGGCGCAGACGCCACCATTGGCGGCATGAGCGCCACGCGCGCCAGCGGGACCAACGCCGTGCGCTACGGCACTATGCGCGAGAACGTGTTGGCACTGGAAGTGGTGACGGCTGGTGGGGAGGTGATTCGCACCGGCACGCGGGCCAAGAAGTCCAGCGCGGGCTACGACCTCACACGCCTGATGGTCGGCAGCGAAGGCACGCTGGGAGTCATTACGGAAATTACCTTAAAGCTGTACCCGATACCCGAGGCAATTAGCGCGGCGACCTGCTCATTTGGCAGCATTGCCGAGGCGGTGAACACGACTATCCAGATGATTCAGCTGGGCGTGCCGATTGCGCGGGTAGAGCTGATTGACAGCAACACCGTGCGGATGGTCAACGCGCACAGCAAGCTGGGCCTGCGCGAAGAGCCGATGCTGCTGATGGAGTTCCACGGCTCGCCTGCCAGTGTGAAGGAACAAGCCGAGACGGTGCAAGAGCTGGCCACGGACAACGGCGGCCAAGCCTTTGAATGGGCCAGCACCCCCGAGGCGCGCACCAAGCTGTGGACAGCCAGGCACAACGCCTACTTTGCCGCCCTGCAAAGCCGCGCTGGCTGCCGCGCCATCAGCACTGACACCTGCGTACCCATTTCGCGGCTGGCCGACTGCCTGTTGGACAGCGTGGCCGAGGCCGATGCATCGGGCCTGCCGTACTTTTTGGTCGGCCATGTGGGCGACGGAAACTTTCACTTTGGCTATTTGATTGACCCCCACAGCGCGAAAGAGCGTGAGGTAGCTGAGGAGCTGAACCACAAGCTGGTGCATCGCGCTCTGCAACTGGAAGGCACCTGCACCGGCGAGCACGGCATTGGTCTGCACAAGCAAGGCTTTTTGATCACCGAGGCGGGCGAAGGCGCAGTGGGCATGATGCGCACCATCAAGCATGCGCTGGACCCGCACAACATCATGAACCCGGGCAAAATTTTCAGCTGGTGAGCCTTCGCTTGGTCTTGTACGCCGCGTTGCTGATGCATGGCACGCACGGCATGCGCGGATGGCCAAAGCGGTGCTTGGCGTATGGGCTGCTGGCGTGGTGGTTTATTGCCGCCAGTGTTCCTGCCGTGCATGCCCAAAGTCAGCACTGCGATACCGAGCAAGCCGTAATTAACATTGAGCGGCATGTGCATCTTGAATCTGGCACGCTGCGAGAGACGCTGACCCGCTTGCCCGACGCGATCGCGCTGGATTGGCGTATTCGCGCAGCGCCCGTGGTTTATGTTTTGCCCATGCCAGTGTGCCCAGGGTTTGCTTCGCGGGGCCTGTTTATCGGGGCCAATGTGACCAGCTACACCATTACGGCTTTTAAAGTCGCTACACGTGATGGCGGCCACATCGGCGAGCCACTGGTGGCGCTGCAGCCGGCCATAGACCCGCAAGATGCATTGGCCACCCGCAGTGCCGCGCATGGTCTGGTTTACTCGGGCCGTGCGCCCAGCGTTTTTTTGCTACCCCAAGACACGGCGCAGGTGCATATTCGGTTGCAAACGGCCAGCAATTTTCCGTTTGGTTTGGGTGCCGCGCAAGTGGGGCCGTTGAAAGACTTGCTGATGGCGCATGGCAATGACGAGCGTGTGGGCTTGGCCGAGCAAAGCGACCTGGCTTTGGTGATGGCGGTGGTCGGCGCGATGTCACTGCTAGCATGGTGCGTTCGCCGCAGAGACGCGGCTTTGCTATTTTTCGGATTGGCCACCGTACTGTTTGCCGCCCGTACCGGGCTGGATTACACGGCGTTGTTGTATATACCCGCCGTACTCTTTGAAAACACCATGCGCTGGACGTTGGTGCTTTTGGCCTGTGCATTGGTCAGTGCCAATTTGATAGCCATCGGTGCCTGGACGGCGCGGCTACGCCGCACCATAGTGGGTATTGGCGTGGTGTACACGGCACTGTTTGCAGCACTGGCTATCCCCGGTGCAGAGGCGGTGTATCTGCATACGATGAGCTACCGGTGGATGGTTTTTGCCGTGAGTTGTGGGCTGACTATGTATGTGATGTGGCGTAATTTTCAGGCCCGGCACAGTATGGGCTACTGGCGCATGGGGGCGGTGTTGGCGGCCTACGGTTTTATGTTGCTGATCGGACAAATTATTGCGCTGCGCAATATGGGCAGCACCCAGTTCCACTATGCAGGCTACTTTATCTATGCCTACGCCGCGCTGGTTTTGGTGGTGGGTGCGTTGGTGGGTGAGCGGGCTTTGCGCGCCTTGCAACGCGCCGAAAATTTGAATGCCGAGTTGGCGCAACGTGTGTCTGAGAAGAACGCCGAGCTGTCCCAGTTTTATGCGCTGCAGCGAGATAAGGAAATGCGAACCGAGCGCGAATCGGGTCGGCAACACGAGCGCGAACGGTTTACACGCGAAATGCACGACGGAATCGGGGCGCAACTGGTTACAGCCTTGCGCGGTGTAGAGCGCGGTTCTTTTGACAGTGAGCAAGTGGCGCAAAGTTTGCAAGATGGTTTAGATGAGCTGCGTCTTTTAATGGACAGCGCTGATGTAGGCCGGAGTTTGCAAGGGGCCTTGGTCGCCTGGCGTAACCGATGGGAGCCCCGCTTGACTGCGATGGGGCTGACGCTACTTTGGGAGCTCGACCCCCAAGTTGAGGACATTGCATTGGCAGAAGATGTGGTG
This sequence comes from Polaromonas sp., assembly GCA_031390175.1. GTDB lineage: Bacteria > Pseudomonadota > Gammaproteobacteria > Burkholderiales > Burkholderiaceae_C > JAAFIP01. The sequence goes on from JANMTF010000127.1 coordinate 4,868, forward strand.
CTACAGCTGATGCGCATTTTGCAGGAGGCGGTGACCAATGCCATCAAGCATTCGCAGGGTGACGAAGTGCTGGTGCACGTCAGCCTAGACGGGCGCAAGTTATGCTTGCGCATCACCGACAACGGGATCGGCATCAACCCCGGTGCGCAAAATTCCACCCAGCGTGGCCTGCGCCATATTGCGCAGCGCGTACAGCAGATCGGTGCGCAGCACAGTGTGCAACGTGCTGTTGCACCTGCACGAGGCACCGAGGTGCAGGTAGTCTTGCTGCTGGCTGCGTAAGCGCTATAGACTAAGTTACCAAACCGCGCCGACTGGCTTCCAGCGTCGCTTCTGCGCGTGAGCTGATGCCTAGTTTGCGGTAAATGTCGCGCACATAGCCACTGACCGTATGGGTAGTAAGGCCCAGTATTCTGCCTGCCTCGGCGACCTTATAGCCTTTTGCGATCAGGCGCAGTACATCCGTTTCCCGCGGGGTTAGCTTTTTTATCTCCCCGGCATCTAAAGGGCGACTGGCGGCAAAACCGGAGGGCGCGTCTTCAGACTTTGAAGAGGTGGCAGGTGTTTTTAGTTCAGAAAAATACTTTAGCAAACGGGCCGCAATTGAGGGCGAGAGGGCGGGCTCACCTTGTTCTATCCGCTGCAATTGGGCGATCACCACAGCGCGAGGCTGCGACTTCAGGACGTAGCCTGTGGCACCAGCATGCAAGGCGGGGAACACATGTGCATCGTCGTCGTGGATGGTGGCCACCACCACCAGAACCTGTGGCTGCGCGGCGACCAGTCGCTGTATAAATACTTCACTGGTGCCATCGGGCAGATGCCAGTCCACAATGGCCAGGTCGTAAGCGTTGGTTTTAACCAAGGCAAAGCCTTCAAGCAGATCGGCCGCAGTGTCCACCCGCTCTATGCTGGGCAAAGCATGGGGCAATAGTTCGGCTAGCCATTGGCGCGGCTCGTCCAAGTCTTCAACAATGAGGGCGTGGATAAATGGCATATTGGAAGCTGCACTTTAACCATATTTCACACCAGCGTCACCCCCGCAATGAGGGGGGGGTGACGCTGGTCTATTCGCCTTGGGAAGTAGTCTTTGCTGTTACAGTGCTGCATGATGATATCCAACCCGTTTTCCACCCTTCTTTTTGTGACTATGACCTCTATGCTCAGCGCTTGCGCCAGCACGCCATCGATTCCCTCCCCACCCTCAGCGGCTTTGGCTAAAGAGTTTGCACCGACGGGTTCCTTGCGGGCGGCTATCAATTTAGGCAACCCGATCCTGGCCAACAAAGATGCCGCAGGCCAACCCTTTGGCGTATCGGTAGACTTGGCGCGCGAGCTGGGCAAACGCCTGGGTGTGCCGGTGGAGCTGGTGCCTTTTAATGCAGCAGGCAAAGTGGTAGAAGCCGTAAAGGCGGCGCAGGTAGACATTGCCTTTGTGGCCATCGACCCCGTGCGCGGCGGCGACATGGCGCAAACCCCGGCCTATGTGCAGATCGAAGGGGCCTACATGGTGCCCAATGCGTCGCCGATCAAAACCAATGCCGAGGTAGACCGCGCAGGCAACCGCATCGTCGTGGGCATCAACAGCGCCTACGACTTGTACCTCACCCGCGAAATCAAAGCCGCCACCCTGGTGCGCGCGCCCAGCTCGCCCACGGTGCTGGACATGATGGCGGCGCAAAAACTGGAAGTGGCGGCGGGTGTGAAGCAGCAACTGCAAATGGATGCCAAACGCATCCCCGGCATGCGCTTGCTGGAAGGGCGTTTTATGGTGATCAACCAGGCGATGGGTTTGCCCAAGGGGCGTGATGCGGCGCATGCGTACCTCAGTGGGTTCGTGCAAGAGATGAAGGCCAGTGGATTTGTGGCGCAGGCGTTGGCCACGCACAAAATCGAAGGGGCTGCGGTAGCGCCGTGACGCACCGCATGTTGCCGTCTTTGGAGCATTACTTTATCAGTAAGCCATTAACGATGAGTGTTTGTCCGTTCGTGGAATTCGGGTGGGGCCTCATGCTTACATTGTTAAAGGTAAACTGACGCAGGTTGTTTTGGCTAGTGGTTGAAATGCCCGCGCATGCCCCGTAGTTGTACCCGATGAATACAGAGTTACCGCAGCCCCAGCGGTAGCCCTTGTTTAAATCTTCGACAAGCACGGAGTCAACAATGCCTCCGACTAAATAAAACTTTACCAAGTTGGGTATGGGGCCGGTAGTGGTGGTGGATTCAAATTCATAGTACGTTGCAGTAGGATTGACAAAGGATGCGCTTTTAACAAAAGTGCACAAGTCAGGCGGCGCGTTTTGAAATACCAGTTTGTCGTCGCCGGGCAGGCTGTTGCAGCCGCTGGTATTGGGCGCGGTGGACGCAGGGCCTCTTTGTCCCGTAAACGTGCCTGTTCCGACCTTAGGGGGCAGATAGCTCCACGTACCACTGATCACACCAGCAGCATTAACGGAGCCTGAAAAAACTCCGGAACCGGCCAGGCCGGTCGTGTTCATGCTGACTGCACCATTAGCTTGCAGTTGGCCCAAGATAGCAAAGGTTTCTGAAAAAGCCGGTAAGGTGCCTTGCCCGGTCATTCGTCCCGTAGCATCTATCACCACGGAGAATGTTCCGCTGTCGGCACCGCCATAAGTTCCGTTGTAGGTTCCGGCAAACGAAGCGATGGCCGGAGCTGGAGCTGGTGCGGGTGCTGGTGCTGGTGCTGGTGCTGGTGCAGGAGTGCTTGCCGTCGGTGGAGCAGCGGGTGCGGGTGCTGGAGTATCTCCACCACCACCGCCGCAGGCAACTAGCGTGGCGCTAAATAGCGCGGTGAGGGAGAGGTGGCGCAAGGTGCGCTGTGATGTGGATTCAATAGCCATAAGAAGTCTCCATAAGTTTAGTAAGGGTCAGCGCATAAATTTTCTGCACCTCCTCATGGACGATAAGGGGCGTGAGGATGTGCTTGAGGTGCTTGAGAATACTGGTGCGACTAGTGCCGTACAACCCCCCAAATAGGGGGTGTGGTTTTCCTTCGTTCGTAAATCACAGCATCATCCGGCGTGTGCTTGCCTGTGTGCGTACGTGCCAGAGGTGTTGGCCAGCCGCTAAATGGAAAAGGCTCCCGAGGGAGCCTTTTCTACACTACACGCTGATGGGCCGCGTGGCCAGCCTATGGTTTAGGGTTTTCTTACCGGTGCCGCTCTGGCAGGTTGCTGCGTGGACACACCGCCTGGGGCATAAGTTTGGCTGGGCGCTGCAGAGCCGTCTACGCCCAGTTTGCCACCACCGCCCAGGCCCTGGCCTTGGACGGTTTGGGGCTTGTACTGGCGCAGGGATTTGACCATTTGGTTGTACGAGTCGGTAAAGGCGGCAATCACCACCTTGCCTTGGGGCGTGTTGGTGTAGCCACCCATGCCGCCGCCGCCCCCACCGCCAAACAGCACGGCACCGGCGCTGAAATCAGTGTTGGAGCTGCTGCCCTGCGATGCCGAGACCTGCACGCCCGAGCGGTTGTCGGTGAGCATGAGCATGGTGGAGGCTTCGTTGGTGCGTACGCTGCCCGCAACTGCACCCAGAATGCCGAGGTTGCGGCTGATGCCAGCCAGACCGCCGCCACCGCCGCTGGTGCCGCGCGCGCTGACCAGTACCTCGGGCGTCATGCTGTAGTCGGCGGCGACGATTTGGCCGCCGCCCATATTGCTGCCCGCACGGCCTTGGCCTGATGCGGAGATAGCGCGCTCGCGCTCCATGGCGGCCATGGCACGGCCGCGCTCTACCACCAGGAAGCAGTTGCTCTGCTGGATCATCAGGCGCAGCACCGGTACGGTGGAGCCCAACTGGTACTGGGTGGTGAACAGACGGTACCAGTCAGCAGAGGTTTCTTCCACCAGAGCCACCGTGCCCAGCGGGCTGTCGCAACGCTCCAGTGCGGCGTTGGCCCCTTGGGCGGAACTACCACCGGCCGAGCCAGAAGCAGCAGTGTTTGCACTGCCTAGCGTAGGCATCGTGGCGTTGCAGCCAGCCAGAACCAACGCGAGAGTGATGGTTGAAAGTTTGATGTACATGGTAGCCCCTAGTGAAAAATGACGTGCTATAACTATCAAAAGACGATTATTTCACAGCTTTTTACAAGGCGGCTGGTAATTTCACACAGACTTTTCGTTTTCGGCCTGCGCAAGCTTGTTTCAGGCCAGCGCGGCCATGTTGGCCTGCCAATCAGGTGGCCTCACTGGCCGCAGGCGCGGGAGAAAGCTCGCCCATGGTGCCCTCGTAAGTGGCCACATCTTGCGCATAACAATCGCAGGCAATTGCTTTCAAACCCGGCCTGTCTATCACCACGATATGGCCTCTGCAATATCGGATCAAGCCAAGTTTTTGTAGCGTGCCCGCCGCTTCAGTGATGCCAGCGCGTCGGGCGCCCAGGATGCGGGACAAGGCATCGTGCGTGATCAGCAGATCTGCTGAGCGCAGGCGATCCTGCAATTTAAGCAGGTAGTTACATAGCCGTTGTATCAGCGAGTGAAACTGGCCGCACACGGCCCTGCCCGCCATGGCCGTATGCTGCACATAAGAATAGGCTGTGAGCGTGTTGCGCAGTGTCTTGCAGACGAGGACATGGCCTGCCAGCACAGCAGCCTCTATCCTCCAGGCATGGCCAGGCACCCGAACTATGGCGTCGGATACGGGGGTCGGCAAGCCCAGGGCACAGCCTGCATCGTGCATCCCCTCAAAACCAATCAGGCCCACCTCAAAACCGCTATCAGAGGCTTGGGGAACCATCAATCCGATCAGACAGCTGGTTGGAAAATACGCGTACCTTAATGGGTAACCCGCAGTGCTCAGTGTGCTTTGCGCGTCTAGCTCGACACAGGTGGCGTTGGCAAGCAATAGCTGCCGGTCACAAGCGGGTAGCCCAGCAAGAAGCCGGTTAGATAAAGATATATTGATAGCCAACTCCCCGCGCAAGGTCACCTTGCGGGCTCCGTAAAAAATCCCCAGCCATTGGAGTTAGCGGGGGGTGTGGGATGTATTGCGAGTGGGTTGCTAAAGCCACAAGATGCATCTGCGCAGCGGTGCTGCCATATCGACGCTTGAAGCGCTCTGCTTGTGTCGGCGACCGTGAAGTGCAACGGTTGGTGCAATTTTCTGCGCGGGTGGCTGGTGTAACGTCGTGCGCTGGTGCGACCTGTATTTTCGCACCAAACGCACCCAACGCACTAAGACAACTTAGTATTACACATCCTTTACACCTGCCAAAATTGACTTGGTACGCTGGTAAAAACCCAGCTCGTTAATGGTCACCAAGCCACGGTTAGCGGCGAAAGTTTTTTCTATGGTCGCAAGTTGCGCCCTTGCCTGCACAAACTGTCCACGCTTGGCCGCCACATAGCCCAAGACGGCCCACGAATACGGGTCGTAGCGGCCGTCTTCCCAGTTTGGGCTGCGTGCGTTGAGATAAGTCCAGCCACGGTCAAACATGGGAGCCAGCTCAGTCACTCCAAACGCCTGTGCAAACACTTGGCAGGTGGTGCCTGGATAAAAGGAGGTTACCGGCACAGGGTTGGCGTCGCTGGGCGTGAAGGCGTTGTTAGGTGCGTTGAACAGCTTCGCCATGCCGCCAGCCATAGCTGTTGCAAATCCGTCGTAGTAGTTGGCGTCGGGTAACTCACCGCGCTCGCGTAGCATGGAGGCAAAGTCACGCAGGCCTCGGTAGACCTCGCAGTTGTCCATCAGATAGCCTATGGAATTGGTTTGGCTGCGCAGTGGCTGAAAAACCGATGTCAAACTGTTAGCTTTGACGGCCAAGGCGATATTGCGGTAGGCCACGTCTTTCATGCGTACTTTGTTGGCCTCCCACCAAGCCCAATTGCCACTGGCGCGCACGTAACGCACAGCCAATGACAAAAAGGTGGCTGCGTAGGAGTCATCCGAGTCGGAAAGCACTTTGACAAAGCTGCTGGTGTTGGCGCGGCCATAAGGAAAGTCCACATCGTCTATGTAATAGGCCGTGGTGAGATTACGCAGGTACACATCTAAATAACTACGGATATACACATCCAGATCGGCGGCATTGAGATACTGGACGATGGGCAGCAGTCCCAGCGCCGCGAAATACCAGTTGAGCTTCCCATTCGGTGAGAGCTCGTAGGCACCCGCGTACGGCCCCGTGGGAATGCGTAAAGCCTTGATTTCAGCGATCACGTTGATGCCCGAAACGGACGGAGTCGGTGACGGTGTCGGTGTCGGTGTAGATGTTGGCACAGGTGGACAGGTTTGAGAGAAGGCTTTTGCGCTGATGAATGCGCTTGAGCAGACTGTGCCTGAAGTAAGGATGAAATTTCGGCGTTGCATGTGATCTCCGGATGAATTGCAGAAAAGGAACAGGGTGGAAACCCTGTATGCAAATTTTCATCAGCCAACGCTTTTATTTTGTTGAGTGTGCGCCAGCGTACAGACGGGCATCTAAAAGGCATGTTCGTAAATCAGCTGTAACACGCGCTGCGGCAGTGTGCAGGTGAAAAATAGTCCAAAAGTGGGCGAAATGAATGCGCTACTAGTGCTTTGGGATTCGTCGTTGGTGCAGTGGTGGCGGCAGGGCGTTAAAGAGCGTTACAGGCGCGAACCCTGTCTGGCCATGCGGGGGCGCGTAACGGCAAGTAAAAGATTGGCCGTGCTGACGAGTAAGCACGGGAGACATGGCTTTCCCTTGCCGTGCGGTGTTTAGAGCGTGCAACTGGCGCGCGCGCGAGGCAGCTCGAATGCGAAGGTGCCACCATCAGCTGGGTGGGCGCTGTGTGCTAACTTGGTGTAGACGGCGCAGCTGTGATGCGCAGCGGCGTCAGCTTCAACTTAATCTATGCTCAAGGTGGTCTTGAGGCTGGGTTCTCAGCACAGCGGTGTTGTTTGAAGCTGCTGCTCGTTAATTGCTGGTTGAACGCAGGCGTTCGATCAAGCCGTTAAGCTCATCGAGGCTGCTGAAGGCAATGGCCAGCTCGCCCATTTCTTCTATTTTGCCGTGGCGTTTGACGCGTTTTTTCACGCGCACTTCTACCTCGGCCATCAGCAGGTCAGACAGCTCTTCTTCTACCCGTTTGAGGTCGCGGGATTTTTCTTTGCCAGGTTTTTGTGGGGTCAGGGTGAACTCGGCGCTGAGTTTTTTGACCAGGCTTTCGGTCTCGCGCACGGAGAGTTTTTTGCCGACGATTTGGTTGGCTGCGGTAATTTGCGTGGCCCGGTCCAACGAGAGCAGCGCGCGGGCGTGGCCCATGTCGATGTCGCCTGCCATCAGCATGGTTTGCACGGGGTCAGTGAGGTTTAAGAGGCGCAGCAGGTTGCTGGCGGCGCTGCGCGAGCGGCCGACGGCTTGGGCGGCCAGCTCGTGGGTCAGGCCAAACTCTTTGATCAAGCGCTGCAGGCCCTGCGCCTCTTCCAGTGGGTTCAGGTCTTCGCGCTGGATGTTCTCTATCAGCGCCATGGCGGCGGCGTGGTTGTCGGCTACGTCTTTGACCAGCACGGGCACGCTGTCCAGCCCGGCCAGTTTGGCCGCGCGAAAACGCCGCTCGCCGGCGATGATTTCGTATTTACCAGCCTTGTCGCCGTAGCGGGCCTTGCCCTCAGTATTGTTGGCCAGCTTGCGCACCAGGATGGGCTGCATGATGCCTTGGGCCTTGATGCTCTCGGCCAGCTCGTACAGCGCGCCCTCGTCCATGCGGGTGCGCGGCTGGTAGATGCCGGGGATCAGCTCGGTGAGCAGCAATGTGCTGGGCAAGCCAGAGTTGGCCGTGCTTTGGCTGCTGGTTGCGGCGGTGTCTTGTACTTTGGGGCCCAAAAGAGCTTCCAGTCCCATGCCGAGGCCTTTGGGTTTTTTAGTGACCATGGGGTGCGTCTTTCTTGGGTTCGCAGAGTTGGGTAAGTTCGGTGAGCATAGCGTAGCCTGCGGGCCAGTCGCCCAGGCCAGAGTCGCCGTTGATGTGGCCCAGTGGCCCGGCTTCTATACAGCGTGCCCCCCAAGCTGCCGCCATGCTGTGGCCAGCGGCCTGGCTGCCAAAAGGGTCGTTGCTGGCGACTACACAAGTAGCGGGAAAAGGCAATGCGCTCAGTACGGGTTTGCGCCAACTGTATAAATCGGGCGGCAAGTCTTCACGCGTGACATCGGGTGCCGCGACTAGCAGCGCGCCACGGATGGCGCTGGTGTGGCGTGAGGCGGCGGCCCATGCGGCGACCAAGTGGCAGCCCAAGCTGTGGGCCACCAGCACGATGCTGCGCTGAGCGTGGGCCGATACAGCAGCATTTTTTGATGCTGCAGAGCTGTTTTTAATAGGTGAATCTGGCTGCAGACCAATAGAATATGGCGGGAGCAGCTCTGAATTTAATAGTGCTTTATTCTCTGCAGCGAAGGAGGCGATATGGTTCACCACCACTTCTTCCAGCCGCGCAACCCAATCGCCACGCAGTGGGCGCTGCCAGTCATGTTGCTGTACCCGAGTGAATGGGTGCGTCGCTTCCCAGCGGCTTTGCCAATGGGTGGGGCCAGAATCCAGCCAGCCAGGCAGCAACAAAACAGTGGTCATGTACAGAGGTCAAAAAAAAGCCCGGCCAAATGGCCGGGCTGGTGTGGCAGCGTCGCCGAGGGCTTATTGTAGTTTCACCAGCGTGGTGAGCGGCAAAGCCGGGTGCGGCGCTGCGAGTCCTTTGGGCTGCGCCACTGCGTCAGTTGACCCTCAGCAGTTTAGCTTCCAGTAACTGGCCACTCGGATCGCTTACTTTGGCCAGCAAGCCGCGCACGGGGCCACTGGCAACTACCCAACCGGTGGCCGTGGTGGTCGAGCTGGTGCCGTTTTGGGTGCTGCTGGAGGTCGTTTCGAAGCGGCATGTTTGGAAGGTGCCTGCTGCAACGGTCACGGTTTCGATGGCTACAAAGCGCCAGGTCTGTGTTTCTGTGCGCTCTGTAACGAAAGGTGCGGGCAAAGGCGTACCAGCGGGCACACCAGTTAAGCTGAATTCACTGGTTGTGCGCACCGCGTAACTCTGCGTGACAGTATCTCCCACTTTAGCGGCAATAGGAAAGCGTATGGCCGGTGTGTTTACCGATGTAGAGTTTGTGGTACTCGTAATCCCACCAGACGTAGTGGTCGCAGTAATTTTTTGGCCGTAGCTCACATACTCTGGACCCACGATGTTGCTGTAGCTAAACGAGCGCGCAGCAGTGGATGCGGCAACAGGAATTGACGTGCCAAGGATGGTGATGTCGATCTGCGTTTCCACCGCGCTCACGCCGTTAAAGGTGCCAGTGCCAATCACACGGTAGCGACCTTGCGTCTCGATGCTATCAGCGCCCTGCCCAAAAACCAAGTCTTGCTGGTATGTTGTTCCTGCCGTGAGTAGTAGAGGGTTGTGAAGACAATCCCCCGCAGTAACGGATGAGGGCGTTGGCGTAGGCGTAGGCGTAGGCGTGGGCGTGGGCGTGGGCGTGGGCGTGGGCGTGGGCGTGGGCGTGGGAGTAGGCGTGGGCGTGGGCGCTGGTGTCGGCGTGTTCGCGGTTGGCGTTAGATTGGCAACTTCATCGTCTCCACCGCCACATGCGGCAAGGGCGGCGATGAAAATCGCTGTGAGGGACAAGCGGCGCAGCGTCTTGTGCGAGCGGTGAATGGACAACATGGCGTACTCCTGTGTAAAACAACAAGACGAAGCTTGCATGGTGATATCACAGTGGAGCAAGGGTGAAAAAAGTCACAGAACAATGAAAAAGCTCCCGAAGGAGCTTGATTACCGCAGGGAGTGCCCTAAAACAGCAGCCTATGCTAGGCTACATAGATTGAATGCGCGCTACCATTTCATTGGCAAATTCTACAAACGCCACGCTGCCTTTGGCTGCTGGATCAAAAATAACGCCGGGCAGACCGTAGCTGGGGGCTTCGGCCAGGCGCACGTTGCGGGGGATGACGGCGTTAAATACTTTGTCGCCAAAATGTGCTTTGAGCTGGTCGCTGACCTGCTGCTGCAAGGTGATGCGTGGGTCAAACATAACGCGCAGGAGACCGATGATTTGCAGGTCGGGGTTGAGGTTGGCGTGCACCTGTTTGATGGTGTTGACCAGGTCGGTCAGGCCCTCCAAGGCAAAGTATTCACACTGCATGGGCACGATCACGCCGTGGGCACTGCACAGACCGTTGAGGGTGAGCATGCTGAGCGATGGGGGGCAGTCGATCAGCGCAAAATCGTAGTCGGCTTTGACGCTCAGCAGGGCGGTTTTCAGGCGCTGATCGCGGTGCTCCAGGCCTACCAGTTCTACCTCGGCACCGGCCAGGTCGCGGCTGGCACCCAGCACGTCGTAGCCGCATTTGTCGGCGCGCACGCGGGCCTCGGCAATGCTGGCAGACTCTAGCAGCACGTCGTACACGCTGAGTTCGAGCTTGCGTTTGTCTACGCCCGAGCCCATGGTGGCATTGCCTTGCGGATCCAGATCGACCATCAGCACACGCTGGCCTATCTTGGCCAATCCGGCGGCGAGATTGACGGTGGTGGTGGTTTTACCCACGCCACCCTTTTGGTTGGCAACGCAAAATATTTTCATTGTTCAGAGGCTGGCAAAAATCGATTAGTGAGAGAAAGGTTATTTGGAGATGGCTAATTTGAGGCCAAAGCCAATGAGAAACAGACCGGCAATTTTGTTGAGCGCGCCCGTCATGCGGGGGCTGGAGCGGATGCGCTCGGCGGCAAAATGGGTAATGAGGGTGGAGGTGCTGCCGTACAGGAAAGTGAGTGCGGCCACCGTGGCAGCCATCACGCCGAAGGTGAGCATGCCTTGGTGCCGGGCCGGGTCGATAAACAGCGGGAAGAAGGCCATGTAGAAGACGATGGCTTTGGGGTTGAGCAAGGTGATGGCCAGCGACTGCATGAAGAAGCGCCTGGAGTCCATATTGATAATGGGCGCGTCACCGGGCTTGGCGAGCAGCATTTTGATGCCCAGAAAGGCGAGGTAAACAGCGCCAGTGAACTGGACGATCTGGAAGGCTGCGGGGTAGGTGCCCAGAAGTGTGGCCACACCTGCGACTGCCAGCCACATGAGCACCTGGTCGCCAGCGATCACACCCAGCGTAGCCGCCAAGCCACCGCGAAGGCCACCTTTGCTGGTGGAGGTGATGAGCGCGAGGTTGCCAGGGCCGGGGATGAGCAAAAACACGATGATGGCGATGACAAAGGCGCTGTAGTCGGCGATGCCAAAAAATGATCCCAACATGGGTTGCAGCTCCTGTGTTTTGCGTGGGCGGGATGGCAGTGTAACCGGGGGCGGGGCTGGCTTTGCGGGTTGGCTTGGTTTGGGGGCGTATTTTGTTGTTTTACGGGGTTGGGGGGCTTTGCGAACGGTTGCAGCGACTCTTTCCTGGGGCTCGTGATCTGTAAGCACGTCGGGTTTGCTCGCAGGCGTTTGGCTGCTTTTTTACGGGATCAGGCCGGCGGTGCACTTAGCTACGCGGCTGTCCTCCGTGTCGGCCTAGGGCCGACTACTCCCCCTTTATGCCGCTACGCTAAGTGCACCACCGACCTGCTCTTGCCAGTGTGGCGGATGCTCTACCGCTGGTGCAGACACTGTCTTTCCGGCGTGGAGAGCGTTCCAACGTCAGCGCAGATACGCCCTCTCTGGCGCAGCGTGGGTTGTGCCTTCGCATGCCCACCCTACGCGCTGCCCAAGTGCGTGGTTTGGACGGCGTAGCGGCATAAAGGGGGAGTCGTCGGCCCTTGGCCGACACGGAGTACAGCCGCGCAGCCGTCCACACCACGCACTTGGGCGTACAAGCCAAGCCTGGGCGTACTGCCAAGCACCTTGCCGTACCAACAGCCGAGGCCACCTGTGCTAGGCGACAGAACTTAAGTGGCGCCCGGACGCATCCACACCAAACACCGCTCGGCCCCCAGCCCCGGCACGTCCAGTGGTTCCACGTGAAACACATCCACATCCTTGGGCAGAGCGGCCAGCTCGTCTGCTGGATGTTTGCCCTTCATGGCCATCCACGCGCCTGCACCCTCGGCTGCTTGGCCGGCTGCAACGTCTGGCGCAGCCTGTTTCACGTGAAACCTGGTCAAGGTCACAAGGTCTATCAATGACGAAAAGGCTCGGCTGGTCACGATGTCAAAAGGTTCAGCCTTGAGCTCTTCTACCCGCGCATGCACGCCCCGCAGGTTGGGCAGCTTCAAGGTAACCGCAGCTTGCTGGATAAAAGCGGCTTTTTTGGCCACCGTGTCCACACAGGTCACCGCCAGCTCCGGACACACAATGGCCAACACGGTGCCTGGCAGCCCAGCCCCGCTGCCTACGTCCAGTAATCTGGCGGGCTGGTTTTGGGTGTGGCGGCGCAAGGGTGCCACTACGGCCAGTGAGTCCAGCAGGTGGTGCGTCAGCATCTCGGCAGGGTCGCGCACGGCGGTCAAGTTATAGACCTTGTTCCATTTCTGGATCAAGTCCACGTAGTCCAAAAGCTGGCGCTCCTGATAGGGTGCGAGCGACATGTCAAACGCTTTCAGGCCTTGAGATAAGCCTTCGGCCAGCGGATGCAGAATAGACCGGGGCGGAACACTTGCTGAATGAGCGGGGTTTATCATGGAGTGATAGGCAATAAAGCGATGCGATGGATCAGCGATAGGCAAGTGCCATGGCTGTTATGCCATGGTATCAAATTAGGACGGATCCCAGCAGTTGGACTTGCGATCTTTGGCCGCTACCCAGTGCCGGGTATGGGTGCTGACCAAGCCCTGCCCGCGCTTGCCTACCAAGCCCTGGCCAGTGCCTGCCTCACGAAAATCGGCCATGCGCCAGCCGTTACCCAGCTGACTTGCGCAGCGGGCGTCAGCCTGCGCGAGCGAGCCGATGGCAAACCCGGCTACTGGCGCTGTAGCAGCCAAGGTGCCGCCCACCCAGGCTGCGTAAAAATCAGGGCCCTTCGATACAACTCCGTCCCTGGGAGCATCCTCAGTTTTAGATGCGTCTTCTGCTTTCGGCCCACCTTCGGCTTTGGGCTCATTGACCAAGCCCGCAGACTCTGCAGTGCTGGCATCTTTTAGGATGCACAGCACGGGCAGCGCCGTGCGGCAGGAGCTGTCTCCTTGGGTGGGGTTGCATTGGTCTTTGTCCGGATTGCCCATATCTACAGGTGCACCAGCGCAGGCGCTGTACATCAAGTATGTGTTTTTACCGGGTAGCTCGCCGTGACCAAAGCTCAGGCCAAACCGGTCGGGGCTGACTGTGGGCGCTATGGCGGGTGGTTGCTCCGTGGCGATAGCCTTTCCAGGTGCGGTGTTTAGAGTAGCGCTGCCACCGGAGGGAGTCTGTTTCCCGGAGTCGGCCACTACTTGAACGGGCGTTTTGCTGCCGCTAGTCTTCTTCGCCATCCAATAAGGGACGATTAGCAAAGCACACAGCACCAGCACCACGCCCCAAGTTCGCTGCGATAAAAGCCCCCGTTGACCCTGGCGGCGGCCCAGGTTTCGGCCCTGCCCCTGCATCATGCCGCCTGCTTTTGCACGTCGTTGGCTGCAGGCTTGTCAAAGCCTTTGAACTTGCTCTTCTTCAAATACACCAGCAGCAAAGAGATGGTGGCCGGGGTAATGCCCGATATGCGTGAAGCCATGCCCAGGGTTTCGGGCTTGTGTTTGTTCAGCTTTTGCCGCGCCTCGATGCTCATGGAGCCTACTTGCATATAGTCCAGCTCAGTGGGTAAGCGCATATTTTCGTAATAGGCAGCGCGGGCAATTTCGTCCTTCTGACCGTCGATATAGCCTGCGTACTTGATGGCGATCTCGATCTGCTCTACCACCTCGGGCATGGTTTCACGTGAAACCCCTACCTTCCCGGTCAAGCCATCCGCGCGACCCAAAGCCGGGTCAGCCAAGCGTGCAGCCAGCAGGCCATCTTTGCCCAAGGTCTGCATGCCCATCAGGTCGTCGTAGCCCACATCCGGGCGGCGCAGCAAGTCGGCCAAGCTGTGCTCGTGGCTGATAGCTTTGCCCAGCACGCGCTCGGCTTCTTCTTTGGGCAAGATGTTGGGGTTCACCCATGTGCTACGCAGCCGCTCTGTTTCACGTGAAACAGCATCGCGCTTGGTGTTGAATGCTGCCCAGCGTGCATCGTCCACCAGGCCTAGTGCTCTGCCCTGCTCGGTCAAGCGTGCGTCGGCGTTGTCTTCACGCAGTTGCAGGCGGTACTCGGCGCGGCTGGTGAACATGCGGTAGGGTTCGGTCACACCCTTGGTAATCAGGTCGTCCACCAGCACGCCCAAGTACGCTTCGTCGCGGCCGGGCAGCCACATCGCTTCGGTGTAGCTGCTGGCGCCCGAAGCACTGAGTGCCGCATTGCCGTGGCCCATGGCCCGGCATTGCAGGGCCGCGTTCACACCCGCAAACAAGCCTTGCGCGGCGGCCTCTTCGTAGCCGGTGGTGCCGTTAATTTGTCCGGCAAAAAACAGCCCGTTCACTGCGCGGGTTTCAAAGTTGCTGCGCAGCTCGCGTGGGTCAAAGTAGTCGTACTCAATGGCGTAGCCAGGGCGGATAATGTGCGCGTTTTCCAACCCGGCAATGCTGCGGATCATGTCGTACTGCACGTCAAATGGCAGGGAGGTAGAAATGCCGTTGGGGTACACCTCGTGGGTGTCCAAGCCCTCGGGCTCCAGGAAAATCTGGTGGCTGGTTTTGTCGGCAAAGCGGTTGACTTTGTCTTCTACGCTAGGGCAGTAGCGCGGACCCACGCCCTCGATCTTGCCGGTGAACATAGGGCTGCGGTCAAAGCCGCTGCGAATGATGGCGTGCGTGCGCTCATTGGTATGGGTGATCCAGCAGGGCAGCTGGCGCGGGTGCATGTCGGCCCGGCCCATAAAGCTGAAGACGGGCATGGGCGTCATGGTACCGTCGGTTTGCAGCATGCCGTCGCCGGGCTGCTCTTGGCACTGGCTGTAGTCAATGGTGCGGCCATCGATGCGAGCGGGGGTGCCGGTTTTCAGGCGGCCTTGGGGTAGCTTAAGTTCTTTGAGGCGCGCCGACAGGCTCACCGCAGGCGGGTCGCCCGCCCTGCCCGCTGCGTAGTTGTTCATCCCCACATGGATCTTGCCGTCCAGGAATGTACCCGCCGTCAGCACCACCGTGCGGCTCTTGAACTTGATGCCCACTTGCGTGACGGCACCGACGACCCGGTCGCCTTCGACCATCAGGTCGTCCACCGCCTGCTGGAACAGCCACAGATTGGGCTGGTTCTCCAGCCGCTTGCGGATGGCGGCCTTGTACAGTACGCGGTCAGCCTGCGCCCGGGTGGCGCGCACGGCAGGGCCTTTGGAGCCGTTGAGAATGCGAAACTGGATGCCGCCCTCATCGGTGGCAATCGCCATCGCGCCACCCAGCGCGTCTACCTCTTTGACCAAATGGCCTTTGCCAATGCCGCCAATGCTGGGGTTGCAGCTCATCTGGCCCAGGGTTTCGATATTGTGCGTGAGCAGCAGAGTTTTGCAGCCCATGCGTGCAGCGGCCAGCGCGGCCTCGGTCCCTGCATGGCCACCGCCGACCACGATCACGTCAAATTCCTGGGGGTAAATCATCACAACCTCGCGCACAGTGCAGTCAATTTGCTGATTTTAACCGAGATGCCGGTATTTGGCTGTAAAAACGGCAAGGCAAAGGGCGTTTGTCTATGCGCGGTGTGTGCGAGCAGCTATGAATTTAATAGCCTTTAGCGCATGATTTGCACTCGAACCCAAACGCTTACCCACGCCGTGACAGGTGTTGTTCATGGCTGTTTTCGCCGTAGCGCGGGGCAAGTGCCTAAGATACTTTTCCCTCGCTACCACCTACCAAGGACGCACCATGAAACTCTATTACAGCCCCGCTGCCTGTTCGTTATCGCCGCACATCGTGCTGCACGAAGCCGGTTTAAAGTTTGACCCCGTGTTGGTCACCCTGAACAACCACCAGCTCAAAGATGGCTCCAATTTCTACGCCTACAACCCGCTGGGCTATGTGCCCATGCTGGAGCTGGACAACGGAACCCGCCTGACCGAAGGCCCCGCCATCGTGCAGTACATCGCCGACCAAGTGCCTGACAAAAACCTCGCGCCACCTAACGGCAGTCTGGCACGCTACCAGTTGCAGTCCATGCTCAACTTCATCACCTCCGAGATGCACAAGCCCATGGGTTCGCTGTTCAGCAAAGACCTGCACGAGGACACCCGCCGCGCCACCAAAGAGCGCCTGGCGGGTCGCTTGCAATGGCTGGATGGCCAACTGGAGGGCAAACAGTATGCGATGGGCGACAGCTTTAGCGTGGTCGATGCCTATTTGTTCACCGTCACCAACTGGGGCCAGATGGTGGGCGTAGACATCGCGCCGTATAAAAACATCAGCGCAGTCTGCGCGCGCATCGCGGCGCGGCCAGCAGTGCAAGCGGCCATGAAAGCCGAAGGTTTGGTGAAATAGTCGCTATATATTCAGTAGCTGCTCCCGCAATATTCTAATGGGCTAAGGGCTAGTTTGGCCATATTCCCGTAGCCAAGGAGTGGACAGCAGCGCTATGATGGCGGACATGTCTGTGTCCCTTGAACTACGCCACGCAGCACTGCATATGTCGCTGCGCCCCGACGTGGGCGGCTGCATCGAAGGCCTGTGGTTTCAGGGTGTGCCGGTGCTGCGCTCTAGTGCGCCTGGCACACTGGAGAACGTGCGGCTGAGCGCCTGCTACCCCCTAGTGCCTTATTCCAACCGCATCGCCCACGCGCAACTGCTGTGGAGTGGTACCACCCACCCGCTGCTGAAAAACTTCGGCGGTGAGGCGCACGCCATCCATGGCGTCGGGTGGCAAAATCCCTGGCAGATCCTGCAGGCAGACAGCAGCAGCGCCACACTCAGCCTGGAGCATTTGCCCGATGCGTCGTGGCCGTTTGCCTTTGATGCCTTGCAAACATTTCGCTTGAAAGACCATGCTGTAGAGGTCACTCTCTGCATCACTAACCAATCCTCTGGCGCAGCGCCTGCGGGGCTGGGCTGGCACCCTTACTTTACCAAGCGCGAAGACACCTGTGTGCAATTTTTCGCCACAAGGCATGTGGGAAACGGGCGGCGACAAATTGCCTAAGGCGCGCGCAGACAGCGCGGGTTTGAACCGTGATTGTGCCCAGCTCCTGCTCGACAACTGCTTTGACGGCTGGTCTGGCAGCGCGGTTTTAAGTGACTCGCAACTCACTACACGGCTTGACTCAGATTTGCGTCGATTGGTGGTGTACACCGAGCCACCCAAAGACTTTATCGCCATCGAGCCGGTAAGCCATGTTAATAACGCCATGAACCAAACCAACCACAACATGCTGGGCGTAGTGGTATTGGCAGCAGGGCAATCATGGCAGGCGAGGATGCACATCCACACAGATCAAACCGCGACATAACGGGGATCCCTCGCACCTGCGTGTCCTGACGCGTCGTGGCACGCACCCTTGGTTAAAAAACGCACTACATATTTAATAGCTGCTCCCGCGGTATTCTATGTGCGCCCAGCATGGGCGCATTGCTACGGGTGAGAGTCACGTCGCAAGTGGGTCATGACGAGCGAAGTGAAGCGCCACTGCATGAGGGCGACCGAGTGTGGGAAGCAAGCGTGGAGCAAAAATCTCGAGCCGATGGACAAGAACCGGATACAAGGCGGTGCCAAGCAGGGCGAGCGGGCGTAGATCTGCAAAGCTCTTTTGACCAAAGCGAGGCGGCGTAAATTCGGCGGTTGTGAAATGAAGGAATGCGAACCCTTACCTGGGGAGATCTCGCCTCGTGCCTGAAAGGGCAACGGAGAAATCTGGAGCGAGAAGTCAGCCGAGGCCGTAGTAGTTCCGAGGCGAAACCCATGATGGGAGAAGACCGAGGGCGAAGGGCCAAACGAGAAGGAGTGTCAAAGGACATGTCGATGTTGAAGGCCATGCGTCAGATGCCCACGCAAGTGGGGCGGGCAGCCAAGGGGCGCGGTGAAGCCGCGCTTGAAGCAGTCAGCGACGAAACCAACAGCCCGCGGGGTGTTACCCAAGGCACAGGCACAGCACTGCTACAAGCCGCGCTGACAAGTGAGAACCTGCAACTTGCGCTCAAACGCGTGCGAGCCAACCAAGGCGCAGCCGGTGTAGACGGTTTGGACATCATCCAAACCTGCCAGCATCTGGTCACCGCCTGGCCCGCCATCAAAGAGCAACTGCTGGCAGGCACGTACCGGCCCAGCCCGGTACGCAGGGTAGCGATCCGCAAGCCGGGAGGAGGTCAGCGCGAGCTAGGCATCCCCACGGTCACGGACCGCGTGATACAGCAAGCCCTACTGCAAGTACGGCAACCCCTGCTAGGACTACCCCGACGCTCATGACCTCAACCTCTCGAATCGCCCCCTGCAACCCGTGCCTTGGGTAGGTGTGCGCAACTACCAAGCCCGCAACTTTATGCGGGACGGCATGCAGCCGGGTGACCTGGCCTTTTTCTACCACTCCTCCTGCCCCCAGCCCGGCATCGCAGGCATCGTGCAAATCAGCCGCAGCGCCTACCCCGACGCTACGCAGTTTGACCCGAAGAGCAAATACTTTGACCCGGCCTCCAAAGCAAACAACCCGCGCTGGCTGCATGTAGATGTGCAACTGGTGCGCAAGCTGCCCTTGATACCGCTGGCCACCCTGCGCGCCCAGCCCACGCTGACTGACCTGCGCATCTTGCAACGTGGCAACCGCCTGTCCATCACGCCCGTGGAGGATGCGCATTGGGACGAAATTCTGCGCCTAGCAAAGTAAGCTCACCCTATCGCGGCAAAGTGCAGCGGTTGATGGGTGCCGAGCGCCAGAGTGCCGACGAAGGGCGTCAGGATGCGGACGCAACCGTCACCGCATGCCCACCAAATCCTTGGCGCATTTTGGCCAGCAGCTTGCTGGCGTAATCGTCCGCGCCTTGGCTGGCAAAACGCGACATCAGCGCCATCGTCATCACGGGGGTGGGCACGCCCTGCTCGATCGACTCGTTCACCGTCCAGCGGCCTTCGCCAGAGTCCGGCACATGGGCGCGGATGCTGTCCAGGTTTTGATCAGTCTTCAGGGTGTCCGCCGTCAGGTCTAGCAGCCAAGAACGCACCACCGAGCCGTGCCGCCACAGCTCGCTCACGTCGGCCAGGTCAATGTCAAACTCTTTCTTGCCTTTGAGCAGCGAGAGGCCTTCAGCCAGCGCGGCCATCATGCCGTACTCGATGCCGTTGTGCACCATCTTGGTAAAGTGCCCCGCACCCGCAGGCCCGGCGTGCAGCCAGCCCACCGCGCTGCTTTGCGCCAGTGCCTCCAGGTAGGGCTGCACATGGCCCAGCGCCGCCTGCGAGCCGCCCACCATCAGGCAGTAGCCGTTGGCTAAGCCATGCACCCCACCCGACACGCCCGCGTCCATGTAGTGCAGGCCCAACGCCTCGGTGTGCGCGGCGCGCCGCTCAGAGTCTTTGTAGTTGCTGTTCGCGCCGTCCACGATGGTGTCGCCCTTACTCAGCAGCGTTTGCAGTTGGGCTAAGGTGGCCTCGGTAGTCTCGCCTGCTGGCAACATCATCCACACAATGCGCGGTGTGGCCAGCTTGGCCACCAGGTTCGCCAAGCTGGTGGCTGCCACCAAGCCCATTTCTGTGGCCAGGCCTTGCGTGACGTGAGGGTCTTGGTCCAGCAGCACCAGCGCTAAGTCTTTAGAAGCCAAGCGCCGCGCCATGTTGCCGCCCATTTTGCCCAGGCCGATCATGCCGAAATGTGGTGTGTTCATGGGCAGAATGATAGCGCACCAATCCGGCTCAACGTCCCGCCGGATGTCCCGCTTTAGCAGCAGATACCGCAACTGTAGATTCGATTAATCAAACATGTCACTATGTATTTTGTAGCTGCTCCCGCAATATTTTATTGGGCTGCAGGCCAATTAAGCATATAAACTAGGGGCCTAACAGGCAAAACCATGACACCCCAAGCTCCCACCACCACCCTGCGCAAACTCACACTCCAAGACCACGCCCGCTGGCAAACCCTGTGGGACGCCTACACCCGGTTCTATGAGCGCGAGCCCAACCCCGCCATCACCGCCCACCTGTGGCAACGCATCCACGCCGCGCAACCTACCGTGCAAGCCATAGCCGCCGTGCAAACCACCGCCACCGGCCAAGAGCACATCGTCGGCATAGCCCACTACCTCCCCCACGAAAACACCAGCCAGCTCACCCCCGTGTGCTACCTGCAAGACCTCTTTGTAGACCCTGCAGCGCGAGCAGGCGGCGTAGGCAAGCAAATCATCGACTGGTTGATCACCGAGTGCAAACAGCAAAACTGGTCCGCCCTCTACTGGAACACCCGAGAGACCAACTACCGCGCGCGGGCGCTGTACGACAAATACACGCCGCATAGTGGGTTTTTGGTTTATCGGATGAAGGGGCCGTTTTAAGAGTTGGCATCCCTATCAAACACGCTGATAATTTGTACGAATCAGTCTTTCTGCTCACCAATGGAGTGCCCATCGTGAATATCACTTTCACAGTAGATGACCAAGTTGCCCAGCACGCCAGCGAGGCGGCGCGAAAAATGGGCAAAACTCTTGACCAAGTCGTACGGAGCTACTTAGAGCAACTCGCAAGCAGCGCCCAGCGTGACCAGGAGTGGGCGCAGTTTGAACAAAGCTGCCTCACATCAGGCGGCAAACGCAACGGCTGGAAATTTAACCGCGACGAAGCGAACCAGCGTTAGGAGATATTGAAATCTCCACATCCCGTAAGCAACAACCAGACCCTCAACCCCCGTACAGCGTTGAGACTTATTGCGCTTGGCTAGACGAAGCCGAAAAAGAACTGGCTGATGTCGCAGCTGGCCGCAGTAGCGATGCCTGCACCAGCATATTGGTCACACAAACGCGACGCAGTGCGTCGCGAATTCATGCCGCGCTGCGTCACGAATCCCCCAAGCTTTGACATGCCGGTCACAACAGGTTAAGATACTGTTTTTACATCCAGCAAGCAAGGTAAGCAATTGGCCGCCAAAGAAATCACCTTCTCGCCCGACAAAGCCTTGGAATCGGTGTTGTACATCGCGTCCAAATTGGCCCAGCCCACGGTGCATGAGGTTTTAAAAATCCGCTACTTTGCAGACAAACTGCATCTGGCGGACTTTGGCTTTATGGCCAGCGGTGATGACTACGTCGCCATGAAATTTGGCCCTGTAGCCACCACCACCTACAACCTGCTCAAAGCCGCCCGTGGCGACCAGTCGGGCTGGATTCATCCACGCCTGTATGAGTTGATCAACGGCACGCTGGAAGTCAGCCGAGGCTCTAACCTGGTAACGCCTCTGCGCCCGCCCATGCTCGACCGAATGTCCACCGCAGACATCACCAGCCTGGACCAAGCCTTAACCCGCTACGGCAATATGCCCTTTACGCAGCGCACCAACCTCAGCCACGATGCCGCATGGCAAGCCGCCTGGGACGCAGCCACCGAAGACGAGGCCGGTCAAAGCCCCATCAAACTGGCAGACATTGCGGCCACCCTGCCCAACGCCCAAGAAGTCATTGCCCACCTGCATGCCTAATCGAAATTAGGCACAGCATTGGCAATCTAGCTAACAACAACCTTCCAGATTTAAGCGGCTTGCTGGGCCAGTTGCGCGGCCTGATTGCGCAAGCCCGTAGCCAGGCGCTTCGAGCAGTGGACACTATTCAGGTAAATACCTGCTGGGAAATTGGCCGCCATATTGTGGAGTTTGAGCAGCTTGGCCAGAGCCGCGCTGAGTATGGCAAACGCTTATTGCCGCAGTTAGCTGAAAGCCTCACGCAAGACTTTGGCAAAGGCTTTGATGCATCCAACTTGCGCTACATGCGCCTTTTCTACCATGCGTTTCCAATTCGTGACGCACTGCGTCACGAATTGAGCTGGACGCATTACCATACCCTGTTACGCCTGGACAGCGAAGCCGCCCGCAACTGGTACGTGAACGAATCTATCCAGCAAAACTGGAGCTCCCGCGCGCTTGAGCGGCAAATGGGCACCCTGTACTACGAGCGCCTGCTGGCCAGCCAAGACAAAGCCGCCGTGGTGGCCGAGGCGGGCGCCAACGTAGCCGCCCTGCCCACGTCACCCCGCGATTTTGTACGCGACCCCGTGTTGCTAGAGTTTCTAGGCCTGCCCGGCACCGGCCGCCTGCTAGAAAGCAACCTGGAGCAAGGCCTGATGGACAAGCTACAAGCCTTCTTGCTGGAGCTGGGCAAGGGCTTTGCCTTTGTAGCGCGCCAGCAACACTTCTGTAATTAGATGCATAGTGCATTGCGATTTAGTTGCGCGCTAGCTATGCTATGAATAGCTTGAGTTGCCCATTTTGCAGGGGCAACAAGAGGTATCAAATTTTGATGGTTTTATAGAATGTATAAGATGTTTACATGGGGTATAATCGTAGTCGACCAAAAGATGCTGCGCACCAATTTCGGTGGTTTTTAAATTTATTTTTGGAATCGAATAATGAAAAAAAATAACCACGCTCTTCTAGCTGAAATTGCAGAAACAACCCATCGATTGGGGTCGTTGAAGAGGCAGGGGGTTGTATTGACTTTGACTGAAGAAACCAAAGCAAAAGTGACTTTTAAAAAGATGGTTTCAGCTAAACCAATGGAAAATAGACAGATGAATTACAGCTATGGTTTGTAATATTTTGGGGAATTTGCAAATCGACATTTCGTCATTTTTCGCTCTATAAATAAAATGCGGGGCAACGAGTTTTCGCCTCTTGTCGTTACGGCTTTCTCAAAAAGCTATTTGGTGGATCTAATTCGCCATAAAACGGGATGGGATCAGCGTAGCGAAGTATCTGGCAAGGATCAGCTAAATTACCTTTGTGACTACCTACAAGTTGATCACATATCAGCTAAAACGATGGTTGTCGAAAACGAATATGTTGATCGACACTATTTGGAGGACTATGCTGAGTATTATGCACGTTGCTTCCCCTCGCATCCACGGATGTGCTCAAGGGTTCATTTTTTCGAAAATGAGTTTGATGAACACGATTTCACAAACTCACTATCTACAAATGACTCCGCATTTTCAAAACAACTCAATAAAAACTACATTGGCTTTGCCGTAATTCGGCCAATACCACATACTTTCTTTGCAAAGTTATGTATTAGACCTTATCACGTTCTGCATAATCGTGACGACTACCGTCTAATTACTAGAGATACAACGGTATCTCTATTTGGAATAAAACTCACCGTAAAAAATGCGCCTTTTGCAGAGCAAGACAAAGTCGTTTCGGCCTGTGCAACAAGCGCTCTTTGGACTTTTTTTGGATCATCTAATGAATCTATTTTTGGAAAGCTGCCATCGCCTAGTGCAATAACCAAATCCGCAACACAAAATAGAAATGATGGGACGCGAATTTTCCCGACTAGTGGGCTTACTGAGCCGCAAATCGCAACCAGCCTCAAACATTTTGGACTAGAGCCTTTATGGTTAACGTGTAATGAAGATCAAGGGTTTTTTGATTTAAAAGAAGCGATTTACGCCTACATCTCCAACGGCACACCGGTATTGATGGGTGGTGCGATTTACAAAATTAAAGGCAGTAAAGTCAACTGCCTAGGTCGGCATCTTGTTTGTGCTTTAGGTTGCCACATTGGCGACGCTAGAGAAACCGATAACAACTTAAAGATGTACGCCCACCGGATTGATAAGTTTTATGTTCATGATGATCGACTTGGACCGTATCTCCGGTTGGATGGCATACCAACAGATTTTATAGCCGAGAGCGGCGAAAAGCGATTTGGTTTCAAAGTCTCTCATCCTAAAAATGGAGTTGAAGTTTTTGTGCCTGAGTTTGCACTAGTGGGGCTCGAGCACAAAATCCGTGTCCCCTACGAGTCAATTAGGGATATCTGTGCAGCATTTCATACGCACTTGTGCCAAGCCAAAGTGGCAATCATGAATTCACTTTTAGATCCTGCATTAGAGAAAATAAACAAAAATTTTCAATCAGCATTGTTAAAAGCCCTACATATTGCTACGGAAAGCGAGTGGGAAATTGCACTTACTACCAATACACAGATTCGAGTAGATTTATTAAAAAACAAAAGCTTTGTGAGTTTTAATGGGAGTCCAGATAAAACTGAATTACTGTTAAAGAGTATGCCCAAGCACATCTGGAGATGCCGTATCCGCCATGAAAGGAAAAATCAAAGCAGTGTTTTTTCAGAGATGCTGTTTGATGCTACTGAAATTCCACAAGGAAAGCTACTAATCGGCTACATGTCTTATTCGGTTGATTCTGAACGTATTTGGTTGTATGTGGAGCGTGCTGTTGGCGACGGTGAATGGCAAGAATTCAAAAATGATGCGAAGCCGTATATTGGTACTTTTTTGAAATTCTTTAGTGAACACGCCGAACAATCGTATTTAAATACTATGTACGGGCCGCTCCACTTGTCGCTGCGGAACTTAAAAAGTGGTGAAGCTGATATTCAAGATAACGTGAGCAAACGCAAAGATGTGTTTGTAATCAGAAGAGGTGACGCAACACGTACATGGAATATGTTGAGTGTTTCCATTAAATACATCTGGGTTATCGACTCAAACGGCGATCTTGTGGTCGGTGAAGACATCAAGAAAAAAGATGTTTTTAAAGGTCATCCGACTTTGGTCGATGGGCGACCTGCAAGACTAGGTGGTGAACTCTGGTTTGATCAAGAAACCAATGTTTGGTGCATTAATTTAAAATCACGCGCCTACTCAGCTGGTATTGAAAAAGATTCGTCTAAATATGAAAAACTCCTAAATACCGTTCTTGAAAACAATTTCGCTGGGTTAGCAGCCATCAAAAAATCGTCTTAGGTCATGAACTAGCGAACTATTACTGGAGGCGGCTTAACTAAATTGAATTTGACTGCATCAAAAGTTCTATTTCTGTCACCGTAACCGGCACCCCCCGACTCACCAACTCGCACCCCGTCCCATTCACCACCGCATCATCCTCAATCCGAATCCCGATGTTGTGAAATTTCTCAGGCACGCCCGCTGCGGGGCGCACGTAGATGCCGGGTTCGATGGTGAGCACCATACCTTCGCGCAGGATGCGGCTGGGGCGGTTTTTGATGGTCTCGTTGCTGAGCGGGTCTTTGCGTTCGGTCGTGTTCGCTAATTCCGATAGTTCGTTGTAGCCACCGCAGTCGTGCACGTCCATGCCCAGCCAGTGGCCGGTGCGGTGCATGTAGAACTGGAAGTAGGCCCGCTGGTCGATCACGTCTTGTGCGCTGCCGTGTTTGTCTTTGCTTAGCAGTCCTACGTCTAGCATGCCTTGGGCCAGCACTTTGACGGCTGCGTCGTGCGGGTCGATGAAGCGTGCTCCGGGCTTGGTAGCGGCTGCCGCAGCTTCCTGGCTGGCTAGCACCAGTTCGTACAGCTCTTTTTGCGGGCTGGTGAATTTGCCGTTGGCGGGGAAGGTGCGGGTGATGTCGCTGGCATAGCCGTCCAGCTCGCAGCCTGCGTCGATCAGCACCAGGTCGCCGTTTTTGACGGGCGCTGAGTCGGCGCGGTAGTGCAGCACGCAGGCGTTGGCTCCGGCGGCCACAATGCTGCCGTAGGCGGGGTATTGCGAGCCGTGCAGGCGAAATTCGTGCAGTAGCTCGGCGTCTAGGTGGTATTCGCGCACGTCTTTGCCGTCCCGGATCATGCGGGCGCATAGCTGCATGGCGCGGATGTGGGCCCCGGCGCTGATCTGCGCGGCGCGGCGCATGGTGGCGATCTCGTGCGCGTCTTTGACCATGCGCATTTCGTCCAAGATGCTGCACAGGTCGCGCTGCTGCTCGGGGCATAGCGCGCCATAGCGCACGCGGGCGCGCACCTTGCCCAGCCAGCCGTCTACGCGGCTCTCCAGGCCTTTGTGGATGGCGAAGGGGTACCACACGGTGTGCTGGTTTTCTAGCAGCTTGGGTAGGTGCTGCTCCATGTCGGCGTTGGAATGGGCGGCGGTGAGGCCAAGTGCCTCGGGTGCGGCCTCGGGGCCCAAACGGTAGCCGTCCCAGATCTCGCGCTCCATGTCTTTGGGCTGGCAAAACAAGGTGGTGCTGCCGTCAGACTGGATGACCAAGGTAGCACCGGGCTCGGTAAAGCCGGTGAGGTAGTAAAAGTAGCTGTCGTGCCGGTACAAAAAGTCGCTGTCGCGGTTGCGTGGCCGCTCGGGGGCGGTGGGGATGATGGCCACAGCGGGTTGGTGTTTGTCTTTGCCCAGTTGGGCGGCAACACGGGCGCGGCGCTCGGCGTAGAGGGCGTGGGGTGTAGTGTTGTTCATGCTGGTAATCCTTGTGCCATGCGTAATAGTTCCATACCGCGCTCCACGCGGTTAGCGCCACGCTGCTGGCGTACTTTAAAACGTGTTTCCGCGTCAAACTCGACCAGGGCCTGGGTGGTCAGCTCATCCAGCAGGCGCGACAGGCTCACGCCTTGCTGCTCGGCCATGGCTTTAAGGCGCTCGTGCTTGTGATCTGGTAACCGTAGTGTCAATGCACTCATGATGACAACTCCTTTAAAAATTCAGGTGGCGTGCAGTACTGTAATAGGGGGAACCGTAACTCCATCGACGCAAAATCTCGCGTGTTCCAAGTAAGGATGTGACTGGCAGCAGCAGCCACGGCCAACTCCACCACATGGTTGTCGCCCTCGTCTCGCAGGTTGGGGCGCCACGAAAAATAGGTTTTAACCCATTTGCAACTGTCCAGAAAAATATCTAACAGCTCTTCTCTTTGCGCGTGGTCAAGGCGACAAGCTTTAAACAAAGACGCACGCGACATCACGTCTTCATATTCTGCTAGTAGCGCCGACCCCATGGCGGGCTGTAACTTGCCTTGAAGGCACAACTCAATGATTTTCGCGGAAGCGCCTGTACCCATACAAGCACCCACAAAAACATTCGTATCAATGACGATCATGGGTGAATGATACCAAATTAGCTGCTGTTTGGTGTCGCATGTGATGTCAGTGTGTAACGCCAATAAATAGCCATGAATAAAATTATTATGGCTATAATTAATGGCCTATTTAAATGGATGCATTCCTATGTCAGAAGTCGCTGTACACATGCTGAAAAATTCTTTGTCTGCTGTGCTGGAAAAAGTGCAGGCGGGTGAAGAGGCCATTATTACGTCACACCGCAAGCCCATTGCCAAGATTGTCGCGCTGAATGCGCCTTTGCGCACGGGGGCTTTGCCTAAGGCCGCAAACGGTGCACCCAATAAGCCTGCGATTGCCGGGGTGACTTGGCGCACGGGGCGGTTTAAACCGCAAGACTTTGCGCCTATCGTGTTGGCAGGCAAAGGCCCTAGCGTGGCCGATATGCTAGTAGCGCAGCGGCGCGGGCCCGGTGCGGCTGACGGGGCGTAGCGCGTGCTGTACCTGGACAGCAGCGCTTGGGTGCGCTTGTTTCTGCAAGAGGGCAACTCTGCTGCGGTGCGCAAGCTGGTAGCGCAAACCGACGACAAAATTTGCTACGAGCTGGGCTATGTAGAGGTGCGCGCCGCGCTTGCCGCTGCATACTGCGCGCGGCGCATAGACGACGATGCGCTGGAGCGGGTGAAAAAGCAGTTTGATATTGAGTGGCTTAAAAGCTCGGTCGTGGCCACCGACGAAGTGTTGATCCAGCGTGCCAGCGGCATTGCCGAATACGGTGGCCTGCGCGGCTATGACGCAATGCACCTGGCCGCCGCCGAGCGGGTGCGCTTGGGCGGCTTTATGGACATGGAGCTGCTGTCGTTTGACAAAGACCTGGTGCGCGCAGCCAAGATGCTGGGTATACGCTGCTTAGATCTGCCCGCGGCCTAATGCTGCATGCAATGGTCTGCGCTGGGCTCAGGCGTTGAGCTGCGCCAACCTCTCAGGCGTTCCCACATCCGTCCATTCCCCGGTAAACAGCTCGGCGCTGACCTTGCCTGCGTCCATTGCTGCGCGCAGCAGCGGGGCTAGTGCGGCCTTGATGCCCTGCGGATTGCCTGCGGGCACATCGCAAAACGGTGGGGCGAACAAGGCGTGTTTATACAGGCCAATGGTGCTGTAGGTGTGCAGTGCGCGGCCTGCATCTTTGGGCAAATTAAGCGCCAAGCCCCCAGCCGACAAACCAAAGTCACCACGCGGGTTGTGCGGCGGGTTGGGCACCAGCCAAATATGGGCCAGTTTGTTGGATTGCGCAAACTGCTCGTACGCAGCGCGGCTGTAGGCAAAGCTGGGCGCAAACACATCGCCCGCCAGCACCCAAAACACCTCGGCAAGTTGCGGCAGCGCGCGGCAAATGCCGCCTGCAGTCTCTAGCGCGTAGCCAAAGTCCGCGCCTTCGTGCGAATAAGTGATTTGCAGCGGCTCATTATTCAACAGCTGCTCCCGCAACATTCTATTAGTCTGCAGGCTTAAAAGGCTTGAAAAATAAGCCTCGATCTGCTCCCCTAGCCAAGCGGTGTTGACCACTTGCTGGCCAAAGCCGTTGGCAGCCAGCGCTTGCATGGGCCACTGCATCAGCGGTTTGCCGTGCACTTGCAGTAAAGGCTTGGGGCAGGTGTCAGTCAAGGGCCGCATCCGTTCGCCACGGCCTGCGGCGAGGATGATGGCTTGGGCTTGAGACGCCGACTCGGAAGGGGCAAAAAAAACGGGCATGACGCGATTATCATGCCCGTGTTGCCAGCTTGCCGCCATGGGGCGGCGGGTGGCACAGATTAACGCAAGTTAATGGTGAAAGTAGGGTTAGCCACGCAGCCTGGGGAAAAGACAAAGCTGGAGCCAGGGAATGCAGCTTGCTGCTCTGCGGCCTCGGCCGCCAACTCTGCATTGGATGCGGTGCACTCTGCAGCGGTCAAAAGCCCGACGTAGCAGATATTGAGGACACTCACTCCGCTGACGCTGATGGCCAGACCGCAACGTGCTGTACCGGCTGTGCCAGTGCCTACGCCACTGATGGTGATGACGTTGCCGCCGTTAAATGCGACCGTAATGGGCTGGCCATTGATGGTGTTGTAAGCCGAACCGTAGCTGACGCTGAAGGCTGCAAACGTAGAAGTTGCCATGGCCGTGCTCATCAAGCTATTGAGGCTGACGCC
>JANMTF010000145.1:0-9158 GCA_031390175.1 Polaromonas sp.
ACGGCATCGAAGTCTTTTTTCAACTGCTCGGGGCTGATGGTTTCCTTCGCCCAGTTGGTGACTTTGCTGCCTTTGTCCAGGGCCGCTACCATCACACCCGTTTTGAAGACCACGCCCTCGGCCTGCATTTGCTCTACACGGCGGTCAATATGGGTTTTCTCCATCTTGAAGTCGGGAATACCATAGCGCAGCAGGCCGCCCACGCGGTCGTTCTTTTCAAATAAGGTCACGTCGTGGCCTGCGCGTGCCAGTTGCTGCGCTGCGGCCATGCCTGCCGGGCCAGAGCCGACGACAGCCACCTTCTTGCCCGTCTTGTGCTTGGCTACTTGCGGCTTGACCCAGCCTTCAGCCCAAGCGCGGTCAATGATGGCGTGCTCGATGCTTTTGATGCCAACGGGCAAGTCATTGATATTGAGCGTACACGCTTCTTCACACGGCGCGGGGCAGATGCGGCCCGTGAACTCGGGGAAGTTATTCGTGCTGTGCAGCACCGTGATGGCGTTCTTCCAGTCGCCTTGATACACCAAGTCGTTGAAGTCCGGGATGATGTTGTTCACCGGACAGCCGCTGTTGCAAAACGGCGTGCCGCAGTCCATGCAGCGCGCACCTTGCTTTTTGGCATCGTCTTCAGACAGGCCAATAACAAACTCTTTGTAATGCTTGAGGCGCTCGGGCACAGGCTTGTAGCCCTCTTCAACGCGGTCAAACTCTAAAAATCCAGTGGCTTTTCCCATGGTGCTTTACTCGTTTCAGGGTCAAATCAATTTTTAAATACTATTGTTTTTATAGCTGCTTACGCTATATTTTATTGGCTTAGCAGCTTAAAACACTTATAAATATGGCCTACGCCAGCACCTTGACAGCCTTGGCCGCCATCTCGCCCAGCGCGCGCTTGTACTCGGTGGGGAACACCTTGACGAACTTGCCGCGCTGCTCGGCCCAATTGTCCAAAATCTCGCGGGCGCGCAAGGATCCGGTCCAGCGGTGGTGGTCTTCGACCAGTTTCTTCAATAGCGCTTCATCGCTGGCGGCTTTGCCGTCGCTGCCGTGGTGCAGCGGGTCGGTTTGTTCTGCCGTAGATACGACCTTGCTCAAACCAACCATAGAGGTGTTGCAGCGCTTGGCAAACTGACCGTCTACGTCATAGACAAAGGCCACGCCGCCGCTCATGCCTGCGGCGAAGTTGCGGCCGGTTTTACCCAACACGACAGCGGTGCCGCCGGTCATGTATTCGCAACCGTGGTCGCCGGTGCCTTCGACGACGGCGGTGGCACCCGAAAGGCGCACCGCAAAGCGCTCGCCTGCGACGCCGCGCAAGTAGGCTTCGCCCTCGGTTGCGCCGTAGAGCACGGTGTTGCCAACGATGATGTTCTCTGTGGCGTTGCCTCTGAAGTCAATGCTCGGGCGCACGACGATGCGGCCACCGCTCATGCCTTTGCCGGTGTAGTCGTTGGCCTCGCCAATCAAATACAGGGTAATGCCGCGTGCCAGGAAGGCACCAAAGCTTTGGCCGCCTGTGCCTTCTAGCTGGATGCGGATGGTGTCGTCTGGCAAGCCTGCCGAGCCGTAGCGCTTGGCTACTTCGCCCGAGAGCATCGCGCCGACCGAGCGGTTCACGTTACGTGCCTGCTCGATGAAGTGCACCTTCTCGCCTTTTTCCAGCGCGGGGCGGGCTTTTTCGATCAGCTTCAAATCCAGCGCTTTGTTCAGCGCGTGGTCTTGCACGCCTTCGTGCTTGCGCGGTACATCGGCGGGCACTTCGGGCAGGTAGAAGATGCGGCTGAAGTCCAGGCCCTTGGCTTTCCAATGCGAGATGCTTTTTTGCGTGTCCAGCAGCTCGGCGTGGCCGATCAGATCCTCAAACTTTTTGACGCCCAGTTGCGCCATGATGCCGCGCACTTCTTCGGCGACGAAGAAGAAGTAGTTGACCACATGCTCAGGCTTGCCAGAGAACTTGGCGCGCAAAACAGGGTCTTGCGTGGCCACGCCCACGGGGCAGGTGTTGAGGTGGCATTTGCGCATCATGATGCAGCCTTCGGCCACCAGGGGTGCGGTGGCAAAGCCCATCTCGTCAGCGCCCAAGAGTGCGGCAATCACCACGTCGCGCCCGGTCTTCATTTGGCCGTCGGCTTGGACGCGGATGCGGCCACGCAAGCGGTTCAGCACCAAGGTCTGCTGCGTCTCGGCCAGGCCCAGCTCCCACGGCGTACCTGCGTGCTTCAAGCTGGACAGCGGCGATGCGCCCGTGCCGCCGTCGTGCCCTGCAATCACCACATGGTCGGCCTTGCACTTGGCCACGCCAGCAGCCACCGTGCCCACGCCCACTTCGCTGACCAGCTTGACCGAAATGTCGGCCGCACTGTTGGCGTTTTTCAGATCGTGGATGAGTTGGGCGAGGTCTTCAATCGAGTAAATGTCGTGGTGCGGCGGTGGGCTGATCAGGCCCACACCGGGCACGCTGTAACGCAGCGCGCCAATGTACTCTGACACTTTGCTGCCGGGCAACTGGCCGCCTTCGCCGGGCTTGGCACCCTGGGCCATCTTGATCTGGATCTGGTCAGCAGAAGACAGGTATTCCGCCGTCACGCCAAAGCGGCCGGATGCCACTTGCTTGATCTTGCTGCGCAGTGAGTCGCCTGCCTTCAAGGGGATGTCGGTCACGATCCGTTCATTACCTAAGCTGGTGCCCACGCTGTCGCCGTCTTTGATCACCGGGATAAAGCGCTTGCCTTTGCCTTGGTACACATCGGCTGAGATGCCCAGCTTGGCATTCTCTTCACGTGCGGCAGCTACCTCAGCGCGGTAACGCAGCGGGTCTTCACCGCCCTCGCCCGTGTTGCTTTTGCCGCCGATGCGGTTCATCGCCACAGCCAGCGTGGTGTGCGCTTCGGTGCTGATCGAGCCGAGCGACATGGCACCCGAGGCAAAGCGTTTGACGATTTCTTTGGCGGGCTCTACTTCGTCGATGCTGATAGCTTTAGTCGGGTCAAACTTGAACTCGAACAAACCGCGTAGCGTCAGGTGGCGCTTACTTTGGTCGTTGATGATCTGTGCGTACTCTTTGTAGGTCGCCGCGTTGTTGGAACGCGTGGCGTGTTGCAGCTTGGCAATCGCGTCGGGCGTCCACATATGGT
The DNA here is from genome assembly GCA_031390175.1 of Polaromonas sp. Lineage (GTDB taxonomy): Bacteria > Pseudomonadota > Gammaproteobacteria > Burkholderiales > Burkholderiaceae_C > JAAFIP01. The sequence continues at coordinate 3,135 of JANMTF010000145.1, forward strand.
CTTCACCGCGCACGCGCCAGGCGTATTCGCCACCGACTTCCAGCATGCTTTCCAAAATAGGGTCGGTGCCATAGGCGGCTGCATGGGTGCGAATGGCTTCTTCGGCAATCTCAAACACGCCGACGCCACCCACTTGGGTAGCGGTGCCGTAGAAGTATTTCTCCACAAAGGGTTTGTCCAGGCCCACGGCTTCAAAAATCTGCGAGCCGCAGTAGCTCATGTAGGTGCTGATGCCCATCTTGGACATGACCTTGTTCAGGCCCTTGCCAACGGCTTTGACAAAGTTGTACACCGCTTTATCGGCATCCATATCTTTGGTGTGCTTGGTCAGCTCGATCACCGTCTCCAGCGCCAGGTAGGGGTGTACGGCCTCTGCGCCGTAGCCTGCCAGCAGGGCGAAGTGATGGGTCTCGCGGGCTGATCCCGTCTCCATGATCAGGCCTGCGTTGCAGCGCTGGCCCGCTTTGACCAAGTGCTGGTGGATAGCAGACAAGGCCAGCAGCGCAGGCACGGGCACGCGGGCCTCGCTCATCTCGCGGTCGGACACGATAAGGATGTTGTGGCCGCTCTTGATCGCATCCACCGCCTCAGCGCACAGCGAGGCTATTTTGGCTTCTACGCCTTCGCGGCCCCAGGCGGCGGGGTAGGTGATGTCCAGCGTATAGCTTTTGAACTTGCCGCGTGAATGGGCCGCAATGTCGCGCAGCTTGGCCATGTCGGCAAAGTCCAGCACCGGCTGGCTTACCTCCAGGCGCAGCGGTGGGTTAACAGCGTTGATGTCCAGCAGGTTGGGCTTGGGGCCGATGAAGCTGACCAAGGACATGACGATTTGCTCGCGGATGGAGTCAATCGGCGGGTTGGTCACCTGGGCAAACAGCTGCTTGAAGTAGTTGTACAGCGGTTTGTTTTTGTCCGACAACACGGCCAGGGGGCTGTCGTTGCCCATGGAGCCAACGGCCTCTTCGGCGTTGGCGGCCATGGGGGCCATCAAGAACTTCAGGTCTTCTTGCGTGTAGCCGAAAGCCTGCTGTCGGTCGAGCAGTGTTTCTTTCGATGGCGTGGACTCCACTGTCGCGGCGGCAGGCACGTCGTCCAGCTTGATGCGCACTTCATCAATCCACTGGCGGTACGGCTTGCTGTTGGCGAGTTGGCTTTTCAGCTCTTCGTCGTCGATCAAACGGCCCTGTTCTAAATCGATCAAGAACATTTTGCCGGGCTGCAAGCGCCATTTTTTGACGATTTTGCTCTCGGGGATGTGGTGCAGCACACCGGCCTCGGACGCGCAGACCACCAAATCATCGTCGGTCAAGATGTAGCGCGCGGGGCGCAGGCCGTTGCGGTCTAGGGTGGCGCCGATCTGGCGGCCATCGGTAAAAGCAATGGCGGCTGGGCCGTCCCACGGCTCGATCATCGAGGCATGGTATTCGTAGAAGGCGCGGCGGCGCTCGTCCATCAGGGTGTGCTGCTCCCAAGGCTCGGGCATCAGCATCATCATGGCGTGGGCGATGGGGTAACCGGCGGCGGTCAGCAACTCGAGCGCGTTGTCAAACGTAGCGGTGTCGGACTGGCCTTCAAAGCTGATGGGGTAGAGCTTTTTGAGGTCGTCGCCCAGCACCGGCGACTTCATCACGCCTTCTCTAGCGCGCATCCAGTTGAAGTTGCCGCGCACGGTGTTGATCTCGCCGTTATGCGCCACATAGCGGTAGGGGTGGGCCAGCGGCCACTCGGGGAAAGTGTTAGTAGAAAAACGCTGGTGTACCAAGGCCAAGGCCGAGACGCATTTGGCGTTTTGCAGGTCCAGGTAGTAATCGCCCACTTGCGTGGCCAGCAACAAGCCTTTGTACACCACGGTGCGGCAGCTCATGCTGGGCACGTAGTATTCTTTGCTGTGCTTGAGGCCCAGGTTTTGGATCGCGGCGCTGGCGGTTTTGCGGATCACATACAGCTTGCGCTCCAGCGCATCAGGCACGGTGATGTCGGTACCCCGGCCAATGAAAATCTGCCGAATGATCGGCTCTTTTTCGCGCACAAAGGGCGACATCGGCATCTCGCGGTTGACCGGCACATCGCGCCAGCCAATCACCACCTGGCCTTCGGCTTTCACCGCGCGCTCCAGCTCTTGCTCGCAAGCCAAACGGGAAGCATGCTCTTTAGGCAAAAAGATCATACCCACGCCGTATTCGCCGGGGGCCGGCAGCTCCACGCCGTGCTTGGCCATGTCTTCCCGGTAAAAGTCGTCCGGCAGCTGGATCAAAATCCCCGCGCCGTCGCCACACAGCTCGTCCGCACCCACAGCGCCCCGGTGGTCCAGATTCTCCAGAATCTTCAACCCGTTCTGGATGATGGCGTGCGACTTGGCACCCTTGACATGCGCCACAAAACCCACACCGCAAGCGTCTTTTTCGCTCGCAGGCTGGTACATACCGTGTGCAGCAGCCGCTGCGATTTGCTTGTCTATGGCACCCATGTGCTTCTCCAGTGATATCCAAAAGGGGGATTTAGAGTGTAGTGCAGTGCAGCAAATAACTCAAACATTTTAAAAGGGGTCAGATCAAATTTAATTTCCTTGTTTTAAGTTACATGTTTAAATAGGGACAGATCAAAAATCAAACTACCCGCACCGGTGACCAGTCAATGCGTTGGCACTTGACGCTGTCGACTCTACCTTGGGCAGGCTGCATGGCGCACCAGCGTAGGTCAAAGAATCATTTGGCTTGGTGGCCACTCATTAAATAGTAGCACTCTGTCTAAGCAGGTCAGTGGGCTACACGGGGTAATGCAGATATTCCGCCACCCCCTCACTGCCAGGGGGTGGTTAGCGGCTCTTTGAGCCGCAAGCGCAGTAACAGCAGCATTTCGGCAAAAAATACACGCTATGCATTGCGTAGCTGCCACCGCAATTTTTTAGAGGCCTGCAAGCTTATTGGAACATAAAAATCCGGTCAAAAACACTGTTGTTAGGTGCCACGGGGGCTCCGAGAGCCCGGAAATAGGCTGGGAACCGAATATTCACCAATTTCAGAGCCGCTTATTAGGTGCTGATGGGGCTGCAGCCTTCTAGAAATATGCGGGAAAAGCTATGGAATAGATAGTACCTAGATGGTTCAAAATTATCCGGAAGCAGTCTTTAGGACAGATTTTCGGCAAATGGCGGCTTTATCGCTCACAGAATGCCTGAGTTTTCAAATTATCGGCGTTATCCTGTGTAACTCACTGCCCTGCTTAGACGAAGCGCCACGATTTAGAGAGTGCACAGGCTGCCGCAGCTCAAGCTGGCTTGTCTAGCCCTGGCACGGCGGCTGGTGATTTAAACGGCCGGCCCTTCACCCCGGGTCGCACCTGTCTTTGGGTGGCTTTCTCCAAGTCCGCCAAAAAAGCCTCGTCGCCTAGCGCCCAGCTGCGCAGGGTGGTGTTGCTAAGTGCCCGCTCAGTCGCGGCACTAAGGCCCGCTTGGACTAAATCTGCATAGGCCGCCTCGCGGGCAAAAGGCGTATTACCTAAGCTCCAAAAATACGGGTGCGGCGTGACCAAGGGATCGGTGCGCAGACCCGCATAGTGACCATAGCTGCTCCAGGGATAGTCTTGCGGCTGCGGCACCATGCCCGCGCGCACGGGGTTCAGGTCGATATAGGCCATGCCGGCCAGCAAGTAGCGCTCGGTTTGGATCAGGGTGCTTTTGTAGCGCCCTTCAAACAGGGTGCCGGTGCGCTGGTGGGTTTTATTAAACAGCCGCACATAGCTGCGGCCCACGTGCTGCATCATGAGCGGCAAGCCCACATCGTCTTGCGGCGTGGCCAAGAGGTGCAGGTGGTTGGTCATCAGCACATAGCTGTGGATGGCCACTTTGTGCAGCCACGCGGCCTCCAAGAATAGTGCCAGCAAGGCCTGGTAGTCCGCCGCGCCGCCAAATATCGCCTGCTTGTTGTTACCGCGCTGGATGATGTGGTGCGGGTAGTCTGGGAGGGTGAGACGGGGTTGGCGGGCCATAGGCGGATTTTATCGGATGATGATAACGTTGATCTGACCCCCATTAAAAGATGTCAGCCAAAACGGCTGCTTTGACCTACCAGGTGTTTGGCCAGCTCGTCCAGCAGGGCTTGGTTGACCTGGTTGGCTGAGTAGCGGGTGTTGAGAATTTGGAAACCGCCCACGTTGCACACCCTGAAGGCTATCTGCCCTACATCATGCTCGGGGGTTAGCGAGATGCTGCCGAAGCTGGCGGTTTCGTATTCGAAGCGGTAGGCTTGGAGTTTATTGGTCTCGGGGTGGCGGATTTCTTTGCGTTCATGGCGCACCTGGCCGGTGCTGATGCGTTGGGCCACGCGCTCCAGATCTGGCGGAAAGTTCACCATCACATGGCTCTGCAGCACGGGCCCGGTGGCGGGCACGATGTTCCAGCCTACGGCGACGTAATCAAAGGCTTCTTTGCTGCGCAGCATTTTCTTGCGTGCATCGCAGCGAAAGGTGTTCAGCTTGAGGGGTGGCCACGGGGTTTTGCCGTCCAAGCTGTAGCTGCCATGCGCGGGCGGCTGGATGACGTTGAGCTGGGCGGTGAGATCTTGCAAATACTTCAGCGCTACTTTGCAGGCGATCTCGGTGGCCTCGGTGTTGGCAGCTACGCTGTGGTGATCGCCTAACTGCTGGTCTTGCAAGGACTGGGCCTGGTTCTTGAGCTCATTGAGGAAACTCATGGGTACTCCGCTGAAAGATAATGTTGTAAAGCCTGCATTGTATTTTCAAACGGGCAACAAGCGCTCATGCTCGCGCTGTGCAAAGCGGTCCGTCATACCGGCAATGTAGTCAGCCACTGCGCGGGGTTGGTTGGCAAGTTGCGCATAGCTGACGGGCATGTGCTGGGGCTGGGTGATGTAGCTGGCAAACAGGTCTTTCACCACCGTTTTCGCCTGCGCGGTGGTGTGCATCACCTGCGGGTGGCGGTATAGGTTGTGGTGCAGCCAGCGCTTGATCTCATTGGTGCGTATGCGCATGGGCTCTGAGAACTGCACCAAAGGCGGCAGGGCGCGCGCGGCATCGGCGCTGCTGACCTGGTACGCCACCAGGGCGGTATGGGTGGTCTCGATCACGTCATACACCTGCGCGCTGAGCATGCGCCGTATCACATCAAACAGCAGTCTGCGCCCGGCGAGCTGCGGGTATTCGTGCAGCACCTCGGCGCGGTACTGTGCGAATAAAGCCAAACCGCTGAGCTGCTCAAAGCTGATCAAACCCGAGCGCACGCCGTCGTCCATGTCGTGGGCGTTGTAGGCGATTTCATCGGCCAGATTGGTCAGTTGCGCCTCCAGGCTGGGCTGGGTGCGCTGGATAAAGCGACTGGCCACACCGCCGGGCTCTTGCGCTTCGATGCGCGCTGCGTTGATCGCCGAGCAGTGCTTGAGAATGCCCTCGCGGGTTTCAAACGTGAGGTTCAGACCGTCAAAGGCCGGGTAGCGCTCTTCCAGCGTATCCACCACACGCAGGCTTTGCAGGTTGTGCTCAAAGCCGCCGTAGTCGTGCATGCAGGCATTCAACGCGTCTTGCCCGGCGTGGCCAAAGGGGGTGTGGCCCAGGTCATGCGCCAGCGCTATGGCCTCGACCAAATCTTCGTTCAAACCCAGCGCGCGTGCCATGCTGCGGCCTAGCTGCGCAACCTCCAGCGAATGCGTCATGCGGGTGCGAAACAGATCGCCTTCGTGGTTCAAAAACACCTGGGTTTTGTACACCAGGCGGCGAAACGCGCTGGAATGCACGATGCGGTCGCGGTCGCGTTGAAACTCGCTACGCTGCTCGGCGGCGTGCTGCACTTTGATTTCAACATGCAATCGCCCACGGCTGTGCTGCGGATGGCTGGCGTAGATGGCGAGCGGCATAGAACCCGTATTTAATAGATAAACAGGGCTCTAGCCCAATAAAATATTGCGGGAGCAGCTACTACTACCATAGCAAATAGTTTGCAGCTCTCGGTGCAACTCAATGCCTGAAATGCCGCACACCGGTCAGCACCATGGCCACACCGCGCTCGTCGGC
>JANMTF010000159.1:0-13903 GCA_031390175.1 Polaromonas sp.
CCCGCGCGGGAAATGGACGATGAGCGCGTCGCACAACCCGGTGCAGGACATTTATTTGCGTGTGGTCGAAAATAAAGAAAATAAAGTCTTGGGCGTGGCCGCCAAGGCACTGGCTGATAGCGGCGCGGGCTGCAAGATGGCGTAAGCGCCACAACCAACACCGCCAACAGCGCCAGCATGGCTGGCCGCAGCGGGTGATAGGTCAAAGCCGCAGCGACAGAAAAAGCCACTTTTATTCTCGGTCGAACGACGGGGCCCGGTAAAACCATGCGAACTCAAGTCGCCATCATCGGCGCAGGCCCAGCCGGCCTTTTGCTCGGTGCACTGCTGCACCAGGCGGGCATTGACAACATCATCATCGAACGACAGAGCCCCGACTACGTGCTGGGCCGCATCCGCGCGGGCATCCTGGAGCAGACCACGGTGGACATGCTGGAGGCGGTGGGCGTAGGAAGCGGCGTGAAGGCTGACGGCATCGTGCACCACAGCATTGAATTGGTATTTGCCGGGGCACGCCATGCGATTGATGTGCAGGGGCTGACGGGAGGCAAGGTGGTGACGGCCTATGGCCAAACGGAGGTGACGCGCGACTTGATGGACGCACGCACTCGCAGCGGACAGACCACCGTGTATGAGGCTAAAAACGTCAGCATTCACGACTTTGACAGCGACACACCACGGGTAACGTTCGAGAAGGACGGGCAAGCTCGCTCGCTGGCCTGCGACTTCATCGCGGGCTGTGACGGTTTTCACGGCGTGTGCCGCGCCAGCGTGCCCGAAGGCGCGATCACCGAATACGAAAAGGTCTACCCGTTCGGCTGGCTGGGCGTGCTGGCGGACGTGCCGCCCGTGTCGCCACACGCGATTGTTTACGGTAACAGCGCGCGCGGTTTTTCGCTGTGCTCAATGCGCAGCCTGACGCGCAGTCGCTATTACGTGCAATGCCCCATGGACGATAAGGTGCAGGACTGGAGCGACCAGCGTTTTTGGGATGAGCTGCGCCTGCGACTCGACCCGGCACTGGCCGAGGCCATCGTCACCGGCCCTAGCATCGAGAAAAGCATCGCCCCACTGCGCAGCTTCGTTACCGAGCCGATGCGCTTTGGCCGCCTGTTTTTAGCGGGTGACGCAGCCCACATCGTGCCCCCCACCGGCGCCAAAGGCCTGAACCTGGCCGCCAGCGATGTGAAGATGCTGTACGAAGCCTTTAGCGACTACTACCTGGAAAAATCCGAGTCCGGCATCAACGGCTACTCCGCCCGGGCCCTTAGCCGGGTGTGGCGCGTAGAGCGCTTTAGCTGGTGGCTCACCACCCTCATGCACCGCTTCCCCGACAGCGCAGGCTTTGGCCAGAAGATGCAGGAGGCCGAGCTGTCCTACCTGATGAGCTCCGAGGCGGCGCAGACCATGCTGGCGGAGAATTATGTGGGGTTGCGTGGGTGATTACACAGCCTATTACAAAGCTAATTTACTATAATTTCAATAGCTTCTCCCGCGATATTCTATTGGCCTAGAGCGGTATTCCTCATATAAATTGCCCACCCAGCGGCCATTTATATACAATGCGCCATGATCCAACTCGGCGCCACCGTTTTTGACCCCTCTACACAGATGCTACGCGATAGCACGGGTGCCAAGATAGCGCTGCGGGCGCAAAGCGCGCGGGTGCTGGAATGTTTGATCGAAGCGTAAGGCGCACTGCGTAGCAAAGAGCAGCTCTTTAAAGCCGTGTGGGCCGATGTGTCTGTGACCGATGACTCGTTGGTGCAGTGTATCCGCGAGATTCGCAACGCCATTGGCGACGCGCAGCATACAGTGTTGCAAACCGAGTCGCGGCGCGGCTATCGGTTGGTACTAAATGGCCATGACAACGCAGCGATGAACGGCAGTGCGTCAATGCCAGCGGTGTTATCGCCCTCCACCCAAAGCGCCGAAGGACAAATTACGCCCGCCATTGCCGTAATGGCGTTTTCCAGCATGGACGGTGACGAGCGCTCAGCGCGTCTGGCCATGACGTTCGCGGGCGATTTGATCACCGAGCTGGCGCGGCACAAAGAGCTGCGTGTCATCGGCAGGTTTTCGTCGTTTGCACTTAGAGGGCAGCAACTGGGCAGCAAAGAGGTGTGCGAAAAACTCAATGCCCGCTACATCGTCTCGGGCCAAGTGCAGTTTACCGAGACTACGATCCAGTGGTCGCTGGAAATGATGGATGGGCGCACTGACGAGATTATCTGGTCGGAGCGCAAGCAAGTGAAGTTTTCAGATATCGACGCTGAAACAGCGGCGCTTTTTTGGCGCATTGCCGGGACAATTAGCACCAGCTTTCGCGCATCTAACATGCGACGCGCAATGGCCAAACCACCTGACACGCTTGCCGCCTACGATTTGTGCGCGCGTGCATCGGCGTTTATATTGCATACGACGATTGAGGGTACGCGAGAGGGGCAGCGGCTTGCAACAGAGGCAGTTCAGCAATACCCCCATTACGCGCGAGCATGGCGCGCACTCGCACAGTCGCATATGTGGGACATCAACTTTTGCCACACCGGGCTATGGAAGGAAGCGCAAGTGCCGCAGGCGCTGCAAGAAATACACAAGGCCATTGAGCTGGACAATTCACAGGCTTTGGCATACGTCTTTTTGGCTAACCTTCTGGATATGAACGGGCAACATGAAGAGGCCTTGCTGTCTGCTGATCATGCGCTGGTGATTGGGCCAGGCGATTCTGGTATTTTGCAGATCAAGGCGATGCTTTTGTTTTTTTCTGGTCGATTTAAAGAATCCAAAGATGCCATGGAATCTCTTTTTCCCATTGTGCCCGTCCCCCAAAGCTACAACGCGGCCATTTATGGAAGAACGCTATTTGCATTGGGTGAACGAAGTGCAGCAATCAATGTGCTACAAGAAACCTTGGCCACCAGCCCGGGTAACAATAATGCGCGCATTCCGCTCATAGTGGCACTTGAAGAAATGGGAGAACACCGCCGCGCAGGTGAACACTTCAAAGCGTTGCTAGCGTACACCACAGGTTTTGATGAAGGCTATTTTGGCCGCCGATGGAGCGCTATTCCTGAACTTCGAGATCGATTTGTCAAAGCGCTCAAGACGCATGGACTTCAATCTGACTTTAAGCCATAGGTATCCACAATTTTGCGCAGATACGTGCGCTGCCCATTCAAAAATTGCGTAAACCCAGGGCCGTCGAGTATTTCTACTGTATTGCCCAGCGACTCGTACCAGGTTTTAAACGCCTCTCCCACGAGTATTTTGTTCGTTGCAACCAACATGCGCTCAATGATTTGTGGCGGCGTACCTGCCGGTGCAAACAAGCCAGTCCATACTGGCACATTGGCATGGGTTGTGCTGAATTCAGCAATCGAAGGTACATCGGGCAAGGTTGGATTGCGCTTAGGCCCCATGGTGACCAGTATGCGAACCTTGCCGGATGCCACCAGTCCTTTGGCTTCTGCGGGATAGGTGATGGACACGTCAATCGCGCCCTTGGCAACGTCCAAAAGCGCTGCCAGCGTACCTTGCGAATAGGGCACGGGATTGCAGTCAAAACCCACACTATTACCTAGCACAATGCACATCACATTGGTGTATGTGCCTAAGCCACCCACGCCAAAGGCAGGCACATGGCCTAACTGGGTAAGGTCACTGGGCTTTAAAGTGCGGGAACCCGCTGGCACCGCAATCAGCGGATACGTCAACTGCAAGCGCACGATGGGGGTAAAGTCTTTTTGCGCGTCGTAGCTAAGGGCCGCACCTGTAAACGGCAGCAAAATCATTTGCCCCAAATCGGCGTTGACAAAAGTGTAGCCATCCGGCGCTGCCTTAGCGGCCTCGGCCAGAGCGATGCGGCCCCCTGCGCCGGGCCGATTCTCCACAATGATGGGCTGCCCCAGCGCGGCTGACAGCTCGGGGGTGATTTTGCGCAAGGTAGTGTCTGGCGCGGAGCCTGCGCCATACGGCGTCACGATACGTATCGGCCGCTCGGGCCAGCTGGGCGTTTGCGCATGCGCCATGGTGCCCAGGGCCAAACTGGACAATAAAAGCAAGCTACCGACAGCTTCCATCGTGGGGCGAAGTAGAAAGGTCATGCGCGTTCTCCTGGGTTTGCAGCTGCTGCACTACACGGCTACAGCATAAAACCCATCGTGCCAACAAAGTGGCTGACTGTCACGCGGTTGCGCCTAAAGAAAACCTAAATTTGTCCGAAATTCAGCCCCCGGGGGGAGCCAAGCCGCGTCGGCCAAGCGATGCATTTGGCTGGGTATGCAGCTGCAAACACTATAAATAGTGTAGCTGCTCCCGCAATATTCTATTGGGCTAGAGACCTAAAAAACCATGATTATGGATGGGTACGATTTACTTGCCTACAATGTGCCCATGATCCAACTCGGCTCTACCGTTTTTGACCCTTCTGCCCAAATGCTGCGTGACAGCGCGGGCGACAGGATAGCGCTACGGGCGCAGGCGGCGCGGGTGCTGGAGTATTTGGCACAGCACAGTGGCACGCTGGTGACCAAAGACCAACTGGTCGATGCGGTGTGGGGCAATATAGCCGTCACCGACGATTCGTTGGTGCAGTGCATCGGCGAGATTCGCACCGCCATTGGCGACGCGCGGCACGAGGTCCTGCAAACCGAGCGCCGGCGCGGCTACCGCTTGGTGGTGCCCGCGCCCTGCCCGGCTGGCGCAGCGGATGCAACCAGCTGCCCTCTGGCCGTCACGCCTCCCATCCCTGCACCCACCCCAGCGCACACCGCAACCACCGCCGACGGGCTGATCACTCCGGCCATTGCCGTCATGGCCTTTACCAGCATGGACGGTGACGAGCGCTCGGAGCGGCTGGCGATGACGTTTGCGGGGGATTTGATTACCGAACTGGCACGGCACAAAGAGCTGCGTGTCATCGGCCGCTTCTCGTCGTTCTCACTCAAGGGGCAGGCGCTGAGCAGCAAGGAAGTGTGTGAAAAGCTCAATGCCCGCTACATCGTCTCAGGCCAAGTGCAGTTTACCGAGACGACGATCCAGTGGTCGCTGGAGATGATGGATGGGCATGGCGATGAGATCGCCTGGTCGGAGCGCAAGCAGGTTAAGTTCACAGATATCTATTCGGAAACTGCGGCTCTCTTTTGGCGCATTGCGGGCACGATTCATGCGAATTTTAGAATCTTCACGCAAAAGATTTCCGTCGCCCGGTCTCCCGATGCGCTCAACGCCTATGACTTGTGCGCACGATCTGCTGCTGCCATCAGCCACATCACTATCGAAGGCACGCTAGAGGCACAGCGCCTTGCGGCACTTGCCATCGTGCAATACCCGCAATATGCCCGCGCATGGCGCGCCTTGGCCATGGCGCATTTGTGGGACATTGTGCATAGCCATACCGGCCAGTGGGGTGAACTAAACATACCCCAAGCCTTGAAAGAAGCTCATAAAGCTATTGAACTGGATGCTACGCAGGCCAGCGCCTATGGGGTTTTGGCCAATTTATTAGCCATGAATGGGCAGCCTGTAGAAGCGCTGATCACGTCGGAGCGGGCCATGGCGCTGGCTCCCAGTGACCCCACTATGCTCAATATCCACGCGGTCATTTTATTTTTTGCAGGGCGATTTGAAGAATCCAAGGCATTGTCAGAGTCTTTATTCTCCATTGGGCCATTGCGTCAAAGCGCGTATCTGGCTGCCTATGGTCGAACGCTGTATGCGTTGGGTGACAATAAAACCGCCATCAGTTTGCTGGAAGAAACGCTCACTTTCAGCCCTGGCACTAATACTGCACGCATTACCTTGGTTGCCGCTTACGAAGAAGCGGGCCAGCATACAGAGGCTGCAAAGCACTATGCCCTGCTGCTGGCTAATAGCAATGGGTTTGACGTAAATCACTTTGGTTTTCGCTGGGTAGCCATTCCTGAAATACGGGTGCGTTATCTGACTGCACTGAAAGCGCATGGCATGGGGCCTGGGGTTTCGCAGGTCTGATCGATGTCAATCCATTTTCAAACCATAGGTATCCACAATTTTTTTGAGTGATGCGCGCTGTGAGGTCAAGAACTGGTTAAACCCTGGGCCGTCCAATACCTCGACCTGGTTGCCTAGAGACTCAGTCCATTGCCGATAAGCGTTCCCTGCAATCACTTTATTGGTCTCGGCGCGCATACGCTCGATGATATGCGTGGGTGTACCTGTAGGTGCAAAAAAACCCATCCATATAGCAATGGCAGATTCTGGCGGAGCAAATTCGGTGATGGAAGGAACGTCTGGATAGTTTGGGTTACGTGCTGGTGCAAACGTAGCCAGCAGACGAATCTTGCCCATATCCAGAAACCCCTTGGCCTCAGATGAAAAGGTGAGCGCAAGATCAATATTGCCTTTGGCGACATCAAGCATTGCTGCCGAATTACCTTGTGAATAAGGCACCGGGTTGCATTGAACACCCACAACTCTTCCCAGGGATACGCAGACTGCGTGCGAGTAACCACTTAAGCTAGCCACCCCAAAAGTTGGCGCAGGGCCTAGGTTTTTCAGATCCATCAGCTTACGGGCCGCGGAGTCTACTGGCACCGCTAAGAAGGGGTAGGTGTTGACCAGACGAACTACCGGAATCAAGTCCTTTTGTGCATCGTAGCTAATCTTTGCACCCGTAGCGGGCAGCATGATCATGGCCGTCGCATCTGCATTAGCAAAGGTATACCCATCAGGCGCTGCGTGTGCCACCTCGGCCGCTGCAATACGGCCGCCCGCACCAGGCCTGTTTTCCACTATCACGGCTTGGCCCAAGCCTTTAGAGAGTTCGGGCGTGATTTTTCGCAACGCATTATCCGGTGCAGACCCTGCGGGGAAAGGCGTAACTATCCGTATAGGCCGCTCCGGCCAGCTCGGCGTTTGCGCAAAAGCGATGTCACTCATCGCCAGGCTCGATAGCAACAGAAAGCCGCCCATAGCTTGCATGGTGGGGCGAAGTAGAAACGTCATGGTCAATCTCCTGATTTAGAAATTCGCTGGGCAGGATCGCCATCAGCGTGCTGCCCATCGTGCCAAGGCAACAGCCTCTGGTCATGGCCCGCAGACGACGCTTGGGCGAAATTTGCACGAAATCTAGGCATTTGGCAACTCCTTAGCCCATAGCGCCCTCGTTGCGAGCACCGAATTTCCACAGTTTCTGAAAGCAGCCGATATCGGCGAAATTTAGTCACTTCTTAGGACAAGGTTCGTGACGCACTTGCGAGCGCCCGGCACGATAGATCCCACGCTGAATGCATGTATGCACAGCGGGTTTTAGGGAATATTTCACTCAATTTACAGGTATTTCAGCCTTCTTCTGGTCACATTGCTTGGGTATCTTTGCAAGGGTGGGAAGAAGACAACTTAAGGAGCAGCCCATGAAAGTATCTTTTCTCGCATCGACCAACACGTTTCAACAACTAGCCTGCCTGGCCGCCTGGACCGCATTAGTGGGCTGCACAGGTGCGCACTATGGCCCCACACCCAGAACGCTAGCCGCCAAGCACGTACCGCAGGCATCCCTGGCAACTCCAGAGTGCCCGCTTGCACCTGCGGGGACTTCCTTGCACTCCCCCAGCCTCGCGCACGGTGCGCCTGGCAATGCGGTGGCGCGTTGGCAGCGGGATGTGGTGACCAACCTCTCCATTTGGACACAACGCCAATGATGGCTAATGCACCTAATTCAATAGCTGCTTACGCCGTAAATACATAACCTAGAGAGACAAGCATCATGCAAAACCAATCCATCGTGCAATGGCTGGGCCAGTGCATTAGCGATAGCTGCCAAAGACTGGCTGGGCAAAGCGACTTTGAGATGGCGGTGTACCTGGGGTTTTGCATTTTTAACCTGGGCGAGGTGCTTACCTACTACCCCACCATCCGAAAACTACGCACCCCTGGCTGCACTGGCGATGGGCAAAGCGTGTGGACGTGGGTAACCTGGATCATGGCTAACGCCACCTTAGCCTTGCATTTGTATGTGGTGAGCGGCTACCGGGTGAACGACTTGGTATGCCTTAACTTGGCCAATCTGACCATGTGCTCTATTTGCCTGCGGTATGTGGTGAAAGCACAGCAGCGTGCTGGCACGCTAAGCTGGGTGCCGTTTGGTAAACCGAAGGCCGGGTATGTGCTGACGGTGCAGTTAAGCGATGACCTGCACCACACGATGGCAGGGCGGGCCCACAGCGCAGGCCAACCCCTTAACGCCATGGTGGCCGACGCAGTGCGCCAGTACCTGGTCCAGTACACCCAAGGCATTGCGACAGCGGCAGGGAAAAAATCACCACTACTTCACACAAATGAGTGATGTATTGCGCCCATTTTGTAAAAAACAGTCTTAAGTTCATAAACCCAAATTTCCATACGTTCTGTATTCATCCAGGAGATCATCATGCAAGTTCATTTTTTTTCATCCGTCCATTCTGTTTTTTTCCAATCCAGCGCTACCTTGCTTTGCGCATTGCTCTTGGCGGCATGCAACGCCAAGGTGATAGAGCCCATGCGGCTGGTGGCCGATCCCAGTGTAGCCAGTGCGCGCTTGTCCAACGACTTGGCTGAGCCTAAAGCGGCGCACTTCGCTGTGCCAGAGGCGAGCAATGTGACTTTTGGCACCATCGCGCAAGAGCCGGTGCTGGATTTGACTTACTGAATGTTGCACTCCGTCAAGGCGCGTCCAGGGACTGCCGGTGGCTTTGCAGCGGCTGCGGACATGAATGCATTTGTTAACGATTGACGGTTGTGTAAATCACCGCCTTGTTCGTCCTATAGACATCGCAGCAACATCCAAAACAGTAGCATCACTATGTTCCCCACTATCCCACTGAGCAAAAAATATGAACCTTTGTCACGCTGGGGCATTGGCACCGTGCTGGCAAGCCCGCGCTTTTGCGTAGCCTATGCTTTGCTGGGCTGCGCGGCATTGCTAACAGCCTGTAACGAACCCATCAAGCCATCGCCATCGGCTATCAACTCTGCGTGGCTCGATGCGCCTCTTTTGGCCGCCGACAACGAATGGGGCGCATGCGACTACCACCTGGCACTCGATGCCCAAGGCAATGCACTGGCAGTGTGGGAGCAGTTTGATGGCGAGCGCTTTAACATTTGGGCCAACCGCAAAGCCAAAGGCCAGGGCTGGGGAGTAGCACAGCTCATCGAAACCCATAACGTTGGCAGCGCCTACAACCCGCGCGTGGCCA
The DNA here is from genome assembly GCA_031390175.1 of Polaromonas sp. Taxonomy (GTDB): domain Bacteria; phylum Pseudomonadota; class Gammaproteobacteria; order Burkholderiales; family Burkholderiaceae_C; genus JAAFIP01. Next base: position 9,213 of record JANMTF010000159.1, read on the forward strand.
TTGACAGCCAAGGCAATGCGGTGGCGGTGTGGCAGCAGTTTGACGGCCAGCAGTCCCGCATAGCAGCCAACCACTACATGGTGGGCACCAGCTGGAGCAAAGCGCAGTGGATCGATGCCCCCAACACCGTGGAGGCCCATGCGCCGCAGGTACGCTTTGACAGCCAAGGCAACGCCATGGCCGTGTGGCAGCACAAGCTGGGCCAGCGCACACGCATCACGGCCAACCGCATGACCGCAGGCACTGGCTGGGGTGATGCTGCTCTGATTGACAGCAGCAGCGGCTACGCCAGCGCACCGCACATCACCACGGATGCGCAAGGGCATCTGTTCGCGCTATGGCAAGTGCAGGGTGCCAAAGACACCACCATCCACGCAAAACGCTATGTTGCTGGGGCTGGCTGGAGCAACGAGCAGTTGATCAAAACGGCAGACTCCAACACGAGCTACCCGCCCACGGTTTTAGGTACCGCGTTTTAGCGCTTAACCGGTGGGATTGCCTCGATTGACATAGACAAACTCAGCGTGTACCATGCAAATGTGCGCGCTCTCCAAAGTCGAAAACTCTACCGCCTTGCCATCGGCATTGCAGCTTTGGCTGTGGCCTGGTTCTCGCTGGGCAATGCGCTCAACACCATGGTAGCGCTGGCCAGTGGCAAAACCATTGACATCGTGGTGTGCTCTGGCGCAGGCCTAAAAAAGATCTCGGTGCCGGTGCATGATGGCGACGAGGCCATCAGCACCATCAAGCATTGCGGTAACGCACCTATCTACAAGCTGATCGCCATTCCGGGCACCCCTGTGCACCTGAACTTTGAAGCGCCACGCACCGTCGCAGTGTGGCAATGGATACCGAGTCCGCAAATTACACCCATTATTGTCCAAGACAATAGGCCGCCACCGGGACGAGCCCCGCCCGTGCTGGTTCGCGCTTAAGCGCAGGCGCGCTCAATGATCCCCGCGCTCATTGAGCACCTGTGCTCGCAGTTTCTGCCCACCCATTTCTCATCTTTTTTTGATATTTTTCAGCCTTTGCGCTGGAAAATTACCTTGCTTTTTTGAAAGAAATTACCATGACCATCTCATTGTTTCGCACCCTCGCCACCTCGTTCGCAGCCTCCGCGTTGGTGCTCACCATCGCAGGCTGCGCCAGCACCATGGCCCCATCGCAAGCTGCGTCTATCCTGGAGCCCGCCAACAATGCTACCGTGCTTACCACCTTCAAAGTACGCTTTGGCATCAAAGGCATGGAAGTAGCACCAGCCGGCGACATTGTGGCCAACAGCGGCCACCACCACTTGCTGATTAACCTGGACGCTGTTCCCGCTGGCGAGTCGGTGCCGTTCAGCGAGAAGCACCTGCACTTTGGCAAAGGCCAAACCGAAACCGACGTAACCCTGCCGCCCGGCGTGTACAAGCTGACAGCCCAGTTTGCCAATGGCGCGCACCAGTCGTACGGCCCTGCGATGAGCCAGTTAATCAAAATCACGGTCAAGTAATGCGCCTGCGCCTTCAGTCCGCCATCGACAGATTGGCGGACTTTTTTTTGGCCCGCCGGTTGCTGTTACGATTGTTTTTCCAGACTTTGCAAGGCCCACGCCGCCCAGTCCCCACTTCCAGGAGGTAGCACCATGACCGAACCCATGCTGATCGCAAAAAACAAAACCATTGAGTGCTTTTTGCGCCCCGACAAGGCCAACCGCCACGGCCTGATCACTGGGGCCACCGGCACCGGCAAAACCATCACCCTGCAAACCATGGCCGAAGGCTTTAGCCGCATCGGCGTGCCGGTGTTTATGGCCGATGTGAAGGGCGACTTGACGGGCATCTCCCAGCAAGGCGTGGTCAGCGCCAAGTTGGCCAAAATCATTGCTGAGCGCGGCCTCACGGCCTCTGAGCCAATAGCCTACCCCAGCACCTTGTGGGACGTGTTTGGCACCCAGGGCCACCCCGTGCGCGCCACCGTGAGCGACCTGGGCCCGCTGCTGCTGAGCCGCATGCTCAACCTGAACGAGACCCAGGCGGGCGTGCTGCAACTGGTGTTTAAAGTAGCGGACGACCAAGGCCTGCTGCTGCTGGACATGAAAGACCTGCGCGCCATGCTGCAAAACGTGGGCGACAACGCCAGCACCTTTACCACCGAGTACGGCAACGTGAGCCCCGCCAGCGTGGGGGCCATACAGCGTGGTCTGCTACAGATGGAAGAGCAAGGCGGCAGCCAGTTCTTCGGCGAGCCGATGCTGAACATCGCCGATTTTATGCAGACTGATAGCGACGGCAAAGGCATCATCAACATCTTGGCAGCCGACAAGCTGCTGAACGCACCGCGCCTGTACGCCACCTTTTTGCTGTGGATGCTGAGCGAGCTGTTTGAAAACCTGCCCGAGGTGGGCGACCTGGACAAGCCCAAACTGGTGTTCTTCTTTGACGAAGCGCACTTACTGTTCAACGAAGCGCCCGCCGTGCTACTGCAGCGCATTGAGCTGGTGGTGCGCTTGGTGCGCTCCAAGGGTGTGGGCGTGTATTTTGTGACGCAAAACCCGCTGGACATACCCGACAGCGTGCTGGCCCAGCTAGGCAACCGGGTGCAGCACGCCCTGCGCGCCTTTACTCCGCGTGACCAAAAAGCCGTGCAGGCAGCAGCTGAGACCATGCGCCAAAACCCCAAGCTGGACATTGCCACCGCCATTACCGAGCTGGAAGTGGGCGAAGCGCTGGTGAGCTTTTTAGACGAGAAAGGCCGCCCCGGCGTGACCGAGCGCGTGTATGTGCTGCCCCCGGGCAGCCAGATAGGCCCCATCAGCCCTGAGCAGCGCAAGGCCTTGCTGGCCAGCTCTATCGTGGCGGGCGTGTACGAGAAGACGGTAGACCGCGAGTCGGCCTACGAGAAGATCAAAGGCCGCACGGCAGCCAACATGGCCACCGAAAGCCAGGCCAAAGATACCGCCAAGGATATGGCCAAAGAAGTAGCCAAAGAGGCCGGTAACGCGGCTGGCAGCGTGGCCACAGGCGGCTGGCTGGACAACTTGGGCAGCATCTTTGGCGGCGGAGCCAAGCGCACCCGCGCCAGCGCGGGCGAGCAGTTGATGAGGTCCGCCGCCAGCTCGATTGGCCGCGAAGTAGGCAGGCAGATTATTCGCGGCGTGCTGGGTAGCATCATGGGCGGCAGGTCGCGTTAGTCGTTCAAGACCGGGAAATAACGCCATTGGCGATGCGCACACGGTCACCTGTGCGCAGGTCGCCCAAAGCACCTACGTCATAGGTGCGCATGGTACCGCCATCGGTCTGAATGGTAAACCGGTAAATTGTGTTGCTAGCTGGCGCGCCCGGGGCTTTATTGACTTGGCTGCCCACTGCTGCGCCCGCTACACCTCCCAGTACGGTACCAGTGGTATTGTCGCCTACTGCATTGCCCACAACGGCCCCCAGAATGCCGCCGATCACGGCATTGGTGACATTGGGACTTCTACCGCTGCCTGCAGTGCCCTGCAAGGTTTCGATGTTTGTGACGCGGCCGTACTCGGTGTAGGAGGGTGCTGCTGTAGATGCCGAGGTAGTGGCGGTGGGGTAGCTGCTTACCGGGGCGCTCGGGCCTGGTGCGCTACAGGCAACCAACCCAGCAGTGATCGCGATGGTGGAGGTAATTGAAAGTAAAAACGAGGTCTGGCGCACGGTGGTTCTCCTGGTTAAAAGCAGATGCTTCGCCCCACATTGGGCATTTCGATACCTACATTTGACGCTCCCACCCGATGGGACGCCATCGGGCTACAGCGCGCCATGCGGTAGGACGGTGCGCAAAAATGCTGTAGGAAGAGTGCTCTGCAACCTAGGTGATAGCGATTCATCCGCAGCCAAATTGCAGCTGCTAGACTTACTCGCCCGTATCGCACCTGCCACGCTGTGGCTCGTTTGAGGGGCGTTTACAAAACCACACCTGGAGACATCAATGGCTATCAAAAAACTCACTTCCCTGTTCGCTGGCGCTGCCCTGTGCTGCCTGATGGGCGCTGCCCACGCCCAAGTACCGCAATACGGAGCCAACGTGAACCACGAACAAGCCCGCAAAGCCATGGCTGCAGCCGTGGCCGAGGCGCGCAAACAAAACCTTCCCATGGCCGTGGCCGTGGTGGACAACGCCGGGCAACTGGTCGCCTTTGAACGCATGGACAACACCCAAACCGGCAGCATCGGCGTGGCGCAGGACAAAGCGGTGTCGTCCGCCATGTTCCGCCGCTCTACCAAGGTGTTTCAAGACGCTGTAGCTGGTGGCGGCGCAGGCCTGCGCGTGCTGACCCTGCGCGGTGCCAACGCGGTAGAAGGTGGCCTGCCACTGGTCGTTGACGGCAAGATCATCGGCGCGATTGGTGTGTCAGGCGGCAGTGCGGAGCAAGACGGTGTGGTTGCCAAGGCGGGGCTGGACGGCATGGCAGCGAAGTAATTTTTCTGGGGCGTTCTGAGACGCTTTTGACTGCCCAGCGTCTTGATCTAATACGGGCGTTATGTTTTGCTCCTGGTTGTTATTTTGGTTTTGTACTGGATCAGGCCGGCGGTGCACTTAGGGAATTAGTAATTACTAAAGTACCGTTTATAATATCTTCATTCTGCACTATTGGAGTGACTGCATATGAAGACAAGCACACTGGAGCGCAACGGCGTGTCGGCGGAGATGGTGGGGTTGATTGGACGTCTGAT
>JANMTF010000167.1:0-46071 GCA_031390175.1 Polaromonas sp.
CCCAGGTCAATCACATGGTCGGCCGCGCGGATCATGTCTTCGTCATGCTCCACCACCAGCACGCTGTTGCCAATATTGCGCAGGTGTTTGAGGGTGTCGATCAGCCGGTCATTGTCGCGCTGGTGCAGGCCAATACTGGGCTCGTCCAGCACATACATCACGCCCGTGAGGCCGCTGCCAATTTGCGATGCCAGGCGAATGCGCTGCGACTCGCCACCGCTGAGCGTCTCGGCGCTGCGGTTCAGGCTCAGGTAGTTCAGCCCTACGTCATTTAAAAATTTCAAACGAGAGGCAATCTCTTTGATCACTTTGCCCGCAATCTCGCCCTTCGCGCCCTTGAGTTCGAGCGTGTTGAAGTAGGCATGGCATTCGCGCAGCGTGGTGCCGCTGATCTCAAACAATCGCTTGGCCTGCGGGCCCTCGCCCAGCTTCACACTGCGGGCCTCGCGTCGCAAGCGGGTGCCGCCGCAGTCGGTGCAGGGCTGGGTGTTGCGGTAGCGGGCCAGGTCTTCGCGCACGATGACCGAATCGGTCTCCACATAGCGCCGCGCCATATTGGGCAAGATGCCTTCAAACGGGTGCTTCTTGGTGATCTTTTTACCGGCAGACGCGCCCGAGTCCATCGTGTAGTTGAACTTGATATCTTCCTCGCCACTGCCGTGCAGCAGGGCGTGTTGCACCTTGGCATCCAGCGATTCAAAGGATTTTTCAATATCCGCGCCATAGTGCTTGGCCACGCTCTCCAGCATGCTGAAGTAGTAGCCATTGCGCCGGTCCCAGCCCTTCACCGCGCCGCTGGCCAGGCTGAGCGTAGGGAAGGCCACGACACGGGCGGGATCAAAAAACTCCATATTGCCCAAGCCATCGCAGCCAGGGCAGGCCCCCACGGGGGAGTTGAACGAGAACAGGCGCGGCTCCAGCTCGCTGATGGTGTAGCTGCACTGCGGGCAGGCGAACTTGGCGTTGAAGAAATGCTCTTTGGGTATTGCCCCGCTAGAAGCATCCATCTCCAGCGCAATCGCCCGCCCCTCGGCCAGCCGCAACGCCGCCTCAAAACTCTCGGCCAGGCGCTGCTTGAGGTTGTCAAACTCGCTGCGGGCCGCGCCGGGCAGGGCTTGGCTGCTCTCGGGCTTCTTGGCTTCCCCCGCAACGGGCGCATGCCGCACCTTCAGCCGGTCAATCACCACATCAATGTCATGCTTCTCGGTTTTCTTCAGCTTGGGCAGTGCGTCAAACTCAAACAGCGCGGCATCCACTCCGCTACCCACCCGAAAGCGCACATAGCCGCGCGCCTGCATGTCTTCAAACACGTCTAAAAACTCGCCCTTTTTCTCCCGCGCTATCGGCGCAAGGATCATCAGCTTGGTGCCCTCCGGCAGTGCCAGCACCGCGTCCACCATCTGCGCTACCGTCTGGGCTTGCAGCGGCACATCGTGGTCGGGGCAGTGCGGCGTGCCCGCGCGGGCAAACAGCAGGCGCAGGTAGTCGTGGATCTCGGTCACGGTGCCCACGGTCGAGCGCGGGTTGTGGCTGGTGGCCTTTTGCTCAATGCTGATGGCGGGCGACAGGCCCTCAATCATGTCCACATCGGGCTTGTCCATCAGCTGCAAAAACTGCCGCGCATACGTAGACAAACTCTCCACATAGCGCCGCTGCCCCTCGGCATACAGCGTGTCAAACGCCAGCGACGACTTGCCTGAGCCCGACAGCCCGGTTATCACCACCAGCTGGTTGCGCGGAATATCCAGATCAATATTCTTCAGGTTGTGCGTGCGCGCCCCCCGGATGCTGATGAAGGGATTCAGCAGAGACCCTAGATATTTACCGTCAGAAGGAGAATTCACAAGCAGCCGCCAGATTTAGAACAACCTAGCATCATAGTCCGTTGGGGAGGGGTTGGGAAGATGCTGAGCTTGGGATGTCATTCAGCCGCAGGCGTATCGCGGTTGATTGGCACGCGCCCTACTACGGTGCAATGCCCATGCCGCCCGAGCACCGGCCCCTTCGGGGGAGCATCTGCGGTACTCAAAATTTGGGGAAGCGGCTAAACTCGCCTGCGGCTCAGACAACGCCGCTTCTGATCCCAAATTTCTCCGTTCCTCGAGCCCGGTGCTCCTATTGGGTGGGGTAGGCATTGCACCGCAGCAGCGCGCTTTGGATGCGCGAAAATTGAAGATGAAGGCTACCCAATATTGCCTAATAGCCGATGATCAGAATTCCCTTTAAAGGAAGCTTCATTCTTTCACTTGCATAGAGTGTCTCGAAGAAGGTGACAACCCGCTCGAAGTCATGACTCTTATACCCAGCAGACTCGTAGACATTGCGAATTGCTATTGCGAGGTATTCCACTTCATCCATCATGCACGCTTGAAACAAGTCTTTCAAAAACTGATTGTTCACCACGCCTCGACCTGCTTCTACTTCAATTACAAATTTTCCCGAAACATGATGGGCGTCGGCTTCAAAGGCTTTATCCACACGCCCATTGTTTCCATACAGTACAGGCACCTGAACTTTTTCAATTTTCTTTTTGCCCGATTCCACCGAGAACCAATGGAAAGAAGTGATTCAGCAACATGAAAAAGAACTTCATTGCTGTGCAAAGTGTGAGTGGCGGAATCAATATCGGAATGAGCACTTTTGAACGCATCTACAACCCGCAAAGCTAATGGCGTTGGTTTGGAAGATCTTGGAAAATAGGCCCAGTTCAGCATAAGACTCCTAATAACATGCTCAGGATCATAGCTAGTGTGTTTGCGCTTAGAGCTGTGGAGCGCTAAACGGCCCACCCGTCTGCTCAATCACACTGCGCAGCGCCTGCGGTAGGTGCGCTGACAAAATAGCTTGCGTTAGTGCAATGTACTGGGGCTTGAGCTCAATCTTCATGCTTTATCGTTTGCGCAACCCGGTGGCATTTTTTGCAGCCTTGGATGCCGTTGGCTAGGGTTTCTCGTCGGGCGCAACAAACCCAATCGGGCGTTTGGCAAGGCCTTGGTGCGTTGATACTGATGCAGCGCGAGCGTAAAAAGACAAACGACTTACGTGTAGGTCAGCGCATTTTTAGTCAAGAATGAACACGGGGGATTAAGCTCCCCCACAGATCTGGACGTGGTTGTCTATTGTCAGGCGGTTATCGGCCCAGCGCCAACCGCTTTCGCACCCCGTGTTCAGCGCGTAGTTTACATGCTAAGCAAAAATCAGCTGAAAAGAGGCCCTATCAATGCTAACCGTTACCACCCAAAGCGCTGCCGTCACCGAAGTACTGGCCACCCTCCAGCGCAGAGTAAGCAATCTACAGCCCGCGATGCAAAGCATCGGCCAAACCCTGAATAGCCGCATCAGCGCCCGCTTTGAAGGCCAGCGCGACCCCTTGGGCAAGACATGGGCTCCGTGGGCTGAGTCAACCCGCGAGCATTACCCCAAAGACGGCAGGGGTCGGCTACTAGACCGCTATGGCGACATGCTCAACAGCCTGAATTTCCAAGCGAAAAGCACCAGCGTCAGCGTAGGTTTTGGTGCCGTAGCCTCAAAAAAAGGCGATGTCTACGCCGCGTATCACGAATGGGGAACCAAAAAAATGCCCCGCCGCGGCCTCCTATTTGCTGATCCCAACAAAGGCACTCTGGCTGAAGCGGATAACACCGCCATCCTGGACATCATCGGCACTTACCTCAACAAGTAAATGGAAGTCGATAATGACAACAGGAATCGAAGGAACAGGGCCCTACGGAAAGCTGCGTGATTTAAGGACGCAGGCCAAGCAGTACAAATATGAAATTACGATGCTTTCGCCAAGGCCACGAAGACTTGCGTCCCTCAAAGACGCATTGACTGAAGTCAAGAACCAAATTGCCGCAATAAATGTGGAAATCAAAGCCGGTAAGCTAAAAAATAACGTCGAACCGTTTATTTCCCCCTGAGAAACATCCTTCTGATAAGTGCCTATAGCCGCGCCCGATATGTCCCCCAATATCCCCGAATATCTCGCCTAGATCTCAGGGAATATCTCACTCCGTCTTATGATACCAGCTCGCGCAGTTGCACAGAGGCCCGCACCACATACACCGACACTTCCACCGCACGCGGGCTGCTCAACACCGTGACGGCCATGATCGCGCCATGCTCTGTAAACGCCATGGACAGCTTGCGCCGCGCTCCATGCCCACTACCAGCCAAACTTGATGTCGCAGATTGCGACATTAAGTGGTCAAACTCGTCCCGCGTGAGCTCAAAACACCGGCACGCACTCTTTAAGGGTGATTTAGGCCGTTGCCTTAATAGAATACAGCGTGAGCAGCTATTAAATCGTGAGCAAATGGAGTTCCCATAGGTGGCTCATATTGCAGCCGCAGAGGTAGCACGACCTGCTCTATCGTTTGCGCAAGCCCTTGGCACTTTTTGCAGCCTTTGCTGCTGTTGGCTTGGGCTTATCTTCTGGCGTGACAAAGCCAATCGGGCGTTTGGGCGGGTCGGGTGGGGCCAGTAGCTGGCGGATTGAATCGACCAGCTCGCCAATGGCCTGGTCATGCTTGGTTACCTTTCGCTCCAGCAGGTGCAGCTTGTTGGCTAACTCGCGGTTATTAGCCAGCATGGAGCGCCACTCTACAAACGCCCGCACCACATGCACGCTGATTTCGGTAGCGCGCGGGCTATTTAGCAGGGTAGCTGCCATGATGGCACCATGCTCCGTAAACACATAGGGTGCGTATTTGCGGTGCTGCCCACGCCCGGTCTTTAAGGTTGCAAATTGCAACCTTAAAGCGCTAGTTTCTTCCTCGTCCAACTGGAACATAAAGTCCGAGGGGAAACGCGCCAAGTTGCGGTTGACCTGTTGGTTAAAACGCTTGGTCGTCTCGCCATAGAAAGCCGCCAAGTCAGTATCCAAAATCACCCGTTGTCCGCGAATCAAGTGGATGCGCTGGGCAATATCGCCGATTGACAGAGGTGCGGTGGTGGGTAAGGCGCTGGATGTCATTTTTCTTGAAATTCATTCGACAGGGGTATAGTCTAGCTGGCAGCAAGCATGAAGTGCGAGCACTAGCTCGCCAAGTCTTTGAGCACCATAAGGTTTCACACAGGGCAAATCGTCGGCACCACTTTTCTGCCGTGGCGGTGGTAGCTGTGGAAGTCGCAGTCCAGCGTCAATACGGCGCACGGCTCGTACAGCTCGGACATGCGCACCAGGCAGGCATCGGCCAGGGATGCGGGTACGTTGTCGTAGCGCTGGTACAGCGCGCTGACAGCGGCCACTTGTTGGCTAAGCGCCATGCCCACTTGCACTACGCCGCGCTCTAGCAGCGCCACTACTTTGGCAGAGTCAAGCCCGGCGCGGGCCAATAAAAAGCAGGTTTCGGCCACTACTGCTTCGCAGATGAGGAAGGGCCCGGGGTGATTTGCAAACTGCTGTTTGGCCCAGTCGTGGTGCTTATCGCCTTTGCACAGCAAGGCCACCCACGGGCCGGTGTCCAGCAAGATTTGCATGGTGCGGGCGATTAATCAAACGCGGCCAAAGTCTGCCATGTGGGCGGGGTTGGATGACAAATCCGCCGGAGCACCCGTGAAGCAACCCACCAAGTCGCCTGCCAAGTCCAGCGCCGACGGCATGGCCATGATGGCGATGCCCGAGCGCTGCGTAGCATAGGCCTGCAAGGCGCGGCGTGTGAAAGCGAGGAATCAAAATCTTGGCATGCCTGTAGACAAAATTGACCCGGCTCAGGCGCTGCCTTGTAAAGTAGCATATTGTGCTACAGTAGTGAAAATGATTGAAGGAGTCAAGTATGCTTTCCATGCCACTGCGCAAGCAGGGCGGCGCTGCCGTCGTTACCATTCCGCCGTCGGTGCTCAAGAGCTTGCACCTTACTGTCGGCACGCAACTGCAGATGGAGGTGCAGGGCGCGAGCTTGGTGTTGGTGCCGGTGTTGCCCACGGCGCGTAAGCGTTACACGCTGGCGCAGTTGCTGGATGGCGCTACGCCCAAGGCTGTAAAGGCGCTCCATGACGACACCGCGTGGGCGCGTGAGGGGGCTGCCGTCGGGCGTGAGCTGGCATGAGCGCGCCAGGTTCCAGCAAGCGGGTGCCCCAGCGTGGCGATGTCTATTGGATTGACCCCAACCCCGTAGCGGGGCGCGAGATGCGGGACAGACACCGCTTTGTCGTCGTCACTCCACTGGAGATCAACAAACTGGGAGTATCTATCACAGTGCCCATCACCTCTGGGGGCGCGTTCGCTCGGCTGAAAGGTCTGACCGTGCCGATCTTTGGTAGCGACACTACAGGTGTGGCGGTATGCAACCAGGCACGCTCCTTTGACATACAGGCGCGCGTGCTGGCGGGAACTGCCCGCTATATTGAAACGCTGGACGCCGTCACGGCCGATGAGATTGTCAGCCGCCTACTGAGCGTGCTGGAGCCCGGCCAGGCGTAATGGGGGTCGCAGTCCCGTAAGGCGGACATAGGAACAGCGACAATAGCGGCTCTGCCGTCCACGGCTTTTTAAGCGCCCCGTATTTTGTCCACCCCCTCCACCACCATGCTGCCCATCGAGCGGCGCGCCAGTGCTTCGCTTGCTTTGATTTTTGCATTGCGCATGCTGGGCCTGTTTCTCGTGCTACCAGTGTTTATGCTGGAAGCGCGTAAATACCCTGGCGGGGACGACCCGGCCCTGGTCGGGCTGGCCATGGGGATTTATGGCCTGACGCAGGGGCTGCTGCAAATTCCGTTTGGCATGGCCTCCGATAGATTTGGTCGCAAGCGGGTGATCATCATCGGGCTGGTTATTTTTGCCGCTGGCAGCCTGCTGGCTGCTGCTGCACCTACGTTATCGTGGCTGCTGGCCGGGCGGGCGTTGCAAGGGGCAGGGGCGGTGTCTGCCGCCGTCACAGCCCTACTGGCCGACCTTACGCGCGACGAGGTGCGCACCAAGGCGATGGCGCTGGTGGGGGCCAGCATTGGGCTGATGTTCGCGCTGTCTTTGGTGGTGGCACCGCCCTTGGCCGCTGTCATTGGCTTGTCGGGCTTGTTTGTGCTGACGGGCGTGCTGGCTATCGCGGGCATCGGCATCGTGCTGTGGGTGGTGCCACCCGCGCCTAGCGCGGGCGTGCATCTGCAGGCCTCGCGCCTGAGTGGTTTGGCCCAGGTGCTGCGCCATCCGGGCCTGCTGCGTTTGAACTTAGGTGTGTTCGTGCTGCACGCCGTGCAGTTGGCCATGTGGGTGGCGGTGCCTGCGCTCTTGGTGCAGGCGGGCTTGGCTAAGGATGCGCACTGGCAGGCCTATTTGCCTGCGGTATTGCTGTCGTTTGGCTTTATGGGCGCGGTGTTTGCCATGGAGCGGCGCGGGCATTTGCGCATGGTGTTTTTAGCCAGCATTGGTTTGATCTTGCTGGTGCAATTGGGCTTTGTTTGGATGGCCGGGCAAGGCAATACCAACGCCATGCTCTTGCCGCTGGGCCTGCTACTTTTCATATTCTTCTGCGGCTTTAACGCGCTAGAGGCGACACAGCCCAGTCTTGTCACGCGCCTGGCCCCGGCTAATGCGCGTGGCGCGGCGCTGGGGGTGTACAACACGCTACAATCACTGGGATTTTTCACAGGTGGCGCGCTGGGCGGCTGGCTGGCTAAAAGCTGGGGCGCACAGGGTTTGTTTGCTGCCTGCGCAGTGGCCATGCTGGTGTGGCTGGTGGTGGCCTGGGGCATGCGGGCACCTGCAAAAGTACAGCCTGTGGCCGCCTAAAAGCGCCATAATCTACCCTACATATTTGTAGAACAACCCGTTTAAGGACAGCACACCATGGCATCGGTCAATAAAGTTATTTTGATGGGCAACTGCGGGCGCGACCCCGAGATACGCTACCTGCCTTCGGGCCAGGCCGTGGCCAACGTGAGCATTGCCACCACCACCCGCCGCAAAGACAAAACCAGCGGCGAGAACACCGAAATTACCGAGTGGCACCGCGTTACCTTCTTTGACCGCTTGGCCGAGATTGCCGGCGAGTACCTGAAAAAAGGCAACCCGGTGTACATCGAAGGCCGCATCAAATACGGCAAGTTCACCAACAAAGACGGCGTAGAGCAAAACACCTGCGACATCGTGGCGCAAGAAATGCAGCTGCTCGGCACCCGCCAAGGCGCAGGCGCACCGGGTGGTGACGAAGGCGGTGGCGGTGGTGGCAGCTACGCCCGCCCACCTGCAGCCCGCCCGGCACCCGCAGCCCGCCCAGCGCCAGCGCCCGCAGCGGCCAAGCCGGGTAGCGGCTTTGACGACATGGACGACGACATTCCGTTTTAAACGGCATAGGTTTAAATACCGAACCTCCGAACTTCTGACGGCAGAAGGCGCAAAGGCTACGCAGAGGACGCAAAAGACCAAAATGTAAGACGTCGCCCACGCGCATCTATATTTTTGGCTACGCATCCCAGCGCCTTTCGGTTATTTTTTATCTTCTTTTTGTCTTCTTTTTGTCTTCTTTTGCGTCCTCTGCGTAATCTTTGCGACCTCTGCGTTCCTGAAGTCCGCTTTCGACCTTAAGCGCGTCACCTCCAAAGCAGTTAAGCAGCATGCGCTCCAAGCTAGCCCTCTACCTAGACCTCATCCGCTGGAACCGGCCTGCGGGTTGGCTGCTGCTGCTGTGGCCTACTTTGTCAGCGCTGTGGATCGCCTCGGGCGGTTGGCCGGGCTGGCATTTGCTCATCGTTTTCACCTTGGGCACCATCCTCATGCGCAGCGCGGGCTGCTGCGTGAACGACGTGGCGGATGTGGAGTTTGACAAACACGTCAAGCGCACTGCCGGTCGCCCGGTGACCAGTGGCAAAGTGGGTAAGCGCGAGGCTTTGCTGTTGGGCGCGGCGCTGGCACTCCTTGCTTTTGGTTTGGTACTCACCACCAATGCCAGCACCGTGCTGTACTCGTTTGCCGCCCTGGCCATCACACTAGCCTACCCTTACGCCAAGCGCTTTATCGCCATGCCCCAGGCCGTGCTGGGCGTCGCCTTCAGCTTTGGCATACCCATGGCCTTTGCCGCCGTGCAAGGCGGCCCACTGTGGAGCCTGTGGGCGGGAGTCAGCGGCGCGCTGCAAGCTGCCAGCAGCGTGGCGCAAGCCGCCCCCTTGCTGGCTTGGGTGCTGCTGCTAGGCAACCTGTTTTGGGTGCTGGCCTACGACACCGAATACGCCATGGTCGACCGCGACGATGACCTGAAGATCGGCATGAAAACCTCGGCCATCACACTAGGCCGCTGGGACCTGCCCGCCATCATGCTGTTTTATGCGCTTTACATAAGCATTTGGCTGTTAGCCCTTCTTTATATTGCGGGAGCAGCTATTGTTTTAATAGTGTTTGCAGTGGCCGTAGCCCAAGTGCTGTGGCATTACCGTTTGATCCGCAACCGCGAGCGAGAGGGCTGCTTTACGGCCTTTCGGGCCAACCATTGGTTGGGGTTTACCTTTTTTATGGGGACGGTGCTCGCATTCAGCGCAAGTGCTTAGCCCGTTTGCCGTAAATCGCATCCGCAATCGACAGCGCGCGCTGCCCGGGCCGCACGGTAAATGCCTCGCCCGCCGTCAACGTACCCGGCGTGTCCACACTCAGGTACCAGCCGCAGCGCCGCTCGGTCACCATCAGCTTTCCCGCCTGCGAAAAACCCATCACCGCGTTGAACTTAAAGCACGGCTCGCGCGGCGCAGCCACCCGCAGCGCTACGTTGGCAAACTGCAGCACATCGCCCACGTACACGTCGTGCTCCAGCAGCCCGCTCACGGTCAGGTTCTCGCCCATAAAGCCCGCAGGCAGCGGCTCGTCAAACAGGCTTACCCCGTGCGTGCGCCGCGCCGCTTGCCAAAACGCGTAGTGCTCTTGCGGGTAGGCATACACCGCTTTGTCCAGCCCGCCGTGCACACTCAGGTCTGCCACCTCGTCCATCTGTCCATTCGCCACCAGCCCCATGCGCCCCACAGCCACCGGGCCGTCCACCGCGCGCTTGCCAATACCCGACAGCACCTTGCGCCCACCCGCCTGCAGCGGCTGCGCGCAGCCCAGGTTGATGCTGACTAAGCGGGTTGATGTGGATAATTGCATAAAATGGTTTTCAACAACACTACAAATACAATAGCTGCTCCCACAATATTTTATTGGGCTAGAGGCTAATTTATTCTATAAACACCATCTGTGCAAGGCCATTATGGGCTTTTGAAAGGCAGCGCCAGCATGCCATCCAGCCGCGCCACCTCGCGCAGCGCGCTGTGGCCGTGCAGGCCAATCACCATGCCCTCGTGCCCGGCCCGGGGCTGGCTGCGGTAGGTGCCAAACAGCCTGTCCCACCACGGCAGGTTAAAGCCAAAATTGCGGTTGGCTTCGTCCATGTGTACGGAATGGTGCACCCGGTGCATGTCGGGCGTGACGATGACCCAGCGCAGCACCCGGTCTAGCGCCAAGGGCAGGCGAATGTTGCCGTGGTTAAACATGGCCGCGCTGCTCAGCAGCACCTCAAACAGCACCACCGCCAGCACCGGCGCGCCCAGCGCAGCAATGGCGGCAAACTTCAGCAGCATCGACAGCACAATCTCCAGCGGGTGAAAGCGTGAGCCCGTCGTTAGGTCGTAGTCCAAGTCTGCATGGTGTACCCGGTGCAAGCGCCACAACCAAGGCACATGGTGCGTGGCCACATGCTGCGCCCAAATGGCCAAGTCCAGCGCCACCACGGCCAAAGGCACAGCCCATACCAACGGCAGCGCAAAATAGTTGAGCAGTCCCCAACCCTTGGCCGCGCACAGCGCCGCCACCCCCACCGCAGTCATCGGGAATAGCAGCCGCACCAGCACGGTGTTAAGCACCACCAGCGCCAGGTTGCTACCCCAGCGCAGCGGCTTGGACACCGTCAACGCGCGCCGAGGTGCCCACAGTTCCCACAGCGCCACCACGGCAAACAAGCCAAAAAAAATCGCAACCCGGATCAACGGCTCATTAGCGAGTACAAAAGCCTCTAACTGCATGTCTTCACCTCCAATAGCCATCAACATCTGTAAATCCTGCACACAAGCCAACATTCTAATGGATGTTAGAATATATGCCATGGGCAACCGACAACTCAAAGATCTTTTGTATGCACAGGTAGCCCGTGTGGGTAAAGCCCTGAGCAGCCCCAAGCGCCTGGAGGTGCTGGAGATGCTGGCCCAAGGCGAGAAAGCTGTTGAAACCGTGGCCGCCGAGGTGGGCATGGATGTCAAGCTGGCCAGCGCCCACCTCAAAGCCCTGCGTGAGGCGCAGTTGGTGGTGTGCCGCCGCGAAGGCAAACGCATGTTCTACAGCCTGAGCGGCAGCGACGTGACCGAGCTGGGCCTGGCGCTGCGCCAGGTAGCCCAAGAGCATTTGGTAGAGCTGCAAATGGCCGTGCAGCACATGCAAGCCCAACCCAACCTGCTCACCCAGATCGGCCGCGCAGAGCTGCTGGCCCAAGCCCAGCGCGGCGAGGTGATTGTGCTGGACGTGCGGCCCAAGTCTGAATACGACACCAGCCACTTGCCCTACGCCCGCTCGATCCCGCTGCCAGAGCTGGCGCAGCACCTGGCCGAGCTGCCCCGCAACGTCAGCATCGTCGCCTACTGCCGTGGCCCGTTTTGCATGCTGTCCGACGACGCAGTAAAGTACCTGCAAGCCCACGGCTACCACGCCCGTAAAACCCTGGACGGCGTGAGCGAATGGCAAGCCGCCGGGATGCCACTGTAAAACCTCGCACGCGAGCACTTTAGAAACCCCATGCGCTACTGGCAGCCCACGCTGACTGACCTGCGCATCTTGCAACGTGGCAACCGCCTGTCCATCACGCCCGTGGAGGATGCGCATTGGGACGAAATTCTGCGCCTAGCAAAGTAAGCTCACCCTATCGCGGCAAAGTGCAGACGGTTGATGGGTGCCGAGCGCCAGAGTGCCGACGAAGGGCGTCAGGATGCGGACGCAACCGTCACCGCATGCCCACCAAATCCTTGGCGCATTTTGGCCAGCAGCTTGCTGGCGTAATCGTCCGCGCCTTGGCTGGCAAAGCGCGACATTAGTGCCATCGTCATCACGGGGGTGGGCACGCCTTGCTCGATCGACTCGTTCACCGTCCAGCGGCCTTCGCCAGAGTCCGGCACATGGGCGCGGATGCTGTCCAGGTTTTGATCAGTCTTCAGGGTGTCCGCCGTCAGGTCTAGCAGCCACGAGCGCACCACCGAGCCGTGCCGCCACAGCTCGCTCACCTCGGCCAAGTCAATGTCAAACTCTTTCTTGCCTTTGAGCAGCGAGAGCCCTTCAGCCAGCGCGGCCATCATGCCGTACTCAATGCCGTTGTGCACCATCTTGGTAAAGTGGCCCGCACCCGCAGGCCCGGCGTGCAGCCAGCCCACCGCGCTGCTTTGCGCCAGCGCCTCCAGGTAGGGCTGCACATGGCCCAGCGCCGCCTGCGAGCCGCCCACCATCAGGCAGTAGCCGTTGGCCAAGCCATGCACCCCACCCGACACGCCCGCGTCCATGTAGTGCAGGCCCAACGCTTCGGTGTGCGCGGCGCGGCGCTCTGAGTCTTTGTAGTTGCTGTTCGCCCCGTCCACAAGCGCCGCGCCATGTTGCCGCCCATTTTGCCCAGGCCGATCATGCCGAAATGTGGTGTGTTCATGGGCGGGATGATAGCGCACCAACCCGGCTCAACTTGCGATGGTTAAAGGGTCTGCAACGGCTTGGGCATGCGCAAAGCGAACGGTGTGAATCGGCATGGACTTGTTGGTGGACTTGGCAATAGCTTGCGCAGCACAGTGGCTGGCACGCCCACAGTCGTTTTTATCAGTGCGCCATGAAATCAGATCCATTAATATTATGTTTTTTAACTATTGTCATGCAATATATGGGTCTGTACTTTTTTCTCGATTTTTTTTTCTTTTGTCTTCCTTTTCTTTTCTTTTTTTTCTTCTTCTGCGCTCTCTGCGTAACCTTCGCGTCCTCTGCGTTCAAAAAATCCCCGTCTTCGCTCTTCAGCGCATCAAGCTAATCAAACCCTTCAAGCCACCTGCGCCAAAGCCACAAACTCCGACACAGGCACTTCCTCAGCCCGGCGTTGCAAATTGAAGCTGCCGCGGAAGTTACGCTCTTCCAGCCATTTACCCAAGCTGTGGCGCAGCAGTTTGCGCCGCTGGCTGAAGGCGACTTTGACCAGTTCTTCGAGCAGCTCAAACTTCACCGCAGCAGGTGCTGCCAGCGGCACCATGCGCACCACCGCGCTCATCACGCGGGGCGGTGGGTCAAACGATTCTGGTGGCACATCCAGCATATCTTCCATAGCGTAGCGCCATTGCAGCATCACACTCAAACGGCCATAGGCAGAGGTGCTGGGCGAAGCCACCATGCGGTCGATGACTTCTTTTTGCAGCATAAAGTGCTGGTCTTGCACCAAATGGGCAAAGCCCAGCAAGTGGAACAAAATGGGGGTTGAAATGTTGTAGGGCAAATTACCCACTACGCGCATGCGCTGCGGCGCCGGTAGCAGTGTATCTGGTGCTTGCCCAGTGTCTTGTGTTTTAGAATTTGCTATCAATTCATTAGCTGATTGCGCACTGTTTATAAGCGAAAAATCCACCTTCAGCACATCAGACTCAATGACTTGCAGCTGCGGATGGCTGCGCAGGCGCGCGGCCAAGTCGCGGTCTAGCTCCACTACAGTCAGTGCGCCCAAGCGCTCCACCAGGGGCTGGGTGAGCGCCGCCAAACCCGGGCCGATTTCCACCATATGCTGTCCAGGCAGCGGCGCGATGGCGCGCACAATGGCATCAATGATGCCAGCGTCAGCCAAGAAATGCTGACCGAAGCGTTTGCGGGCGATGTGTTTCAAGGTCAAGCGTGGTCGTAGCAGCTGGCTGCGTTTTAATTTGGCGGCTCGCGCAGCTCGACGTAAGCTCTGGCGCGCACATCTTGCGCCCACGTTGAAAAGGCTTCTTCGGCTTTTCTCTCTTTCAAAGCATTGCGTGCCAGCTCGCGCTGCTCGCGCGGGCTTAAGGTGTTTTGACGGCGGTCCATCATCTGGATCAAGTGCACGCCAAAGCGCGACACCAATGGCTCAGAAATTTGGCCATTGGACAAGCGGTTCATCACTTCTTCAAACTCAGGTACAAACTGACCTGGGTTAGTCCAGCCCAGGTCGCCACCCTCTTTGGCAGAGCCGTCTTGTGAGTTTTCGCGGGCGGCGACGGCAAACTCTATCTTGCCAGTGGCAATGCGGGCGCGCAGCTCCAGCAGGCGTTCTGTGGCTGCGCTCTCACTCATTTGGGCATTGATGCGTAGCAAAATATGCCGTGCGCGGCTCTGCGTTAACGTGAAATTGGCCGCCCCTGGCGTTCTTTTGTCCACCAGCTTGAGGACATGAAAGCCGGCACCAGAGCGTACAGGCCCTGCAACGGCACCTACGCTGAGGCCTTGCGTCGCCTCGACAAACAGTGGCGGGTATCTGTCAGCGCTGCGCATACCCATCAGGCCCGCGGTAGCACTGTCAGGGGCTTCCGACATTTCGCGTGCTACTTTGGCAAAATCCTCTCCGGCGCGCACACGTTGTACCGCGCGATCCGCACGTGCCTGTAGTGCTTTGAGCTGCACTGCATTGGCGCTCTCGGGCACGGCGATCAGAATTTGGGCCAGGTTGATTTCAGCGGGGCCTGCGCCAGGGCTGTCTTGCTGCTCCTGGATGTAGCGGTCTAGCTCCGACTCAGTGATGCTCACCCGTCCCTCTACCTCGCGCTCACGCACGCGGGCCAGCAGCATTTCCTCCCGCAGGCCATCACGAAACTGGCTATAGCCAATGCCGTCAGACTCCAGCCTGCGGCGCAATTCGTCCAGGCTAATTTGGTTTTGCCGGGCTACGTTGGCGGCTGCAGCATCCAGCGCAGCTTCTTCAATTTTGATCCCGTTATCACGCGCCAGTTGCACCTGCGTGCGCTCGCTGATCAAGCGCTGCAACACTTGGGTGGTGATCTCTTCTCTGGGCGGTAGCGCCCCGCCGCGCTGGCTTAGCTGCTGCTCAAACCGTAGCACCCGCACGCGCACCTCGTTGTTGGTGATGGGCTCGGAGTTCACCACTGCCACGATGTAGTCAGCGTTGCGCTGGATATTGTCATTAGCAGCACGCGAAGCGGCCAAACTGGGCGACGCACGCAGGCCCTGCGCGTGCACCTGGCTCGCACCCAACGCCAGCTCCAACGCAATGGCCAAGGTGGACAAATAAGGAAGTGAAAGCTTAATCATAGTTACTAAATCTGCTGGGGTTCGTAGTGGTTTTTTCACGTAAATACTGGTAGCGCGGCACATTGTCCTTCAAGGTTTTGAGCGGATTAGAACCCACGCCCACCCGCGTAAAACCAACAAATTCCAGCTGAAACGATAGCCGCTTGTTGGACGTGGTGCTGGTAGTTTGCACCCGGTCAAACACAATGCGCCCCAACCAACAGCCTGCATCGTACTCAAAGCCCAATACCGTGTCGACAATTTTACGGTCTTGCAGGCTGTAGTTCAAGCGCCCCACACTGTACCAACGGCCCTCGCCCTGGCCGACCCCTGGGCCTAGATTTTTGCCTCTATCGCCCCACAGATCGTTGAGCGGCCACTGCCAACCAAAGTCTACCTGCTCACTGACGTCTTTGGCAAATCGGTACGCCGCGCTGAGCACGCGGTAGTCGCTGGGGTTATAGCGGGCCGACAAAGTGGAGCGTTCCGAGCGGCGGGTTTTAGGGTCGTACTGGACTATCGCATCGGTAGACCATGTGGGAGACCAATTGATGGTGGAGCCAAACAACATGTCAGACAGACGGGAGGTGTCTGGCGTGCGGCCCGGCAAGGTCACGTTTTGGTCACTAAAGCGGATACGCTGCGCAAAAGCGAAGCGCGCGGCCTCAGCGCCGGAGTCTGGGTCAAGCAGGCGTGAGGTAGCACCTACCGTGAGCAAATTGTTATCGGCAAAACGGTCATTGCCCACGAAGGCGTTTTCTGTGTAGATGGTGGCAAAGTTGAAGTCGTTTGCGCCGCTGTCGTAGTTGGGCAAACTGGCCTGATTGCGAAACGGGGTGTAGGTGTAGAACGCACGCGGTTCCAGCGTTTGGCTGAACTTGCGGCCAAAATACTGGGCATCACGTTCAAAGACCAAGCCGGTGTCCAAGCTGACCGTGGGCAACATGCGTTGGGCCCGGGAATCACCGTTGGCCAAAGCACTGTCAAACCTGTAGTCTGTTGCATGCAACTGCAGCTTGGGTGTGAAAAAATAGCCCGGGGTTACCCAAGGCCTGCTCACTTGTCCCAACGCGTAAGTGCGCTGGCCGTTGGGCTGCAGCGTCAGGGCCTGCTGCGACCTGAACTGCGTAAAGTCCAGCTCGGTCGAGATATCCAGGCCCGCTACATTGGTGCGGGTGTAGCGCCCTGTCACCTGGGGCAAGCGGTCATACGGCGGCGTGATGATGGCGCTGGGTATTTGCAGGGTTTGCCACTTGAGCACCCGTGTGCTGAGTGAGAACGGCCCTTGCGACCACGACAGACCCGCGTCGTTGGCCAGCAAGCGCTGGGTTAAGGTACTGGTCGCGCGAGGAAAGTCGCTCCAGTAGTCGTCGTCGCTTACGCGGTTCAGGCTGAGGTTGAGCGCCAGACTCCCCACCTTGGCCATACCTGTATCAATAGTACCGCCGTGCGAGGTAGCCAAGCCCCAGCGCGAGGTACCGCGCAGCCTGTCGTAGGGCGACACATCCAAGCGCGCTCGGCCAGCGTAGTCTTTTTCCAAATAGCGAAACTCACCGCCCAAATTTAGCCCCCGTTTGGTGGCCACACTGGGGAAAAAAGTGGCATCCCGGTTGGGCGCAATGTTCCAGTAATACGGCGCTATCACTTCCACACCGCTGGTATTGTCCGTGTTCAGTGTCGGCGGCAGCCAGCCCGACTTGCGGGCGTCCGACAGCGGAAAGCTCAAATAAGGCAGCGCCAAAATCGGCACGTCTTTAAAACGCAACTGGGCGTTATGCGCTACCCCTACGTCGTTTTCGGTGTCAAAGCTCACTTGCGAGGCTTTGACCACCCAATCGGGCAACCAGCTGGGGCCCGGGCGGCGCGTGCAGGTGGTGTAGGTGGCATCGCGTGCGACGGAGCGCTTGTTATCGATAAAGTCGATGCGCGAAGCCTCGCCATGGCCGCCGTTTTTAAGAAACTGGTAAGCGGGGTCCAGAAAATAGCCTTCGCTAGATTCGAGCTTGATCTGCGCCTCTTTGCCTTGGTACACATTGCCATCACGGTTAATGCGCACATTCCCGCGCGCCTTAGCCTCGTCGTCGGGCTGGTAGTACTCAATGCGGTCAGCGCGGATTACCGCGCCATTGCGGCGCAGCTCGGCGTTGCCTTCCACCACGGTTTCCAGGTCCGGGCGGCCTGTCACGCGGTCGCCAAAAACAAAGGTAGGCTGTTGGCGCAGCACCTCGTCGCTGAACTTTTCTTGCAGCAAAGGCGAGTTTTGCAAACGGATGGGGTTGCCCTCTGCGCTGGTTGGTGCCGCAGCGGGCACCGCAGGGGCTATGGGTGTGACTGGCATACTGGTTTGCGCAGCAGCCCAAGGGGGCGCACAGCACAGGGCCAGCACAGCGCAGGCGATGACACCTAACGCAGGTCGGGGCGGCATTGCGGTGGGCGGGATAAGCGGGTGGCGTTGTCGCATCGCGCGGCAAAAATGGGCTTTAGAGGTCACAGGGTCGGTTGCGTAGGTCTTGGGAATAGGCTTTTTAGTGCAGCCCCCAAGGCTTTGTAGAATGGATTATCCATGAGTCACACCCACCCCACCCCAACGGCCCCGGCTTTGTCCACTTCTTTGTCCTCCATGGCAACTACACCCTCCATCACGCTAGCGGCCCCAGTGCTGTGGGCAGATGCCCAGCGGGAAATAGCTTTTAGCCTGTGGTTGACAAGCATAGCGCCTGCGCAAAGCTTGCACATAGCCAGCCTACGCATTGCCTCGGCTGATGCAAGTTTCAGGCGTTATTTACGCATTGACACACTCCAGGGCAGCGCCCGCATCATCATGGATGCACCGCCCGACAAAGAAGACTGCAAACCCTTCGTCAAAATGGCCCAGTTGCTGACCAGTGCGGGCCTGTTGGCCCCCGAGGTGCTGGCCTGGGACGAAGCCATGGGCTTTATGCTGCTGACCGATCTGGGCGCGCAGACCATGATGGAGCAGATAGTGCAAGACGCGCCACAGGCCAATTTGCCGCGCTACATGCAGGCGGTAGACGCGCTGCTGCAACTGCAAACCGCCTCGCAACCGGGCGTGCTGCCGCCCTATGATGCCGCGCTGCTGCATCGCGAGCTGCAACTCTTTCCCGACTGGTACATCGCCAAGCACCGGGCAGTGACGCTCACACCCAAGCAAAACGAAACGATGAACAGCGCTTTTGCCTTGATCATGCAGCGCAACCTGGCCGCGCCCAGCGTGTATGTGCACCGCGACTTTATGCCGCGCAACCTGATGCTGAGTGAACCTGAGCGACTGGGTGTACTGGACTTTCAAGACGCGGTATACGGCCCCATCACCTACGACATAGCCTCCCTGATGCGGGACGCGTTTTTAACCTGGGAGGAAGATTTTGTCCTCGACGTGACGATCCGCTACTGGGAAAAAGCCCGCAAACTCGGCCTGATGGACTTTGACGGCTGGGCCAACGACTTTGGTGCCTTTTACCGCGCGGTGGAGTGGATGGGCCTACAGCGCCATCTAAAAGTGGCAGGTATTTTTGCGCGCTTGACCCTGCGCGACGGTAAACCCAAATACCTGGCCGATGCGCCGCGCTTTATCCACTACATCCGCACCACGGCCAACCGCTACCGCGAGCTGGGGCCGATGCTTAAAGTAATTGACGAGATAGAGGGCACCGAGAACACCACCGCCTGGTCGTTTGGCCGTTTATAACCCGGTGACCGCGTTTTCAGCTTCTTTTTATATAACAAACAAGCCTCTAGCCCTTTAAAATATAGCGGAAGCAGCTATAAGTTTTATAGTCATTCATTTGCCAACCTAGCCTCATGCCCCGCTTTTATACACCCCAACCCCTGAGCATTGACGCCGAACTGGCACTCGACGCTGGGGCCACCCGCCATGTGCAAGTGCTGCGCATGCAGCCGGGCGGTGCGCTGACCTTGTTCAACGGCCAAGGCGGTGAATACACCGCCCAAGTGGCGCACATGGGCCGCAGCGAAGTGCGGGTGCACGTGCTGACCCATGATGCCGTGGAACGCGAAGCTGGGCGCGCCGTGCATATCGTCATCGGAATGCCTGCCAACGAGCGCATGGAGTGGCTGGTAGAAAAAGCCACTGAGTTGGGCGTGGCCAGCATTCAGCCACTCATGACCGAGCGCACCGTGCTGCGCCTGTCGCTCGAGCGGGCAGAGAAAAAGCAAGCCCATTGGCAGGCTATCGCCGTTGCCGCGTGTGAGCAGTCAGGCCGCAACCGGGTGCCCGTGGTGCAACCGGTGCTGGGCTGGGCTGCCTGGCTGGCCGGCACCGGCCAGCGCGCCGAGCAGCATGCATTGCGCTGCGTGCTGTCAGTGCACAGCGCCAGTGTGTCGGCCCGAGTGTTCGCGTCCGGCGCACCCACCTTTGCCCCCGTCGGCAGCGCGGCCAGCGCAACTACGGAACCCGCCATCGAATGCCTTGGCGGCCCTGAAGGTGGCCTGAGCCCGACGGAGGAAGCCGCCGCTATCGCCTGTGGCTACGCGCCCGTAGGCTTGGGGGCTCGCGTGCTGCGCTCGGAGACAGCGCCGCTGGCTGCGCTAAGTTTGTGGGCGCTCACAGCCGAATAAACTCACGCACCTTGTACTCGGTCTTGGGTTACGCTTGCCTGGTTGCCATCCCCTCTCTGTTTTTAAAATGCAAGGATTTCCGTGAACAAAAACCTCTGGCTCATGGGCTTTGCGCAAGGCTTGTTTCTGACCAACAACGTGGTGTTTATCGCCATCAACGGCCTGGTGGGCCTGGCCCTTGCGCCGCTGGGCTGGATGGCCACCCTGCCCGTCATGGGCTATGTGCTGGGTGCCGCGCTGTCTACGGCCCTGGTGGCACGGGTGCAGGCGGCGCTGGGGCGCAAGCGCTCGTTCCAAATCGGTCTGCTGGTGGGCTGCGGCTCGGCGCTGCTGTGCTTTTATGCGGCCATGACACGTAACTTTGCGCTTTTATGCCTGGCCACCGTGATCGCAGGCTATTACAGTGCCAACGCTTCGCTCTACCGCTTTGCCGCTGCCGAGCTGGCGCTGCCCGGGGCCAAAGAAAAAGCCGTCTCCTGGGTGCTGGCGGGCGGCTTAATCGGTGCCATCATCGGCCCCAACTTGGCTGCGGCTACCCGCAGCCTGATGGACGTACCGTTTGCCGCGGCCTACCTTGCGCTGGCCGGCGTGGCGCTGCTAGGGCAACTGGTGATGGCCTTCATCCACTTTCCACCCCTGCCTGCTAAAACTGCTGCGGGCACGGGCCGTCCACTGGCTGAGATCATGCGTCAGCCGGTGTTCATCGTCGCTGCGGCTGCGGGTGCCTTGGGCTACGGTGTGATGAACCTGCTGATGGCCGCCACGCCAATTGCCATGCAGCAATGCGCCCTGCCCTTCAGCGACGCGGCCTTTGTCCTGCAATGGCATGTGATTGGCATGTTTGCGCCCGGTTTTGTGACTGGCCATATCATCAAGCGCTTTGGCGCATTGCCAGTGATGGGCGTGGGGGTATCGCTTAACCTGTTGTGCATTGTGATCGCGCTGTCGGGCGTGGCCATGCACCAATTTTTGTTCGCTTTGTTCTTGCTCGGCGTGGGGTGGAATTTTCTGTTCACTGGCTCCACCACCCTGGCGCTTGAGACCTACACTCCGCAAGAGAAAGACAAAGTACAGGGTGTGCTGAACTTCTTTATCTTTGCCACGCTAGCCCTGTCCTCCTTTTCGTCCGGCGCACTGGTCACCACCCAGGGTTGGACGCTGCTCAACTACGGCTCACTGTTGCCTGTAGCCGTCACAGGTGTGGCATTGTTCTGGCTTGCACAGCAACGCAAAGCGGCGCACAATGTTTAGTTGCATCATTTGCGGTGCTAGGCTGGCTGCATCGCGTAAGATGATTTTGTAAGTTTCTTTCTTACTTTTTTATTTTTGGAGCACACCATGGGTTTACTAGATTCAGTTTTGGGCGCAGCACTGGGCGGCGGACAACAGCAAGGCGGCGGCGGTTTAGCCAGCATCTTGGGGGCTGTACTAGGTGGCGGTGGACAGCAAGGCGGTAGCGGCTTGAACTCCCAACTCATCAACGCAGCCATTGGCATGCTGTCTAACGACGGTGGGCAAGGCGGCTTGGGCGGCTTGGCTGCTAAATTCCAGCAAGCCGGTTTGGGCGATGCCATGGGCTCCTGGATTGGCACCGGACAGAACCAAGCTGTCAGCGGCGACCAAGTGACCAGCGCCTTGGGCGATAACACCATCAGCGACCTGGCCTCCAAGCTGGGCATGAGCCAAGGCGACGCCGCCGGACAGCTCAGCCAAATTTTGCCCGGCCTGATCAACCACCTCACCCCGAACGGCCAAGCCCCCACAAGCGGCCTGGGAAATGCTGGCGACCTGATGGGTATGCTTGGCAAGATGATGCAAAAATAATAGCTGCTCCCGCAATATTTTAAAGGGCTACAACCCGTTACAGCTGTGGCTCGGATGGCTAGGGCCATTGAAATCACTTGGAAGTTTTAACCGAAGGTTGTACAGTGTGTGGGCAGCAAAAAATAGTGGCTGCGTAAACCGCTCTATGCCTGCACAGGCACACGCAGCACCCCAAGGAGTTGGCAATGATGCAGACCCACACCTTTGTGACTAAGCCCGCGCGCTGGTTGGCAGCACTTACCCTGTCTGTTGTGGCCTTATGGGGATGCGGTAGTAACTCGGGCGATGATCCCGTGGCAATCATTGACCCGCCCCTATTGCCCAAACCCTGCGTCCAAGCCGCGGGTACCAGCACCGTAGTCGTCGGCTCTGGCCTGCCTGGCGACCCGGCCATTCCCGAGCCTCAATCGGGCTACAAGACCGGCAAAACCGCAGTGAGCGGTAAAAGCTTTATGGTGGTCACCGCCAATCCCTTGGCCACCCAAGCCGGTTGCGATGTATTGGCCGCAGGCGGCACCGCGATAGACGCGGCAGTGGCCGTGCAAATGGTACTGGGCCTGGTAGAGCCGCAGTCCTCGGGCTTGGGCGGCGGTGCCTTTATGCTGCATTACAAAGCCAGCACCCAAAGCGTGCAAAGCTACGATGGCCGCGAAACCGCCCCCGCTGCGGCTACCGAAGACTATTTGCGCTATATCAGCGCTGCCGACAGAACCACCCCCCTGCCCAACCTGGGCAACGCATTTGCAAGTACCCGGGCCAGTGGCCGCTCGATTGGCACGCCAGGGGCCGTGCGCATGCTGGAGCTGGCGCACCAAGACCATGGCAACCAGACCTGGGCCAACCTGATGCAACCGGGCATCAAGCTGGCCAACGACGGGTTCAAAATGAGCGGACGCATGACGGCTGCCGTCAGTGGCGCGCGCAACGATTTGCTGCGCGACAGCGAAGCGGCGGCGTATTTTCTGAACCCCGACTACAGCCCCAAAGTGCTGGGCACAGTGATAAAGAACCCGGCTTACGCTGCTACGCTAGGCTCACTCGCTCAGGGTGGTGCCAACGCTTTTTACACCGGGCCGATTGCGCAGTCCATCGTGGACAAAATCAACATCACTACCGGCGGCGTAACCACCGCTGTGACCATCACGGCAGGCTTGACCGCGATGAGCGACCTGGCCAACTACAAAGCGGTGCGCCGCACCCCGTTGTGCACCACCTATCGCAGCACCTGGGTGTGCGGCATGGGCCCACCATCATCCGGCGGGATTGCAGTAGCCCAAACTTTGGGCATTTTGGAAAACTTTGATATGGCAGCCCCTGCCAACCTACCCACCTTGGTCAATGCTGAAGGTGGCAAACCCTCGGTCATGGGCGTGCACCTGGTCAGTGAGGCGCAGCGCTTGGCTTACGCCGACCGCAACGCCTATGTGGCCGACACGGATTTCATCACCCTGCCGGGCAGCGGTATCGATTCAATGGTGAACAAAGACTATTTGAAAACCCGCTCGCTGCTGATCTCGCCCACCCGAAGCATGGGCAGCGCGACAGCAGGCGTGTTTCCGGGTACCGGCCCGATAGGAAGCAGTGCCAGCGAGGGCAATGGCACCACCCACATGTCCATTGTGGACAAGTACGGCAATGTGGTGGTGATGACCACCACAATTGAAGCGGGCATGGGTTCGTTCCACTTCACGCGCGGCTTTTTGC
Organism: Polaromonas sp.; assembly: GCA_031390175.1. GTDB lineage: Bacteria > Pseudomonadota > Gammaproteobacteria > Burkholderiales > Burkholderiaceae_C > JAAFIP01. The sequence goes on from JANMTF010000167.1 coordinate 23,357, forward strand.
TGAACAACCAGCTCACCGATTTTTCGTTTGACCCCTCGGACGCAGCAGGCCCGATTGCCAACCGCGTGGCACCGCTCAAGCGCCCACGCAGCTCGATGTCGCCCACCTTGGTGTTCAAAAAGGCGGCTGACGGCTCACGCGGCGACTTCATGATGGCCACTGGATCGCCCGGCGGCGCAGCCATCATCCAGTTTGTGGTGAAAACTGTGGTCAGCGCGGTGGACTGGAAGCTGGACGCGCAGCAAGCCACTTCGATGGTGAACTTTGGCGCAGCCAACAGCCCCACCACCGGCTTGGGCGGCGAACATCCGTCTATTGATGTCAGCAACACCGGGCTGAACGACCCCTTGCTGGTGGGCTTGCGCAACATGGGCCACACGGTGTCGTTTGCCGCGCAGTCCAGCGGCGTGTCAACGATCATCAAAACCCAGCCTGCGGGCAGCACCGCCAGCGTGCTGGTGGGTGGTGCAGACCCTCGGCGCGAAGGTATTGCGTTGGGTGATCCGCTGCAATAGAGCCGAGTTGCTTGGTGTATGTGCGTGACAAGGCTATATATTTTATAGCTGCTCCCGCTTTATTCCAAACGGCTACAGCCTCAATAAGGCATTAAATTAATGGCTAAATGATGGTATGCAGGCGCTCTAGCCAATGCTCAATGACGGTCAGCACCTCCTTGCGCTCTGGGTCGTTCAGTATCTCGTGGTACATCTCGTCAAAGCATTGCACATGGCCCCATCTGGCAGGTGCCTTTTCGGCAAACGCAACGCTGCCCGCCGGGTTGACCAAGCGGTCTGCGCCCGCATAGAGCAGCAGCGTAGGTGTAGCCAACTGTGAAGCCTGCGCAATGCAGGCGGCACCTTGCGTGGCGATCCAATTGGCCAGGCGCGCGCTGATGCGGTCGTGTACCAAGGGGTCGCTGCGGTAGGCCTTGATGATGGCTGGGTCACGGCACAGGTACTGCAGTTTCAAGCCATTGCCCACGCGCAAATTAGGCGCGATCAGTGGCATGGTAGCCAAGAGCATTTTTTGCATGCCACTCAGCCCCGCGTCGAACCCCGGCGAGCTGAGAATCAAGCCCTCTACAGGACGAATTTTTTGCAGCACAAACTGCGTCGCCACCACGCCGCCCATGCTGTGGCCCAGCAAAATCAACGGTTCGTTGGGTGCCATCAAGCGGCGCGTACCGTCAATGACGTCGGCCAAATCATCCAGAAGGCGCATATCGCGTGACAGAGCGCCGCGCCTGCCGCCAGAGTCGCCATGGCCATACTGGTCGTAGCTGCGCACGGTGTAACCCCAGCGGTTCATCTCGTCCGCAGCTTGGGCGTAGCGGGCCGCGTGCTCGCCCAGGCCGTGCACGATCAGCACCGTGCCGCGTGGCCGGTCGTCGTCCAGGCCGTTGTCGGTAAACGGCCAGTCTTGCACGGCAATAATGTCGCCATCACTGGCGGTCAGGGGTGAAAGGTACGAATCACTCATCGCAACAGTCTACACTGCGCGTTACTTTGTGTCACGCTTTTACCCCAGAGCTTGGTCAAGGATGCGCCGCAATCACGCTGGCCACCGCAGCGGTAAGCTTTTTGGCGTAGTCGATATGCAAAAACTCATTAGGCCCGTGGGCGTTGCTCTTGGGCCCCAGCACGCCGCAGACCATCATTTGCGCCTTGGGAAAGCCTTTGGAGAGCATGTTCATCAGCGGTATGGTGCCGCCCTGGCCAATATAGCCGCAGGGCGCGCCGTAGTGGGCGGTGCTGGCGGCGTTCAATGCCGCGTCAAACCACGGGGCGGTGCTAGGGGCGTTCCAGCCAGTGGCACCGCCTGCGGATTCAAACGTGACCTTGGCTTGGTAAGGCGCGTTGTCTTCCAGCAGGGCTTTGAGCTGCAGCACGGCCTGCGCCGCTTCCACCAATGGCGGCAGGCGCAGCGAGAGTTTGAACGCGGTGTAGGGCCGCAGGACGTTGCCTGCGTCTTTGAGCGCCGGGAAGCCCTCGGCCCCCGTCACGCTCAGGGTAGGCGCCCAAGTGCGGCTGAGCAGCGCTTGCAGTGGGTCGGTGGTGGTGGGCAGGGCAAAGGTGGTCGAACCGCCACAATCGTAGTGCGCCCAAGGAAAGCGTTTGTGCAGCTCCTCGCCCAAAATCTGCGCCGTGGCTTTGGCTTGCTGCAAGCGGTCAGCCGGTACTTCGCAGTGAAAGCTGGCGGGCAGCAAACGGCCCGTGGCGCTGTCTTCCAAGCGGTCGAGCACTTGGCGCATGATGCGAAAGCTCGACGGCACCAGGCCGCTGGCATCGCCCGAATGCACGCCCTCGGTCAAAATTTCTACCTTGAGCACACCGCTGGCCATGCCGCGCAGGCTGGTGGTCATCCACAATTGGTCGTAGTTGCCCGCGCCAGAGTCCAGGCACACCACCAAGGACACGTCGCCCAAGCGCGCTTTGAGCGCATCGACATAGGGCAGCAAATCGTAGGAGCCAGACTCTTCGCAGGTTTCGATCAAACCCACGATGCGCGGATGGGGCACGTTTTGCGCCTTGAGGGCTTTGACGGCGGCAATCGATGCATACACGGCGTAGCCATCGTCCGCGCCGCCGCGCCCATACAGGCGCGCGGCACCGTCTTTGCCGGTTTCCAGCTTGGCTGTCCAGGGGCCCAAATCATTGCGCCAGCCGCTGAACTCGGGCTGTTTGTCCAGGTGGCCGTACATCAGCACGGTCTGCGTAGAGGTGCTTTGGTGCGCGGGGATCTCAAAAAACAGCACAGGAGTGCGCGGCGTGCCGTCGGGTTTGTTCAGGCGCAGCACTTCCAGTTGGAGCCCGGGTACTTTTTGCGCCTCCACCCACTGTGCGGCCTGGCGCATCACGGTGTCGATATAGCCGTGCGCCACCCAGTCGGCATCAAAACCGGGTGATTTGGCGGGGATGGCGATGTAGTCGGTAATGCGCTGGGTGATATCGCTGTCCCAAGCTTGCGCTACATGGGTATAGGCTTGGGCAGTATTCAGAATTTGGGCAGGGACACGGGCGTTCATAGTGCGGGCCTTTATCGTCAAAGAGATAAATCAGCATAGTAGCTGTTTTTAACCCCCCAGTGTGACCACCCACCATACTCCAGCGGCGCATACTATCAGCACCACAGCCGCTATGGCACGCGAGGCTGTGTCGTCGCGCGAGGGCAATACGGGCACAGCAAGATGCTTATCGCCGTCCAGCATGGGGCCAATCAGGTTTTCTTTTTTCCTGTACAGGTAAAACAAAATGGCCGCAATATGCAGCACGATCAAGGCTATCAGCACCTTGCTACCCAGTTCTTTGTGGTACCACGTGGCAGTGCTTACGCGTGCATTGGACACGAATTTGGCCAGAGGCCCTTGGAAAGCAACGTCATCGTCGCTGAACAGGCCGCTGGCTACTTGCAGCAACAAAACCCCCAGCACGGCAAATACTGAGCCCGCACCCATGGGGTTGTGCCCCACCGAATGCTCGGGCTTGCCTTGGCCTTTGAGGTAAGCCAAGACGGTGGACGGCGCATAGATAAAGCTGCCAAACCGCGACCAGCGCCCGCCTACCACGCCCCACACGATGCGAAACAGCAGCAAGGTGAACACGGCATAGCCAAACCTAAAGTGCCACTGCATCCAGTTGCCACCTACATTCACGGTGATGAAGAGACCCAAAATGCACACCAGCAAAGACCAATGAAAAATACGGGTAGGCAGGTCCCACACACGGGTAGCGCGGTTGGCGGATGGGGTAGAGGTGGGTGACATAGTGGCTTTTTTGAATGGTGATCACATGGTTCGAGTCAGCGAATTACCTGCCAACATTGTGCGCGATATCTGCAGCGCATGCCAAGTGCTGCCAACTTCTCGGCCTGTGACTCCGTGCCTGCGTCGCCAGCGTCACACTCCAGCCTCGCGCAAACCCTAATACAGAAATACAGCAACTCAGGAACTTTCAAAATCCCCTAAACTCACATTGGGCAGATTCATTTTGCTTGAGTCTATTTTTTTGGTCACCATTCTCTACTACAGGAGCCACTTATGAAAATAAGCCACTTTGCCGCTGCAACGCTTGCCGCATTGACGCTCGGCGCAGCCCTACCCGCTGCCGCCCAATTTGCCAAACCCGAAGATGCCATCAAGTACCGCCAAAGCTCGCTGCGCGTCATGGGCACCCACTTTGGGCGCATTGGTGCCATGGTCAATGGCCGCATTCCGTTTGATGCCGCCGCGGCACAGCAAAACGCCGAAATCGCCACCATGATGTCTACCCTGCCATGGCAAGGCTTTGGCGCTGGCACCGAAGGTGGCAAGGCCAAGCCTGAGATTTGGAAAGAAGCTGCCAAGTTCAAGGAGCTGCAAGACGATATGGGCAAAAAAGTGCTCGCCTTGAACGCCGCGACCAAAACCGGCAACCTGGACACCATCAAAACCGCTTTTGGCGCTGCTGGCGCCTCGTGCAAAGCCTGCCACGACGCCTACCAGGAAAAGTAACTCCTCTGTGGCCGCCTTCTCGGCGGCTAGCTTGTAACTGCTAGCTTTGGGCTAGCAGTTTTTTTTGTGCGCCACGGGCAAGCACATCACGCTGCTTCTTTGTAGAAAAATTCGCGCTGCACACTGCGCGCAGCCAGTGGCTGCACGGCCAAACGTATGGCGTTGATATGGTCTGGCGTGGTGCCGCAGCAGCCGCCCACTATGTTGACCAAACCCTCTTTGGCAAACTCATGCAGCAGGCGTGAGGTCACCTCGGGCGTTTCGTCAAAGCCTGTCTCACTCATCGGGTTGGGCAGGCCCGCGTTGGGATAGCAGCTGATAAAGGTATCGCCTGCCACCCGCGCCATCTCCTGGATGTACGGGCGCATCAGCGCCGCGCCCAGCGCGCAGTTCAGCCCCACGGCCAATGGGCGCGCATGGCGCACGCTGTGCCAAAAGGCCGTCACCGTTTGGCCGCTCAACAAGCGGCCCGAGGCATCGGTCACCGTGCCGCTGATGATCAGCGGCAGGCGCTCGCCACTGGCCTCAAAAAACTCGTCAATCGCAAACAGCGCCGCCTTGGCGTTCAGCGTGTCAAAAATCGTCTCTACCAGCAGCGCGTCCGAGCCGCCTTCAAACAAAGCCTCCACCTGCTCGTAGTAGGCGGCGCGCAGTTCTTCAAAGCTCACATTGCGCGCGCCCGGGTCGTTCACATCAGGGCTGATACTGGCCGTCTTGGGCGTGGGGCCTAGCGCGCCCACCACAAAGCGGGGTTTGTCGGGCGTGGAATATTTGTCGCAGGCGGCGCGGGCTATTTTGGCCGACTGCACATTCATCTCACGCGCCAGGTGCTGCATGTCGTAGTCGGCCTGGGCTACGGTGGTCGAGCCAAAGGTATTGGTCTCGATCAAATCGCAGCCAGCGGCCAGGTATTTCTCGTGGATGTCGCCAATCACATCCGGCCGAGTCAGGCTGAGCAACTCGTTATTGCCTTTGATATCTTTATGAAAGTTGGCAAACCGCGCCCCACGAAACTGGGCTTCGTTCAATTTAAAGCGCTGAATCATGGTGCCCATGGCACCGTCCAGAATGGCAATGCGTTGGCTCAGAATCTCAGGCAGCGCCTGGCCTCGGGTATAGACAAGTGGTTTCATGGGCTCTATTGTAGAAAGAACCCAAGGCCTCCCGCCAAATTTGGGATAATCACACCCGTGAAGCACCTAGAACCCCGCGCCGCCTGGCAAGAAATACAAAACACCCCCAACGCACTTTTCCTCGATGTGCGCATGGAAATCGAGTCCTTGTACGTGGGCCGCCCGCCGGGTGTAGAGAACATTCCGTGGTACGAATACCCCGACTTGCAGACCAACCCGGCGCAATTTGCCCAAGCCGTAGAGCGCGAGGCCGGTAGCGGCCCCGAGGCCAAAGAGCGCCCGATCTACCTGATTTGCCGCAGTGGCAAACGCACCGTAGACGCTGGCTACGCCCTGGAAGCTGCAGGCTTTACCAATATCACTAATATCTTGCACGGCTTTGAGGGTGAGCTCAACGAGACCTTTCACCGCAGCACGCTCAGCGGCTGGCGGCATGATGGCTTGCCTTGGGAACAGATGTAGCGCTTTGCGCTTGCAGGCTTCGCATCTGCCTTTTGTAAATTGCAAGTGCTTGTTTGAAGATGACGCACCTAGTTTTGTACGTTGCGGCGATGGACAAAGTTGCGCTGTCAAAAACTTACGAAAACACGCGCCTAAAATTTGTAGTCACCATCAGACCTCGCCGCGCCTTTCTACTGTTTTTGCATCACAACCACACTCCATCACCGCTTGCTGGCTTGTGTAGTGCGCTCTTTTGTGCAACCGTTTCGCGGTGTTTCCGAATCGTCATCACTACTAAAAAAGTAGCTGCTTCCGCAATATTTCATTCGGCTAGAGGCCTATTTCCCTTTCAAAACAGTATTTTTTAAGAGCTTGCTTGCCGTGCCTACCCAAGCGTTGTAGGCAGCCGCTAAAACATGTTGTACATTTTGCGGCATGCACTTCGTTAGGCGCTACGGGCCAGCCAAGACCGATGATCACCATTGAACCTGCCGCCCAAGCGCATCGCGCAGCGGTCAAGACAATGCTGCACGACTACCTTCACGAACTCGGCGCTACCACTGAATATCCGTATCTAGACCTGTATTGGAGTGAAGACGGGCGGTTTCCCTATCTCATCCGCAACGGGTCTGACATAGCGGGGTTTGCGCTGGTGCGAATGAACGAGCGCGGTGTCTTTGAAATGGCCGAGTTTGGTGTGCGTGCTCTCTATCGGCGCGTCGGCGCCGGCCGCGCAGCCACTGCAGCGGTGCTTGCTATGCATCCGGGTGAGTGGGAGATTCGAAGCTTTCCCGGGAACGGTGTCTCTGCAAGGTTTTGGGAGCGTGTCACCGCGCAATATGCGCCTACCGTCCACCAGTCGCTTGACGGTTCCACTGCCGTGTTTGGCTTTTCCTTCCAAAGCAACGATGTTTGATTCGTCAGCCAAGCGGCGAAACTTGCGAATACATCACCCAGCGTACTGGCGACGGCACTCGATATCCTTGCGGGGGTTTGAGAAACTGACGTGAACGATTTTCATGCCTAACAGGCCTGTAGGCCAAAGAAATATTGCGGGAGCAGCTAATTTTCCAGTAGTGAAGACTATCGAAACACTACGACACCATCGTGCAAAACACTGCGCGAAAAGAGGCTAAGGCGGAATGCGCAGATGTCGCGCGGCCCTCACAAAAACATTCTGTAGGGACGTTGGGGAACTTGGGCGCTGAAATCTAGCCGTTTCTTTACTGGCTTTACTGGCTGTGCGCGGCGACGCCACAACACCGCCGCGCACCCCGTAATGGCCAGCTCCAGCAGGACGGATGGGTGCGTCAGAAAATTTAACCACCACAGCTCAAACCGGCGCGGCACCTCGATCAACACAAAAGGGGTGGTGACCCAGGGCCATAGCCACCAGATACGGCCGGCTACAGTGTCGAGCACTAAATGCAGCAACCAGCCTGTGCAAAACAGCGTCCAAACGATGCGCCAGCGCTGCGGCGCACGCCATAAACACAGAGCCACTGTGACTGAGACTATCAAGCACACGATGGGCACGTGGGTGGGATACGCGTGGTGGTTGATACTGCGGTCAGACAGCCCATAGAAGTAAAGCAAGTCGATGTCGGGTGCGATGCTGCCCAGCAGCAGGGCCAGCCAGGCAGCGCGAAATTGGACAGCGGGCCAGCGCTGCGCGATCGCGGCACCCAGCAAATAGCCTGCGGGCATGTGTGCGATGAACATGCTCGTCCTTAGGCGGTCTTGTCGGCTGCAGAGCCTGCCAGTGCATACCAGTTCACCTTGCGTGTCAGCGCCATGATGGTGGCCAAGACGATGAACAATGCCACAGCACCTACCGCCAATGCCGTCTGCTCCAGCTGCAGCAGCATGTACAGCAAGCCATACAAGAGGCCCGTCATCAGCCCGAACGGCAACCCCCGCCACACGCTGCCCAGCATGTAACTGGCGTAGTACATCAACAGCAACACGCAGGCGCTGGCCGCCGCTGCATAAGCCATGTTGAAGCCGATCTGCTCACTCAAGCTTACGAGCAATAGGAAGAAGCTGCAAATGGCGCTACCTACCAAAAAATACTGCACCGGGTGCACGCGCAGACGCTGCATAAACTCAAACAGCCCCACCGCAACGAAAGTCAGCACCACAAACAGCAGACCATACTTGGTAGCGCGGTCGCTCAGAGAGTAAAAATTGATGGGATCAACGAAAGACACCGACAGCGTCTCCACACAGCTCTCGCGGCCCGAGGCTTTGGTTGTCGCATCGGAGAAGGTACACAGCGGATGGCCCTTGGACAAGCTGTCACCGACGGTCGTAGCCAGCGACGAAATGCGCCAAGTACCCTCAAACCCTTTCGCACCGACGGTCCGCTCTGACGGCAAGAAAGTGCCTCCAAACGAGGGGTGCGGCCAGTTGCCTTTGATGGCTACTTCTGTCGTGCCACCCAGTGGAACAATGGACAGCTTCTCAGTGCCCAAAAGTTCAAGCGCAATCTCTGCAGTGATCGGCTCTTTGTGACCGCGCAGCGGCTCGGCCAGCAGCGCATGGACGCCACGGCTGTAATGGGGATGGAAGGTACCGGGTTTCAATGCCTGGGCAGCGCCGCTGATGACCAACGACGCCGAGCGGATGCCACTGGAGTCGGATACTGACACCATCATGACCGGTGCGCCGCAGTTCATGCGCGAGTCTTTGACGCTTCTCACGGCTTGTAAACTGTCCAAGTTTGTCCACTTGGCTGAGATGTTGGCTTTCAAATTGAAGGTGTTGACCTGGTGCAAGCTGCGACCACGCTGGTCAATGTGGGCGCCAGACTTGAGACTCAAGGTCTCTGGCAGCGCCGTCAAGATAAACTCGCGCCGCCTCTCTTGTACCGACACCCCCTCAGGGGTTTTGGTGGCGACATCCCAGGTCTCTACGCAAGCGCTATGGATAAAGGGGCCGGTCAGTATTTGGCTGCTGCCAATACTGGCGATGGCAGCGTTGCGCAATGCAAAGCGGTCTTTGACCAGATTTTGAATCAGGCTTAAGCCAAATACCAAGGCGACCAGTACACACACAATGGCCAAGATTTTGGCAAATACGGGATTCTTCACAACACGCTCCACAAGTTAAGGTGAAGCCAGTGTCTGCCCCGAGCGTGAGGAGGCAATGAAGTTTGTGAAGCGGGTGTGAAGTTTCGCCAAATTCAGACGGAAAAGACCATCTCTACGCGCAGACCGCCGTCCGCATTGACTATGCGCAGCTGCCCGCCGTGCAGCGCCATGATTTGCCGCACGATGGCCAGGCCCAAGCCGGAGCCGCTGCGCTGGCCGTCTGGCCTTTGGGTGGTAAAAAAGCGCTCGCCTAAACGGGGCAGCGCATAGTCGGGCACGCCACCGGCATGGTCTTGCACCGTGATGCGACGGGGCGTGCTGGTGATCTGAATGGCAGCCGCTTGGGGCGAAAAATCAATGGCGTTTTCCAGCAGATTACTGATAGCCAGAGTCACCAGCTCACGGTCAATTGGGCCCTGTGCGTCTGATGCATCCGCATGGATCGCGATGTTTTTCATACTTGTCTGGGCCTGCAGTGCGGCGATGGCCGCTTGCACGCAGTCTGACAAGCGCACCGGTTCCGACACGACCAACCGACCATTGGCCACCGCGCGCTGCTCCAGTTTAGTCAGCTCCAGCATGCGGTCAATCAAGCGCTGCACACGCTGGGTTTGGTCTACGACCTGGCCCGCAAACTGCGCGCGGTCTGCGGCGTTCAGGTCATCTTGCAGCAGCTCGCCGGATGCGCGGATAGCGGCCATGGGGCTTTTCAACTCGTGGGTGAGTGCGCGTACATAGTTTTCAATGTACTCGCGCCCCTCCAGGCGCTGGCGCATGGACTGCATGGCCAGGGCCAGGTCACCCAGCTCGCCGGGCACCTGGGGCACGGCCAGGTTGTGTCCGGCTTGCACGCTTTGCGCGTACTGGCGCAGTTTGCGGATGTTCCACACCAGCCACAGCGTCACGATGACGCCCAGTGCTGCTGACAGCGCCAGCAGGAGAAGGCCATTGACGACCACTTTGCGCTCAGCGCGGTCAATAAAATCTTGCACCGTGCTGATGGGCTTGGCCACGGTCAACACGCCAATGATTTTTTGCTGGTGCAGCACCGGTGCGGCGACATACATCACCGAGGTGCGGTCATCGGTTTGCACCTCGCGTGTGGCGCGCGCGCCGTACTCGCCGCGCAAGGTCAGGGCGACATCGCGCCAACGCGAAAAGTCTTGGCCTTGCGCCCGGTTCTCGGAGTCAAACAGCACCAGGCCTTTGGCATCGGTCACGTACACACGGAAGTCAAGCGACTGTTTTTCCATGCCCCAGATTTGCGCATCGATCGGGCGTGTGGCGTAGTTACGCACTTGCGCGGCAAAGCGGCCATCTTGCAGCTGCCCAGCGGCCAGATCGTCACTGGCCAACTCGGCCAAAATATTGGCGGTGTCTACCAGCATGTCTTCCATCACCTCGCGCACACTGGGTTTGATCTCGGCGGTAAAAACGCGCATCACGAAAAATGCCGCCAAACCGTTGATCAAGAAAAATACAAACAGCAGCCGAATACCGAGTTTCATAGAATGCCAGCCCCGCGCATCACAATGAAATGCTGTAGCCCATGCCGCGGTGCGTGCTGATGTAGTCACGGCTGGCGTCTACCAGCCGCAGTTTGGCGCGCAGGGTTTTGATATGGGTGTCTACGGTGCGGTCCGTGCTATCAGCATCTTGGCCCCACACGGCATTGAGCAATGCCTCGCGTGACTGGATGCGTCCCGCCGCCTCCAGCAGTTTGGCCAGCAGCCCGTACTCTCTGCGCGTGAGATCCAGTGCGCAGCCCTGCAAGCTGATGCGTTGACCGGGGCTGTCCAGTTCAAAAGTAGGGCCAAGTCGGCTGGTGGACATCGGTAGTGCGGTACTGCGCCGCAATAGCGCACGCACGCGCGCTACCAGCTCACGCGGGCTAAACGGTTTGGCCATGTAGTCATCGGCTCCCAGCTCCAGGCCGAGCACACGGTCCAGCTCCTCGCCGCGTGCGCTGAGCATCAGTATCGGCAGGTGGCCAGAGGCGCGCACCTCGCGGCACAGGTCCAGGCCATTACCATCGGGCAAACCCACATCCAAAATCAGGGCATCCCAGTCTTTGGCCTGAACCTGCGCACGTGCGTCGCGCAGCAAGCTGCAATGCTCCACCGCATAGCCCTCGCGCTGCAAGGCAAACACCACCGTTTTGGCGATAGCCGGGTCGTCTTCTAGCAACAGCAGGTTGGGCATATCTACAGAGTTTAGCGGGCCAGTACCGGAAACAACTTCTGCAAGCCATCGGTCATCACCTCAACCGCCAAGGCAGCCAGAATCAAACCCATGAGCCGGGTCATGACGTTGATGCCGGTTTTGCCTAGTACGCGGGCAATCGGCTGGGCCAAGCTGAAGCACAGGGCGGTGGCGATGGCGATGACCAGGCCGTAGGCTACCAAGGTGCCAAGCTGTATGAAGTCTTTGGCTTTTTCGGCGTAGATGACCACGGTGGACATGGTGGCGGGGCCGGTGAGCAGGGGGATGGTGAGCGGTACGACGGCGATGCTGGCGCGGACGGAGGCGTCGTGCATTTCGTCGGCGTTGGCTTTGGCCTCAGCGGGCTGCGCGTTGAGCATGGACAGAGCGGAGGTGAGCAACAGCATGCCACCGCCCACTTGAAAACTGGCCAGGGAGATGCCGAAAAACTCTAGGATTTTCAAACCCAGCAATGCGCTGAGCGCAATGACTACGAAGGTGCTGAAGCTGGAAATTAGAATGGTTTTGCGCCGCAGCTTGGGCGAAAAGCCTTGGGTGTAATGGATGAAGAAAGGGATGCAGGCCAGGGGGTTGACGATGGCGAGCAGGGTAACGAGGGCTTTGGTGTCCATGGACTGCGAGTGTAGGGGCAATGCCAAGGCAGCGCCAGCGGTTTGGCCAATGCACTGCTCTGTGCTGTGCTCGCTCTGGCACTTGGTGTACTCAGCGCAGCGGCATAAAGGAGGAGGAGGCGGCCATAAGCCGCCACGGGGGACAGCCGCGGAGCTGAGTACACCGTCGGCCTGCTCACGTACAAAACTTGCCCAGCCCCTTCGGGGAAACAATAACGTCGTCTCAGCGCCCGCCCGTCACATCCACAATCGATCCGGTCGTGTAGCTTGACGTCTCAGACATCAGCCACACAATTGCCTCGGCCACTTCATGCGCCGTGCCTGCGCGCTGCATAGGCAACTGCGCGGCGATCTGCGCCACGCGGTCGGGCAGACCACCAGACGCATGGATCTCTGTATCGATCACGCCAGGGCGCACCGCATTGACGCGAATGCCCTCAGCCGCCACTTCTTTGGCCAGGCCGATAGTGAAGGTGTCGATGGCGGCCTTGCTGGCGGCGTAGTCCACATACTGGCCGGGCGAGCCTATTCGCGCGGCCGCGCTGGACAGGTTGACAATCGCGCCGCCCTGGCCACCATACTTGGTGCTCATGCGTTTAACGGCCTCGCCTGCGCAGACAAAGCTGCTGGTGATGTTGGTGGTCCACATGCGCTCCAGGCGCTCTACGCTCATGCCATCGACGCGCGCGGGCATGTCCACCACACCGGCGTTGTTGACCAGGGCATGAAGGCGGCCCAGTTTTTCGTCGACCGTGGCAAACAAGCGCGTGATGTCGGCTTGCACGGCTACGTCGGCCTGCACCGCGATGGCAGTACCGCCTGCGCCCACAATGTGGCGTACTACGGCGTCTGCAGCTACCGCATTGGCAACATAGTTGACCACCACAGTCCAGCCCTGCTTGCCCGCAAGCATAGCGGTGGCGGCACCAATACCGCGCGATGCACCTGTCACTAATACGACTTTCGCATTGCTGGTGGTCATGGTTCTTTCTCCTGGAAAAAGTTTTGTGAAAGATGAATAATCGCCGTTACAGTGTGAGCTTACCGCACAACTACCCGGAGACCTATTGTGGCTTTAACCATTGACTATTACCTGGCACCCCAGTCCCCCTGGGCCTATTTGGGGCACGAGCGGTTCGCCGCCATCGCGCGCAAGGCGGGCGCACGTATCAACTTGATGCCAGTTGATTTTGGCAAAGTATTTGCCGTCTCGGGCGGCCTGCCTCTGGGCCAACGCGCAGCGCAGCGCCAAGCCTACCGTTTGGTGGAACTGGCACGCACCAGCGAGTTTTTAAAACTGCCCATGCACGTCAAGCCGCAATTTTTCCCCGTGCCAGGCGACGATGCCGCGCGCCTGACCATCACCGTGGGTATGCACGATGGTGCCGATGCCGCCATGGCCTTGAGTGGTGCAGTGCTGAAAGCCTGCTGGGCGCAGCAGCGCAATGTCGCTGCGCAATCTACATTGGCTGAGCTGCTGAGCGAATGCGGCTTGCCTGCGGAGCACCTGGAGCAATCCAAAAGCCCTGTGGCGCAAGAGCACTACGAGATGTTCACGCAAAAGGCCATCGATGCCGGCGTGTTTGGCGCGCCTAGCTATGTGGTGGACAGCGAAATATTCTGGGGGCAAGATCGCTTGGACTTTTTAGAGCGCCGCTTGGCTGCGAATTAACTGTGAATACAGGGGGATGGGGGCAGGACGCAGAGGGCGCTAAGGTTACGCAAAGGACGCAAAAGAAGACAGAAGAAAAGAAAAACCAAATTTTGAAAAATCAATGGTGATGCCTTCACTGTTTTTTAATTTTTGGGTATTCCTTTTGCGTCCTCTGCGTAATTTTTGCGTCCTCTGCGTCCTGCCTTCATCCCCGCCCTTTACCTCACCACCATTTTTTTATTGACAACTTTTTAAGGAAACCACCATGGGAACCATGCTTAACCTCACCAGTGCCGATGGCACACAGATTGCCGCCTACGAGGCGCGCCCAGCCGCTGCGCCCAAAGGTGCTATCGTTTTGCTGCAAGAAATTTTTGGTCTGAACAGCCATATCCGCGCTGTGGCCGATGGCTATGCGGCAGATGGCTACTATGTGGTGGCCCCCGCCACCTTCCAGCGCGCAGAACCAGGCGTAGAGCTGGGCTACAGCCCTGAGGACATGCAGCGCGGCTTTGCGCTGAAGACGGCTGCCGAAGCCCTCAAACCCTTGCTGATGCAGGACGTGCAAACCGCCGTTAACCACGCCGCCAAGCAAGGCCAGGCTGGCGCAGCGCTGAAGGTGGGCGTGATGGGTTACTGCTGGGGCGGCTTGCTGAGCTGGCGCGCGGCCACCACCCTCACCGGCATCAGCGCTGCCGTGCCCTACTACGGCGGCGGCATGCACCTGGAGCTGGACAGCGCGCCGCGCTGCCCCACGATGGCCCACCTGAGCAATGACGATGCCTATGTGCCGATGGACGGCGTGGCCGCGCTGCAAAAAGCCTACCCTGCGGTGCAAGTCCACATCTACGCTGCCAAGCACGGCTTTAACTGCGACCAACGGGCCTCGTGGCATCCCGAAGTGGCGGCGCAAGCGCGCGCGCGCACCTTGGCGTTTTTCGCGCAGCACCTGGAAGCTTGATGCTCTGCACCTGAGCAGGATGTGCTTTGCTGCCGCGGCAGATGCTTATGCGCCTTAGCTTTAAGTGTTTTAACCCTCTAGCCCCATAGAATCATGCGGGAGCAGCTATGAAATATATAGTATTAGCAATTAGCTTTGCGGCCTCTTTGACACACGCCGCGGACTACACCGGCCCCTTGCTGGACGCGCACCTGCACTACAACGACGAGGCGCAGGCGGCGCACCCGCTGCCCGATGTACTGGGGCGCATGCAGCGCAGCGGTGTGCGCGCCATCGTGGCCAACTCGCGGCCCAACGACGGCACCCGCTCACTGGCCGCTGCTACCACCCAGACTGCCAAAGCGGGCGTGACGGTGCTGCCCTTTGTGCGCCTGTACCGCAACCGGGACGACTACAGCACATGGTTCAAAGACGAGTCCATCTATGCCATGGTGTTGGCTGAGCTGGCGCGCGGCACCGAAGCGGGCCCCTACAAAGGTATTGGTGAGTTTCACCTCTACGACAGCCAGAATGCCAATGGCGCGGTGGCCAGAAAACTGATGCTGTTGGCCGAAGACAAAGGCCTGGCCGTGCTGGCGCATGTGGACGACGCGGCCATCGACCTGTTGATGGCGAACACGCCGAGCAAAGGCCAAAAGGCCAAGCTGGTCTGGGCGCATACGGGCATTGGCGGTGCCAGCGTGGAGCGCGTACGTGCGCTGCTGCTCAAATACCCCCTGCTGATGGGCGAGCTGTCCTACCGCCCGGGCCTGACAGGCGCTGACGGCAAGCTCAGCCCCGAGTGGCGCGCGCTGGTGCTGGAGTTTCCCACGCGTTTTGTGATCGGCTCAGACACCTGGGTCAACCAACGCTGGCAATACTACGAAGAGCTGATGCGGGGCTACCGCGCATGGTTGGGTGATTTGCCAGCCGATGTGGCACGGCAAATTGGCTGGGACAATGCCGCCAAACTCTTTGGTGTGCAAGCGCCGTAGCGTTCGAATGCATCTGACTGAAGAGCTTCAAAAATTTTGCGGGATCAGATTGAAGGGTAGATGCACTGCATATTTTATAGCTGCTCCTGCCATATTCTATTTGGCTACAGCCTGGTTTGCATACAAAAACCTGCTCTGCTCAGCTGTTTTTGAGGTTTTGATGCGCTGACGACCTAAACATGTCACTCGTGGGTGGCTGGCTGGCGTTGCGTCGCTCGGTGGTGCCCTGAGAGGTCACTTTTGCAAGCTGATTGGCTCTCTAGCCCAACAGAATAATGCGCAAGCAGCTACTAAATTAATAGTGAACTGCATTCGTAGATGCGCCAAACACGCTTGGCGTGAATGAATTGCCAGGCCCCTGCCTTATGCCACGGCACATTTTTTGATGGTGTCCCACGTGCGGGAGGTGACGTTCTTACCGAACGTTTTTTCAATGAGCGTCATGAAGATGGGGCCACGCTCATGTGGCACATAAGCCGTGAAAACCTCGATGCCCTGGATGGTTAATATTTTGGCACCATCAAGCTCAATGGGAAGCAACAGCTCTTCCTTGTGCGGTTGACTCAAGAAGGTCACAACCCGTTTCGCGTTTGGCGAGATAAGAAAGTCAGAGTACGGGTCTGCCTTAAGCACTGCGAGCAGGTGATCAGTGGTGCGCACCATGACAGGAAAGCTGCGGGGCAGATGCTCAGCCATCCCTGATTCAATAGTTTTAGCCAAGCTGGATTCTTGCTTCTTGGCTCCCGTAAAAGCCACATTGCCACTGGACAGAACGGTTTTTACCTCTGTGAAGCCCATCTTCTCGAAGCACACCTTCAGATCCGCCATCTTGGCATTCATTGGACTGACACCGCGAAGAAATGCAATGTAACGAGGCATAGGTAGCTCCTGCGGCCTGGTATTTTTTTCTGAGCACCTGATAGCTAAACCAGGTGCGAGAGCGTATTGGTTAACTCCACTATAGCTGACAAGCTGAAAATACTTACATGGATAGAGTCGCTGATCGGCATGTTGACTACTTAATTCATAGCTGCTCCCGCAATATTCTATTGAGCTACAGCCTGATTTGCGTATGAAGATGCCGCTCGAAGCGGGCTGGATGGCGGCAGCTCGGGAACTTGTGCTGCAAAAACCTTGCGCAAACACGCGCGGATATCGTCAGTAGCGCGGCAGCCTTTTGCACCGCGCGCCTTGCTCCAGATTTTTCATCCCAAGCACGCCGAACTACCGCTTAACTGGCGTTGTGTCGCTCTGTTTTTTGCGCAGGGTGCGCTTTTGAAAGCTGTTTAGTCCTCTAGCCCCATAGAATATTGCGGGAGGAGCTACGAATACAGTAGTGAGCTGCATACCATGTATGCACTTAGCTCCTCGGGCAGAACTCCCCTATCTTCTTGATGAAATAGTTAGGCTACATGGGCCACCCACAGCGTGAGTTCAGTTGGTTTCGGGTACGACAGAGGCACATGCGGAAGAGAGAAGGGCAGTTCAGGCGTGGCTTCAAGTTTTGCCTCCATCAGACCGCGCTCGCGGCACAACTCGATTGCGAGTTTCAGATATCTTCGAAGCAGTAGCAATGGCGGGAACTGATTCCTTTGAGCCAGCCATTCAAGCGCGTCGGTTGCGCACTTTGAGCTATTGCAGGACCTACACGCCCAGACGAGGTTGTCTCCCACATTCCTTCCGCCTTTCTTGGTCGGAATAAGGTGGTCAATGGAGAGGTGATCCTTGCTTGCGCAGTAGCAGCATGCTTGCGGCAAGATCATTTTCAAGCGCTCGTCATCTGCCAACGGGCCGATGCTCATGGTTCCTGCACTCAGGCCCTTGTACAAACGCGCCCTGATCATGAATTGCATGCGGTCGTAGCTTTCCGCGTTCGCCGTGATTGCAGAGTGCGCCATCGCGAGGTTCGCGTATGACCAGTGCAACAACTCGCCGACAGTGGTGGGTTTCATGTGGCCTAACTATTGATTATTGATGTATCCCGCGAATCTGCCGGATACCCTGGCAGTCTGCGAAATACCATGGCTTAGACAACTTCAAAAAACTGTTTACATTCATCATGGTTTAGCAGTGCGCTGCATCAATGAACAGGTATATCGAAACCGGTAAAGTCGCCCCTCCGGTTTTGCTGATTGTGCGATTGCTAGATCAGGTTTGGGAGTGGAGTAGTTATCAGCACTATAGCTGACAAACTGAAAAATTCTGCCGGGATTGGAACGCTTTTCACCTGCGTGACTTGGGGTAAGAGTTGCTTTGGATGCAGGCGATGGGCCGCACATCGGCATCTGATGCAGATGTTGATGGATATAGTCACTACATAATTTATAGCTGCTCCCGCAATAGTTCATTAGGCTACAGCCATATTTGGATAGGAGAATGTGTTCTGAGCGGTTGGTTTTAGCTTTTGTCGCTTTGTTTTGTACGAAGAGGTGGCTCAGCTTGCAAGCTGTTTAGCCTTCTAGGGCAATAAAATATTGCGGGAGCAGCTACGAATTTAGTAGTGTTTGCTACCGACGAAGCCCGCCAAGGTCGCGTCTACACGGACGCAGTTGCGCGACCACTCCACTAATGCGCACCATGCCTGCACGACATGGAGCGAACCACCGCCAGCAAGCGGTGATGGAGTGTGGTCGTGATGCAAAAACTGGAGAAAGGCGCGCGGTGCAAAAGTCAGTGGCGCTACTGACGGGATTCGCGCGTGTTTTCGTAAGTTTTTGACAGCGCGACTTCCTCCATCGCCGCAACGTGACCAACTACGATTAGGCATCTTCAAGCGTCAGCCGCAACGTGGCCAACCATGAATAGGCATCGTCAAGCGTTAGCCGTAGCATGGCCAAGGAAGCAGCCACCTCTTGCGGCGCTGGCTCTCCCAACTACGGGTAGACTCAAGCGCCATGCATTCCACTCAAGATATCTCGCGCCGCTCGCTGCTGCACACCCTGTCGGCCAGTGCGCTGGCGGCTTCTGGTGTAGCCTGTGCGCAAACCCCGAAACCTGTAGCGCCGACAGCTGCACCCGCTGGATCTACTGCACCATCAGCCAGCAAGTCCGGCCCCCGCCTGCGTTTGATCGGCCACACCACGCTGGCCCACAAACTGCAATTCCAAGGCACCACAGTAGGTGGCCTGAGCGGGCTGGACTACGACAAAGAACGCGGCGTGTACTACGCCATCAGCGACGACCGCTCCGACATCAACCCGGCGCGCTTCTACACGCTCAAGCTACCGATCACCACTGACAGCCTGGGCGCGCCAGAGCTGCTGAAAGTGACCACTGTGCAAGCCCCCAACGGCAAGCCCTACCCCAACCGCCGCAACGTGTCGCCCGATAGCCCCGAAGTGCCTGACCCCGAGAGTATTCGCCTGCGCGCGGCTACAAACACCCTTTACTGGACCAGCGAAGGCGATGCACGCCACGGCCATGCGCCGTTTATCCGCGAGATGCGCCTGGACGGCAGCTACGCCAGCCAGGTGCCCGTGCCCTCCATGTTTGCCTTTGACAAAAGCGGCAAGAGCGGCGTGCGCGATAACAAAGGCTTTGAGTCTTTAAGCTTTACGCCCAGCGGCGACACCCTGTGGGTGGCCACCGAGGCCGCGCTGGTGCAAGACGGTCCGGTGCCTGCGGTGGGCGTGCCCGGCGGGCCGATTCGCATCACCCAATTTGCCACCCACAGTGCGCAGCCGTTTCGCCAGATTGCCTATATCCCCGATGCAATTGCGTTTGCGCCCAGCGTGGCGGGTGTGTCGCCGCCCGCAGGCCTGACGCGCGGGGCCATGGCCGACAATGGCGTGAGCGAGATTTGGATGGCCTCCGAGACCGGCATGCTGGTGCTGGAGCGTGCCTGGGCCTACGGCGTGGGCAACTCGCTGCGCCTGTACTGGATAGACACCGAAGGCGCTGACGATGTGCTGGGCATGCCCACGCTGCTGGGCGCCAAATTCAAGCCCGCAGACAAACTGCTGCTGCTGGACTTTGCCAAAGCCGGTCTACCGCGCCTGGACAATACCGAGGGCATGACGCGGGGCCCTACGCTGCCTAACGGCAACCCGACCTTGGTGTTCGTCAGCGACGATAATTTCAACAGCAACCAGATCACGCAGTTTGTAGCATTTGAGTGGCTGGCCAGTTAGGCTGCATGCCGACAGATTGAGCAGGGAAGAACGAAAGTACTTATGAACGACAAAATAGCATTCATCGGCGGCGGCAATATGGCCAGCGCCATCATCGGGGGGTTGATCCGCCAAGGCATGCGGCCCATGCAGATCATGGTGGTTGAGCCCTACCCCGAAGCGCATGCCAAACTGAAAACCGATTTTGGTATCGAGGCCTTCAGCAACCCGAACGCGATGCTTGCCGAAGCAGAAATTGTGGTCTGGGCGGTGAAGCCGCAAACCTTCAAAGAAGCCGCGTTGCAAACCCGCTTTCACACCAAAACAGCACTGCACTTTAGCGTAGCCGCTGGAATCCGCTCCGACAGCATTGCGCATTGGTTGGGTACTGAGCGGGTGGTGCGCAGCATGCCCAATACGCCGGCCTTGATAGGTAAAGGTATTACCGCTCTGTACGCACGCCCCGCCGTTACGGCAGATGACCGCGCTGCGGTGGAGCGGGTGATCCGCAGCACGGGTGAGCATTTGTGGCTGGACAACGAAGCCCTGCTTGACGCGGTCACCGCCATCTCGGGGTCAGGCCCGGCCTATGTGTATTTCTTTTTGGAAGCCATGACCAAAGCGGGCATCGACATGGGCCTGCCCCCTGCGCAAGCGGCGCTTTTAGCCAAAGCCACTTTCACCGGAGCGTCTGAGTTGGCCAAGGCCTCCGCAGAGTCGCCAGATATATTGCGCCAGCGCGTCACCTCCAAAGGCGGCACCACGTATGCGGCCATCACGTCGATGCAGCAAGACAACCTGGACACTTTGTTCCAGCGCGCCATGCATGCGGCGCGGCGCCGGGCCAAGGAGCTGGGTGACGAGTTTGGGGCTTGAAGGTACACAGGCTCAGCGCCTCAAAGCTATCAATTTAGCAGCTGCTCCCGCAACACTTTATTGGCCTACAGGCCAATAAACCTTAAAGTTAATCAGACGGGCTTGGTGTCGATAAAGCTCTGGCGCAGGACTAGCTTGTCGTACAGCTTGGCCAGGTTAGGGTAGTCAGCGCGCCAGCTGATCTGCGGAAAGCGAAAGTCCAGATAGCCCAACACACAGCCTACCGCAATGTCGGCCAAACTAAAGTGCACGCCAGCGCAGTAGGCCTTTTCGCCCAGACCTTGGCTGATGGCCTTCAGGCTGGTGGTGATTTTGCCCATTTGGCGGTCGATCCAAGCTTGGCTGCGCTGCTCGGCGCTGCGGCCAGCCCAGGTGGCTTCCAGGCGCGCCAAAATGGCAGCGTCCAGCACTCCATCAGCCAATGCCTCCCAAGTTTTTACCTCAGCGCGCTCGCGGCCCATGGAGGGGATCAGCTTGCCTACTGGAGACAGGGTGTCGATGTATTCCACAATCACGCGCGAGTCAAACAGTGCGGTGCCATCGGCCATCACCCAGACGGGTACTTTGCCCAAGGGGTTGATGGCAATGATTTTGGTGTCTGCATTCCACGGCACATCCAGCACCGGTGTAAAGAGTACTTGCTTTTCGGCGGCGGCTATGCGCGCTTTGCGTGCATAGGGGCTGGTGGTGGAGTAGTAGAGTTGTTCTGGGTGAGAGGGTGTCATGTAGGTTTTGGTCTTGAGTCTGGACGGAGGTTATGTCACACTGTTGGTTTTTATTGCGAGATGCTTGTATGTCTAATTTAGTCGCACGTTGGATATGTATGGCTGCGTGTGTGGTGGGTGCCACGGCCTTTGCCCAAGAGCCTTTGATTTTCAAAGGTGCCGATCTTGCGTTGGGCAAAAAACTGATGGCAGAGCATAAATGTGTGGCGTGTCACATTCAAAAAGTGGGGGGTAACGGCGCTGCCATCTATCGCCCACTAGGGCGAATCAGCACTGCGGGTTTTTTGCGCGGTATGGTAGATCAATGCAATACCGAGTTGAACTTGGGGCTGTTTCCTGACGAAGTCAATGCAGTGGCGGCAGTGCTGAACCGCGATCACTACAAGTTTAAACAATCACCTTGAACTGCCTGCGAAAGCGCGAAAGAAGGGGATAGAAAATAGCCACTGACACTCTGGCACTCTGACAAGCTAAATAGCCCGAGACCTGTTTGTGGAACTCTCGTTGAGCCAAGCAGCTCAGGGTCGTACGTAAAACCAACCTTCACCTTGGCGGCGCATGATCTGCACCACGCCTGCGGGCACAAAGCTGGCACCCGCGATGATTTCAGATCTGCTCATTTTGAGAGTGCGCAAGGTGTTCTCGCAGGCCACCACGGCAATGCCCGATTTCATGGCCTCGCTGACGCGCGAGTTGGCTACGGAGTCAAACTTGATCATATTGATACCAGGGCCAAAAGCGACAATTTCAATGTCCACATTGGTGGCGCCCAGCTCGTCTTGCACGTTTTTGGCGTTGTTCAAGGCCATGTTCCACTTGGCTGGGTCAGCTTCGCTCATCTGAAGCAGTAGTTTTTGGCGTTTTGCGGCGGTGGCCAACGCAGGTTGTGCGCAACCTGCTACTAACAATGTAGCGGACAACAGGCCTAGCAAGGCGGATCGTTTGAGCATTTGGATTTGTCTCCGTTGTATATATATTAACTACCGCTTATATTTTTACACACTTTAGTTCATTGCTTTCAATTTTTTGAAGATGGATTCCAATGTCGCAAAAACTGCTTGGTCAAAGCCGACTCACCTCGTTCCAGGATGAAGTAACGAAACGCCTCTGCTGCGGGCGACAGCATTTTGGACAGCGTATGCACGCAGTTCCATTTGCGTACCACGGGCGCGCCCTCAACAGGGATGACTTTGAGTAACTGGTGATCCAGCTCCAAGCCAATGGTGTGCAATGACAGAAAGCTGATCCCCATACCTGCCATCACCGCTTGCTTGATGGTCTCGTTGCTGTCGGCCTCCATCGCGATATTGAGTTCAACCGTTTGGCGCTGCAAAAATTTCTCCAGCGCAGCCCGTGTCCCCGATCCTTGCTCGCGGCTGATAAAGGGCTCGCTTAGCAAGCTCATCACGCTGACCTCGTCTTGGCTG
>JANMTF010000178.1:0-3427 GCA_031390175.1 Polaromonas sp.
GCGGCAAACGCCACGTGGTCGCCGCTAGTGCTGTCCACGATGCGTTCGTCACCTCACCACGTCTGCAATGGACAGACACCTGCGAGGCCTTGGTCAAACACAAATTGCTGTCAGGCAGCGATGCACATACCGTAGCACTGAGTTATTTGTTCGGCAAATTCATTGGCAACACGGATATGCATTTTGGCAATCTTTCGTTTTTTGTTGACGATGTTGTCAATCCCGTCTTTACACCCACGCCGGTCTACGACATGCTGCCGATGATGTGGCGGCCAGACATTCATCAGGGCAATCTCGATCCATCACCCCTGCGTGAACCCGTGATTGCGCCAGGCTACGCGGCGCAAGCTGAATTGGTGCGACCATGGGCTGTCCACTATTGGCAGCGCGCCTGCGATATCACCGGGCTCAGCACCGAGCTGCGCCAACTGTGCGCTGAAAACGCGCGTCGCCTGGAACACGGTTTTGGCTAGTGCCTCGCCCTGCCAGTGCTACGATTGCCCCCAACTCCCGCACACCTGAAAGCAAGCCCCATGTACCTAGCTGCCCCCACCCGTTACGACAGCATGCTCTACCGCCAATGCGGGCGCAGCGGCCTCAAGTTGCCCGCCATCTCGCTGGGCCTGTGGCATAACTTTGGCGACGCTACGGCGCATGCCCAGCAGCAGGCTATGTTGCGCACTGCGTTTGACGCGGGCATTACCCACTTTGACCTGGCCAACAACTACGGCCCACCTGCGGGCAGCGCCGAGACGAACTTTGGCGAGCATTTACGCCGCGACTTTAGACCCTACCGCGACGAGCTCATCATCTCCAGCAAAGCGGGCTACGACATGTGGTCCGGGCCGTACGGCCAAGGCGGCGGTTCGCGCAAATACGTACTGGCCAGCCTGGACCAAAGCTTAAAGCGTTTGGGACTTGACTATGTGGACATTTTTTATTCCCACCGCTTCGACGCCGACACCCCGCTAGAGGAAACCTGCGGCGCGCTGGCCACCGCCGTGCAGCAAGGCAAGGCACTGTACATCGGCATCAGCAGCTACAGCGCAGGCAAAACCCGCGAGGCCGCAGCCATTTTGCGCAGCATGGGCGTGCCATTGCTCATTCACCAGCCCTCCTACAGCCTGCTGAACCGATGGATAGAGGGTGACCTGCTGCACGCATTGGACGACACCGGCGCAGGCTGCATTGCCTTTAGCGCGCTGGCGCAAGGTTTGCTCAGCACCAAGTATTTAGACGGCATTCCGCAAGACGCACGCGTTAACCGCCCAGGCGGCGGCTCGCTCAAAGGCGCGCACTTAAGCGAGAGCAACCTGACCCATGTGCGGGGCCTGAACGACATCGCCCAGCAGCGCGGCCAAAGCCTTCCGCAAATGGCCGTGGCCTGGGTGCTGCGCGATGCACGGGTGACCAGTGCTTTGATAGGTGCCAGCCATCCGGCGCAGATTACCGAACTGGTGGGTGCCCTGAAAAACCTCAGTTTTACTGCGGCAGAGCTGGCGGCTATCGACATGCTGGCGGTGGAGGGCGGCATTAACTTGTGGCAAAAATCTTCGGCGCACTAATTTCATTTCTACATTATTTATGCCTAGGCGCGGCACCACGGACAATGCTGTAGCGCGGCAATGCGATGCAACAACGACAGCCATGATTTAGAAATGCAATACACCTGCTTTTGCCACCGTGCATAAACTACCCGCCACCGTCCTCGCCCTGTGCGCCATCACCCTGTGGGCATCACTGGCCCTGCTGGGCCTTTCGCTCCAACACATCCCGCCGTTTTTACTGACTGGCATTGCGCTACTGATTGGCAGCGTGCCTGCCTGGCCGTTCTATAAACAATGGAAAGTGTCCAAAAGCGCGTTGGCCTTGGGCATCTACGGCCTGTTTGGTTTTCATTTTTTGCTGTTCATCGCGCTGCGCCACGCACCGCCAGTAGAGGCCAACTTGGTCAACTACCTGTGGCCACTGGGCATCGTGGTGATGGCCCCTCTTTTCTTACCAGGCACCAAGCTGTCCGCTACGCATATCGTAGCTGCTTGCGAAGGTTTTGCAGGGGCTTGCATCGCTATCCTCGGCGATAGTTTATTCAAAAATGGCCTGCAAGGGTTGATGAATACAGGCTTTGCCTGGGGCTACATTCCCGCCGCTGGCTCAGCGTTCATCTGGGCCAGCTATTCGCTCATGAGCAAGCGTCTCGCCAGCACGGGGCGCGGTTTTCCCACCGCTGCAATTGGTTTGTTTGGCCTGGTCTCAGGCCTGCTGTCATTGCTATGTCACGCGCTGATGGAGCCTGCCGCAGCCCTCAGCAGCAAAGACTGGGCGCTGATGGCCGTGATGGGCCTGGGCCCGCTGGGTGCCGCATTTTTCTTATGGGACGCAGCCCTGAAAAAAGGCGACGCAAGGCAGATCGGCATCCTGAGCTACATCACGCCGCTGGCTTCGACCGCGCTGCTGATCGTGGCCACCGGGCGGCCACTGACGTGGAGTATTGGCTTGGCCACTGCGCTGATTATTGGCGCGGCGGTGTTGGGGACGCGTGCAAAATAGAAAACTGTATGAAGGCTACACCTCAGCCACATCCGACCCCGCCTTAGCCAGAATATCCAATGCACGTTTAGCCGATCCCCCTTGGGCGCGCGCGTCTAGAAACTGCTGCGCGGTTCGACGGCAGGCCAGCTTTTCGGCAACTGCTACGTTGATGTACTGGTTAATGGCCACACCGTCGTCTGCCGCTGCTTGGCGCACCGCGTCGTACATCGAGTGAGGCAGCCTTAAGGCAAAGTTATTGGCTTGCATGTGTACTCCTAGTGCAGCCGCTTAGGCTGCTTGCTTGCATAGTAATCTGCCGGGGTGACGCATTGCAAGTTAAAACGCGGCACTGCTTGCGCAAAATCGCGCACATTCCAGGTCACGATGTGGCTGCACTGGCCGTTCACGGCGGCCTCCAGCACCATCTCATCCGCCGGGTCTTTGAGCTGCGGCCGCCACAGAAACGAAATATCAATGGGCCGCAGCACACTGGCCAATCCCGTCAAAAATTCATTCACCTCGGCACTACTCAACCCACAGGCTAGCAATTGCTCACTGCGCTGCAACACCGCCTCATACTCCATAAACAGCGGCACCGATACGCCCGCCACCACCTCAGATTGCAATACCCGCACCAACAGCTTTCGAGATAAGCCGGTGCTTGATCGGAGCGCAGCGACCAACACATTGGTGTCCAAGATAATCATTTATTGATATTATATGCAGTATTGAAAACTTATCCAATTTACCTGTTATTTCAGAGCGTTTTATGCCGAAAAAATATAACGAGTACTGAAACTTGTCTTCAAATGGCATTCATCGCACCTCATCCACCGTCACCATCGCCGCGCCATACGCATCCGAACACAGCGGGTTATTGCGCCGGGCGCTGGCG
>JANMTF010000302.1:0-1573 GCA_031390175.1 Polaromonas sp.
GGCGGCTGACTGGCAGGCAGCGGTGGCTGAGTTTTGGCAAGGCGAGGCGGGGCGCAAGCTGCAAACCTTCTTGCACCAGCGCCAAAGCGATGGCGCCACCATTTACCCACCCCAGCCGCTGCGCGCTTTGCAGCTCACGCCCCTGACCAGCGTCAAAGTGGTCATCCTGGGTCAAGATCCGTACCACGGCCCTGGACAGGGCGAGGGGCTGGCGTTTTCAGTGGCAAAGGGGGTGAAAATACCGCCCAGTTTGCGCAATATCTTCAAAGAGCGGCAGCGCGACTTGGGTCTGCCAGCGCCCGCCCAGGGCTCGCTACAGCGCTGGGCTGAGCAAGGCGTGCTGCTGCTTAACACCACCCTCACGGTGGAAGACGCTCAGCCCGCCAGCCACGCCAAGCGCGGCTGGGAAGTGCTCACCGACAGCCTCATCCAAGCCTGCGCCCGCCAAGCCAGTCCGGTGGTGTTTATGCTCTGGGGCGGCCACGCGCAGGCCAAGCAGGCTTTGATTGCTGTATCTAACGAGGATCAACGGCACTTGGTACTGACAGCCAACCACCCTTCGCCATTGTCTGCACTGCGCCCACCGGCTCCCTTCATAGGCTGCGGTCATTTCAGCGCCGCGCGCCGTTGGGTGGAGCGCGATGATGCGCATGCAGCAGCCACATTGTTTGTCTAGTGGCGCATGCGACGCATGATTCATTGGCTATAGCTGTTCCTGAAAAATAGCGTTCCTCCAGTCACCCTGAACCTGTCCAAGGTCTGAACCGTCCCCCAAGCTCAGGACAGGCCCAGCTCAGAGCAAACAGCGTGCAAGAGCCTGCATTGGCTTGCAGGTTGAGCTAAAAGTGCCCGCTGAGCAGTAACCAGTCGCTACATATACAGTAGCTGCTCCCGCATCATTCTAAAGGGCTGCAGCCCTATTGATACCTTAAAAACATGTAAAAACAGCAGTTTTTGAGATTTTTCAGAGCTCGCGAGCCGCCAAAAATTTCCCGAGGTACATGAATTCGCATAATTTTATGTACCAAATGAAATTTAGCTTATTTTAACCAGAAATGTGCGCATTATTTAACTAAATAATTATATTTTTTGTATGTAAAGTAAAAAATATTAGTATTTATTAGATTGACGATCTGCTGCGTTGCAGCAAACTACGTCAAGCACCGCACAAGCCGTGCTGTGCAGGCACCCAAATCAGTCACCCAGACTGCCCATCCGCATATCGTCCAAGTAGTCGCGGGCAATATCGACGGTGGTTTTCTCACCCAAGTCGTTAAAGCGCTTCTTCAACCAGCGCTGGGCGCATTCGCGGCCCAGGGCATGCAGTTTGTCAATGGTGGGGCCGTCGGCAGAGGTTTTACTCGACGGCGGAAAAGCCTCCAGCGCCTCACCGCCGTCGACTCGGTGCAGCAGCACTTTGCGGTAACGCTCGGCGTCCAGATGGCCGCGCTCGAGCATGCGGTTGACAAAATCCATCGAGCGCATCTGCGCCAACAAGCTGGCGTTAAAGGTCAGTTCGTTAATGCGTTCTATGATCTCCGCGCCATCCGTGGGAACCGCGTTGCGCGCCAAG
>JANMTF010000345.1:0-5387 GCA_031390175.1 Polaromonas sp.
GGCCACTGCGTCAGCGCCCACAGCGTGAGCTTTTTTGCCCAAGACTCGGAGCAGGCCGGTTTGCTGGCCCGCGCGCAAGAGATTGAAAATCTGGAAAAGCAGCTCAAAGCACAGTCCTTGATCAACGAAGAAAGCCGCAACGCCCTGGTGCGCGCCGAGGCCGCCTACAGCCAAGCATCGCAAAGCCTGGCCACGGCCCGGCGCGAAGCGGCTGAGGCGGTGAGCCGCGCTCATGAGTTGCTGGTAGAAACTTTGCGCCTGACGCAATTGGCCGAACAAACCCGTGCCCGCAGCCAGCAGATTGCCGGCGACTTGACCGAAGTAGACGCGCAACTGGGCGACTTGCAAGAGCGCAAAGTGACGGCCGAGGCCAAGTTTGAAGAGCTGGACATGCAGTTGGCCGACACGCAAGAGCGCCATGCGCAGCTGGATGAGCGGGTGATAGAAACCGAGCGCAAACTTGCAGAGTCCCGCGAGCAACAACGCACGCTAGAGCGCCAGAGCCAAGAGGCCCATTTTGCCTTGCGCACCCTAGAAGCCCGCAAGGCAGAACTTAACCGCGCTATTGAAACCGCAGCGCAGCAAGCCACCACCTTGGCTGCAGACGAGCAACGCGCGCATGAGGAGCTGGGCCGCTTGACCGATGCGTCTGCCCAAGCAGGCCTGCAAAGCGCCCTGGGCTTAAAGCTGGAGCGCGAAACCACGCTGGGTGCCAAGCGCAGCGAGTACGACGACCTGACCAACAAGCTGCGCGCCAGTGACGAGCGCCGCCTCAAACTGGAGCGCGAGCTGGACCCGCTGCGCCAGCGCATCACCGACTTCCAGCTCAAAGAGCAGGCCGCACGCTTGGGCTTTGAGCAGTATGCCCAGTTGCTTACCGAGGCACAAGCGGATTTGGAGGCTGTGGGCAAATCCATCACCGACAGCAATGTCAAACTCGGCGGCCTGCAAAGCGCCATTGACCAGTTCAACCGCGACATTGCAGCCCTGGGCGCAGTCAACCTGGCCGCGCTCGATGAGTTGACTGTTTCGCGCGAGCGCAAAACCTTCCTTGACGCGCAAATGGCCGACCTCACCGAGGCCATCAACACGCTGCAAGACGCGATTATCAAAATTGACGGCGAAACCCGCGAGATGCTCTCGGGCACCTTCAATATTGTCAACGAGCATTTTGGCCGCATGTTCCCCGAGCTGTTTGGTGGTGGCCAGGCCAGACTGGTGATGACCGGCGAAGAGATTTTGGACGCAGGTGTGCAGGTGATAGCGCAGCCGCCGGGCAAAAAGAACCAATCGATCGCCCTGCTCTCCGGCGGCGAAAAAGCCCTCACCGCGATCGCCTTGGTGTTCGCTATTTTTAACCTTAACCCCGCACCCTTCTGTTTGCTGGACGAGGTGGACGCGCCGCTGGACGACGCCAACACCGAGCGCTACGCCAAACTGGTACAAAGCATGAGCAAAAAAGGCACCCAGTTCCTCTTCATCAGCCACAACAAGATTGCCATGGAAATGGCCGAGCAACTGATCGGCGTCACCATGCAAGAGCAGGGCGTCTCGCGCATTGTGGCTGTCGATATGGAATCGGCATTAGGCATGGCGGAGGCTGCATGAAGCTACATGCCCCCACGCTGCCCCGCTGCGCGAGGTCCGCTGCCCCCCGTGGGGGCTGTTTCGCCTTGGGGCGGCCCGGCGGCGAAACGGAATGTCAACTATGAGTACTTTAACTGTCAGCCTCGCAGTCATAGGCGGCTTGGTGCTGGCCGGTGTGGTGGCGCACAGCGCCTGGAACACCCGGCGCAACGCGCCGCGCACGGCGGAGCCAGAGCCTAACCAAGACCCGCACAACCAAGATCGCCAAGAGCCGCGTATGAGTGGCTTGGGCGGCTTGGCTGGCGGCGCTGGTCTGGGCACCTTGGGCGCCCAAGCCACGGAAAGCGAGATAGATTTTGCGCTGCCTGATGAACTGTCAGGCGTGCAGACGGCCAAACCGCGCAACGACTTTGACTCCAACCTCATACCTCTTGCACCGCAAGAGAAAAAGCCCCTGCTGGACGCGCTGATCGACGTGATTGCGCCCATCGTGGTGGACGGCGAAGTGGCCGGCGAGCTGGCCTTGGCCGTGCTGCCCGCCACCCGCCGCGCTGGCAGCAAACCGTTTGCCGTAGAGGGCTACAACCGCTTTTCCAACACCTGGGAGCTGCCCAGCCCTGGTCAGCGTTATAGCGCCTTCCAGGCAGGCGTGCAGTTGGCCAACCGCACGGGGGCGCTTAACGATATTGAATACTCCGAGTTCGTCGTCAAGGCCCAGGCCTTTGCTGACGCGGTGGGCGGCACGCCTGAGTTCCCCGAGATGATGGACGAGGTGGCCCGCGCCCGGGAGCTAGACCAGTTTGCCAGCAGCCACGACGCGCAGTTGGGCTTTACCATCCGCGCCCGCGCCACGGCCTGGAGCCCCGGCTATGTGCAGCAGCACGCCACCCGCCAGGGCATGGTGCCCGGCGTGATACCCGGGCGCATGGTGCTGCCCGCGTCAGCGCAAGGTATGCCGCCGGTGCTGGGCTTGGCTTTTGACACCCAGGCCGCGCTGGCCGATGACCCTGAGCAGTCTGCCCTGCGCGTCATCACCCTGTCGCTGGACGTACCCCAGGTAGCCCGCTCCGAGCAGCCCTTCATGCGCATGCGCGACGTGGCCATTGCATTGGCCGCTAGCATGGATGGGCTGATCACTGACGACCAAGGCAGTGTGATCCGTGTCGAGGCGCTGGACGCGATTGGCGCTGACCTGGAAAAGCTCTACGATACGCTGGAAGCGCGTGACTTATCAGCCGGTTCCTTGCAAGCGCGGCGTTTGTTCAGCTAGTCCATGGCCAATCTAGACCTGTTTTCAGAACCTAATCAGCCTCCAGCCCAGAAAAATATTGCGGGAGAAGCTATTAAAAAGGTAGTATCTGCTGCACAGCAACGCGATGCTTTGCACCAGCAGTTGCACCACCACGCCCACCAGTACTACGTGCTGGACGCGCCGCAAATCCCCGATGCCGAATACGACCGTCTGTTCCAGCAACTACAAAAGCTCGAAG
Organism: Polaromonas sp.; assembly: GCA_031390175.1. Lineage (GTDB taxonomy): Bacteria > Pseudomonadota > Gammaproteobacteria > Burkholderiales > Burkholderiaceae_C > JAAFIP01. The sequence continues at coordinate 3,078 of JANMTF010000345.1, forward strand.
CCGAGCACCCCGAACTGCTCACCCCCGACTCGCCCACCCAGCGTGTGATCGGCACCGTGCTGGACGGCTTTGTGTCCGTCAGGCATGCCGTGCCCATGCTCAGCATCCACACCGAGACCGACACCGAATCCAGCGGTGCACACAACTTCGACGCCCGGGTGCGCAAAGCACTGGGTCTGCAAGATGCTGACCCCGCCGTGGAATACGTAGCCGAGCTTAAGTTTGACGGCCTGGCCATTAACCTGCGCTACGAAAATGGCGTGCTGGTGCAAGCTGCCACACGCGGCGATGGTGAGATGGGCGAGGACGTGACCAACAACATCCGCACCATGGGGCAAATTCCCCTGCGCCTGCCAAGCAGCGCACCGAAAGTACTCGAAGTACGCGGCGAGGTGTACATGCGCCGCGACGACTTTGAGGCGTTGAACGAACGCCAGCGCGCCAAAATAGCTGCCGGTGCCAAAGGCGAAAAAACCTTTGTGAATCCGCGCAACGCCGCCGCCGGTGCCGTGCGCCAGCTCGACAGCAAAATCGCCGCGCAACGCCCCTTGAGCTTTTTTGCTTATGGTGTGGGCGAAGTCGTGATGGCGGGGAGTCCACCGGGTGCCGACCTGAATGCCAGTGCGAATAACAATGCGCCTGCCGCTCAGGCCGCGTCCGCAGCTCACGCTACCGCTGCTGCCACACCCTCCTGGCGCACCCATTATGAGCTGCTGCAAACCCTCAAATCATGGGGTTTCCCGGTCGCAGACCAAGTAACCATAGCGCAAGCAGCTACGCAATTAATAGCGTATCACCAGCGCATTGCGCTTGAGCGCGATAGCTTGCCCTATGACATCGACGGCGTGGTCTACAAAGTCAACAGCCTGGCCTTGCAGCTGCAGCTGGGCTTTGTCACCCGCGAGCCGCGCTGGGCCGTGGCGCACAAATACCCCGCGCAAGAGCAGATGACCCAGGTGCTTGCCATCGACGTGCAAGTAGGCCGCACCGGCAAGCTCACACCCGTCGCCAAACTGGCCCCCGTCTTCGTCGGCGGCGTGACGGTGACCAACGCCACCCTGCACAACGAAGACGAAGCCCGCCGCAAAGACGTGCGGGTGGGCGACACCGTCATCGTGCGCAGGGCAGGCGATGTGATTCCCGAGATCGTCAGCGTGGTGCTGACTGAGCAAGCAGCACGCGGCAGCGTCTTCACCATGCCCCGCCAATGCCCCGTCTGCGGCTCCGATGCTGTCAGGGAGGAGGGCGAAGCCGACTACCGCTGTACTGGGGGCCTGTTCTGCGGTGCGCAGCGCAAAGAGGCTATCTTGCACTTCGCTCACCGCCGCGCGGTTGAGGTAGAAGGCCTGGGCGACAAACTGGTGGAGCAACTGGTAGACGCCAACGTCATCCGTACCCTGCCAGACCTGTACAAACTGGGCCTCACTGCGCTGGCCAACCTGGAGCGCATGGCCGACAAGTCAGCCACCAACTTACTCGAAGCACTAGAAAAATCCAAGCACACCACGCTACCAAGATTCCTCTTCGGCCTGGGCATCCGCCACGTAGGCGAGTCCACCGCCAAAGCGCTGGCCCGCCACTTTGGCAAGCTCGATGCCATCATGGATGCGAGCATCGCGCAACTGCTGGAGGTAGCCGACATAGGCCCCATCGTCGCGCAAAGCCTGCGCACCTTCTTTGACCAGCCGCATAACCGCGAGGTCGTAGAGCAACTGCGCGCCTGCGGTCTCACCTGGCTTGAGGGCGAGCCCGCCGAGCTAACACCCAAGCCCCTGGCAGGCAAAACCTTCGTCATCACCGGTACCCTGCCCACTCTGAGCCGCGACCAAGCCAAAGACATGCTGGAAGCCGCTGGTGCCAAAGTGGCCGGCAGCGTGAGTAAAAAAACCGACTACCTGCTGGCCGGAAGCGATGCTGGCAGCAAGCTGGACAAGGCGATAGAGTTGGGCGTGGCGGTGATAGATGAAGCTGCGATAAAAAGATTACTTGAAAAATAAAACTCAAAAACTCGGTTGGTTCTAATCCGTTTGTTTTTAAATATACAATAAAAACAACTGGATACACGTATGCAAAACTACATCTATAAAGCAGGTTGGATAAGTCGATTATTCGGGGTGATGAAACGCACAAGTAACAAGACTACACATAATGGTCAAAGTTACTTTTTTTCCCAATGGTGCTTTTTAGCCTTGAGTTTTGCCGCCTGCATCCAAACTGCGGCCGCACAAAACACAGTACCGTCAGTGAATCTTTCTTACTACGCAACGCTTAGCCCTACCTGTATGGCTAGCCCCCCTAACTCAAACAACG
>JANMTF010000346.1:0-1728 GCA_031390175.1 Polaromonas sp.
GTCGGGCAAGATGGGCGCTGAGATCATCCGCCTGTGGGCGGCCAGCACCGACTATTCTGGTGACCTGAGCATCGACGACAAAATTCTTGCTAGGGTCGTAGATACGTACCGTAGGATCCGCAACACGCTCAAATTTTTGCTGGCCAACATCAGCGACTTTGACGCGGCCACAGATGCGGTGCCTTTGGCTGAGCTGCTGGAGATTGACCGCTACGCCTTAAGCCGCGCCGCGCAGATGCAGGCCGAGATTTTGGCGCACTACCAAGTGTATGAATTTCACCCGGTCGTGGCCAAGCTGCAGCTGTATTGCAGCGAAGACCTGGGTGGCTTTTACCTGGACATTCTGAAAGACCGGCTCTACACCAGCGCCGCCAAGTCCCACGCCCGCCGCAGTGCGCAAACCGCGCTCTGGAACATCACCCACGCCATGCTGCGCTGGATGGCCCCGTTCCTTAGCTTCACTGCGGAAGAGGCGTGGAAGGATTTTGGCAAGTCCTCCAGCGGCACCATCTTTACCGAAACCTACTTGCAGCTCCGACCCACCGACGCTGCGCTGAACGCCAAGTGGAGCCGCATCCGCGAGATCCGCGACGCGGTGAACAAAGACATCGAAGTGCTGCGCGCGGCTGGCAAGGTAGGCAGCTCGCTGCAAGCCGAGGTACAGCTCACCGTGCCTGCAGATGACTTTGCTTTGTTGTCTGCACTGGGCGAAGATGTGAAGTTTGTCTTCATCACCTCCGCTATCAGCCTAGTAGCTGGCCCCGCAATATCTACCGAGGTAAACGCCTCGCAGCACGTTAAATGCGAGCGCTGCTGGCACTACCGCGCAGATGTAGGCGTAGATGCCGCCCACCCCACCATCTGCGGGCGCTGCACCAGCAATCTTTATGACACCGGCGAAGTTAGGACACACGCGTAATGGCTAAATTTGGCAAAACCTCCAGCTCCATCTGGCCATGGCTGGGCTTGGCGCTGATCATTCTGATCGCTGACCAGTTCACCAAAACTTTGATTTTGGGCTACTACCAGCTAGGCGACAGCACCAAAGTGCTGAACTTTTTTAACGTCGTGCGGGTACACAACAGTGGCGCGGCATTCAGCTTTTTAGCCGGTGCAGGTGGCTGGCAGCGTTGGTTCTTCACCGCCATCGGCGTAGTGGCCACCATATTCATCATCTGGATGCTGCGCTCGCATTCGGGGCAAAAACTGTTTGCCTTTGCGTTGGCCTGCATCTTGGGCGGCGCGGTGGGCAACGTGGTAGACCGCGTGCTGCACGGCTATGTGGTGGACTTTTTAGACTTCCACTGGAGCGGCATGCACTTCCCCGCGTTTAACGTGGCCGACAGCGGCATCACCATCGGCGCGGCCTGCCTGATCCTGGACGAAATCTTGCGGGTGCGGCGCGGGCGCTGATGCGCGGCCTGATGTGTGGCCTGGAGCGCGCGCATGAAGCGCCAGCGTGCTTACTCACTAAATAGTAGCACTCCGTCTAACAAAAACAGTGGGGTACACCCGATAACGATAGAAATTGGTCAATGGACATCGACTGGGGCAGCTCACGGCCTCAGGGGCGGCAAAAGCCCGCTTAACAGGCTCTCAAACCGGACTCTAGCCAAACGCCCGCACCAACAAACTCACCCCATTGACCAGCAGCATCACGGAGATCAGCTGCAAAATTCGGTCCCGTGGGAGCCGCTCGTGCAGCCTGCCGCCTACAAATAGCCCCAA
>JANMTF010000360.1:0-17861 GCA_031390175.1 Polaromonas sp.
TGCGACATGGTCGACGACTCCGAACTGCTCGAACTCGTCGAAATGGAAGTGCGCGAACTCCTGGACAAGTATGACTTCCCAGGCGACGCCACCCCCATCATCCACGGCAGCGCCAAGCTGGCCATGGAAGGCGACAAAGGCCCTCTAGGCGAAGAAGCCATCATGAAGCTGGCCGATGCCCTGGACACCTACATCCCCCTGCCAGAGCGCGCCATCGACGGTGCGTTCCTGATGCCCGTAGAAGACGTGTTCTCCATCTCCGGTCGTGGCACCGTGGTGACCGGCCGTATCGAGCGCGGTATCGTCAAAGTCGGCGAAGAAATCGAGATCGTCGGTATTGCTGATACCCAAAAGACCACCTGCACCGGTGTCGAGATGTTCCGCAAGCTGCTCGACCAAGGTCAGGCAGGCGATAACGTCGGCATCTTGCTGCGCGGCACCAAGCGTGAAGACGTACAGCGCGGCCAAGTGCTGTGCAAGCCCACCTCCATCAAGCCGCACACCCACTTCACCGGCGAGATCTACGTGCTCTCCAAGGACGAAGGCGGCCGCCACACGCCCTTCTTCAACAACTACCGCCCCCAGTTCTACTTCCGTACCACGGACGTGACCGGTGCGATTGAGTTGCCAGAAGGCAAAGAGATGGTCATGCCAGGCGACAACGTCAGCATCACCGTCAAACTGATCAACCCGATCGCCATGGAAGAAGGTCTGCGTTTTGCTATCCGCGAAGGTGGCAAGACGGTAGGCGCTGGCGTTGTGGCTAAGATTTTGGCTTAAGCCAAAATAGTTTTAAAGGACGTAGGGGCGTAGCTCAATTGGCAGAGTGTCGGTCTCCAAAACCGAAGGTTGGGGGTTCGATGCCCTCCGCCCCTGCCACTGAATAGACTTTAAACTCTTTCGGTGGACCTACAAAAAAAGCCCGTCAAATGTTTGACGGGCTTACCTGTCTCAGGTGATCATGAATTTATGTGCTCTGAAAAGGGCTCTATTGGTAAAAAATGGCAACACAGCAAGTTGAAACCGTAAGTACAGGCGCAGACAAGGCGAAGCTGGGTGTAGCCGCCTTGCTGGTTGTTGGTGCGGTCGTGGGCTTTTACCTGCTCAGCAAGCAAGGTGCTATTGCCCAGTGGGTGGCGTTGATAGTGGGCTTGGTGGCTGCAGTCGCGGTCATCATTTCCTCCGAGCCGGGTAAAGAGTTCGTGGCTTTTGGCCGGGATGCTTGGCGCGAAGCAAACAAAGTAGTCTGGCCTAGCCGCAAAGAGACCATGCAAATGACCGCGTATGTCTTCGGGTTTGTGGTGGTCATGGCGCTGTTCTTGTGGACCACGGATAAACTACTTGAGTGGGCCATTTTTGACCTGTTTTTAGGCTGGAGAAAATAATGTCTCAATTGCACGCTGTGGTGGAGTCCGCCGAGTCTGCTATGCAGGCAGCTCCTGCAAACCCGGACCTGCGTTGGTACGTAGTGCACGCTTACTCCGGGATGGAAAAAGCGGTAGAGCGTAATATCCAAGAGGGCATTACCCGTACTGGCATGCAAAGCAAGTTTGGTCGCATCTTGGTGCCCACTGAAGAAGTGGTCGAGATGAAAAATGGCCAACGCAAAACCACAGAGCGCAAGTTCTTCCCTGGTTATGTGCTGGTAGAAATGATCATGGACGATGAGACTTGGCATTTGGTCAAGCACACCAACAAAGTCACAGGTTTTGTGGGTGGCGCGAAGAATCGTCCATCTCCAATTTCTGAGGCGGATGTTCAGAAAATCGTGAACCAGATGCAAGAAGGCACGGACAAGCCGCGTCACAAGGTGGAGTTCATGGTGGGTGAGTATGTGCGCGTCAAAGACGGCCCGTTCACCGATTTCAACGGCTCTATCGAAGAAGTTAACTACGAAAAGAACAAAGTGCGTGTCTCGGTGACCATTTTCGGTCGCGCAACACCAGTGGAATTGGAGTTTAGTCAGGTTGAAAAAACCTAACTGATCGCAAGTATTCGCGTCTTTCGACTCTACGCGAGATAAGCCCAAAGAGTTGTTAACCCCGGGGAGCTGTTTCAACACCAGCGTTTGTACCCGTAAGGAGTCTCACCATGGCGAAAAAAATCGTCGGCTTCATCAAGCTGCAAGTGCCAGCTGGTAAAGCCAATCCATCACCGCCGATCGGCCCAGCATTGGGTCAACGCGGTTTGAACATCATGGAGTTCTGCAAGGCGTTTAACGCCCAGACCCAAGGCGTTGAGCCGGGCCTGCCATTGCCTGTGGTGATCACAGCATTTGCAGACAAGAGCTTCACGTTCATTATCAAAACCCCGCCTGCGACGGTTTTGATCAAGAAGGCTATCAAGCTGGACAAAGGTTCTTCTACACCCCACAGCGCCAAGGTCGGCAAGATCACCCGCGCTCAGTTGGAAGAAATCGCTAAAACCAAAATGAAAGACATGAACGCTGCCAGCGTTGATGCCGCAATACGTACCTTGGCCGGCTCTGCCCGTTCCATGGGCGTGACGGTGGAGGGCCTGTAATCATGGCAAAACTAAGTAAAAAACAAAAGACGTTCGTCGGTAAAGTGGACAGCAACAAGCTGTACGCTATTGGCGATGCTTTGAAGATGGTGCAAGAGTGCGCTACGGCAAAATTCGATGAGTCCATCGACGTGGCAGTTCAGCTGGGCATTGATGCCAAGAAATCTGACCAAGTCGTGCGTGGTGCTGTCGTATTGCCAAATGGCACCGGCAAGACCAAGCGCGTGGCTGTGTTCGCCCAGGGCGCAAAGGCTGAAGAAGCTAAAGCGGCAGGTGCAGACATCGTCGGTATGGACGATTTGGCTGCGATGGTCAAAGCCGGCAACATGCCTTTTGACATCGTCATTGCTGCGCCAGACGCTATGCGTGTGGTCGGTACGCTAGGTCAGATTCTTGGCCCACGTGGTTTGATGCCAAACCCTAAAGTCGGTACCGTGACACCCGATGTGGCTACTGCCGTGAAAAACGCCAAAGCCGGTCAAGTGCAGTTCCGTGTCGACAAAGCCGGTATTGTGCATTCCACGATCGGTCGTCGTTCGTTCGACGCTGCCAAGCTCCAGGGTAACCTGGCAGCATTGGTCGACGCTTTGAACAAGTCCAAGCCAGCTTCGAGCAAAGGCGTGTACTTGCGCAAAGTAGCTGTGTCGTCAACCATGGGTGTGGGCGTTCGCGTAGACACCCAGTCATTGTTGGCATAAGCGCAAAATTTGGCGGTGGCAGTTTATTCTGCTGCTTCCATGTGGTGGGCTGGAAATTCAGATCGTCTTTAGGCGGTCTGGTGTTTTCAGGTCATCCAAGACCGTTGGTGTTGAAGAGTTTCGGCTCCTAGACTTAATAGATCAACCAACGCAGATGGCGGTCCCGCTGGAAAAGGTTAAACCCTAGAACAGTTGATCGCTGAAGATGGGCGCAGATGGGTGAGTAGGATTAAACCTGACTTCGAAATCTGCAAATTGAAGGAGAAAGAATTTGAGTCTCAATCGCAGTGAGAAACAAGCCGTCATTGATGAAGTGACTGGCCTCGCAGCAAAAGCTCAAACGCTCGTGATGGCGGAATACCGTGGCATCACGGTCGCTGACATGACCAAGTTGCGTGTGGATGCTCGCAGCAAAGGCGTGACGCTCAGTGTGTTGAAAAACACCTTGGCCCGCCGTGCTGTGACCGGAAGCGCCTTTGAGGTAGTGTCCGACCAGATGACCGGTCCGCTGATCTATGGCTTTTCTTCCGATGCAGTGTCCGCCGCGAAAGTGGTGGCTGACTTCGCTAAAACCAACGACAAGTTGGTGATTCGCGGTGGCGCATACGGTGGCAAGGCTTTGGACGTGAACGGCGTGAAGCAATTGGCCAACATCCCTTCTCGCGAAGTGTTGCTGGCGCAAATTTGCGGCTTGTTGCAATCGCCTATGTCGCGTACAGCCCGTGTGCTGCATGCGCTGGCTGAAAAGAAAGGTGTGGCAGCTTAATCGCTGGCGCATCCGATCAACTGAAAAACTTTTAGGAAATTAAAAATGGCATTCGATAAAGACGCATTTTTGACCGCACTGGACAGCATGTCGGTCATGGAACTCAACGAACTGGTGAAAGCCATCGAAGAGAAATTTGGTGTAAGTGCTGCCGCTATGGCCGCACCTGCTGGTGGTGGCGGTGCCGCTGCTGCTGCAGTTGAAGAGAAGACCGAATTCAACGTTATGTTGACCGAAGTGGGCGCTAACAAAGTGTCCGTGATTAAAGCCGTTCGTGAAATCACCGGTTTGGGCTTAAAAGAAGCTAAAGACCTAGTCGACGCAGCGCCTAAGGCTGTCAAAGAAGGCATGCCAAAGGCGGATGCTGAAGCAGCTAAGAAGAAGCTGGAAGAAGCTGGCGCCAAGGCCGAACTCAAGTAATTGGGGTTGGTGTCCAAGGCTGGAGCGCCCCACAAGGCCTCCAGCCTTCTGTGTTTCCCGAAGGCCTTTAGCCTTTAGTGCTTGTAAAGCACTGCTTGTATGGCAACATACAAGAGGGCACAGGAAAGTACCGCTTTAGCGATATTTCTCTGTGTTCTCTGACGTGACTGCAGAGACATGCTTGGTTCGAGCGCTGTGCAATGCAACGCTGTCCGCCAACGGTTGGTAGTGGCCAACCGCCAAGGTCCGCAATACCTGTGATGGGTATTGCTGGCATGTCAGTCGCCTTTAGACCTCACCACCACACGGAGATCTCATGGCCAACGCTACAAGCTATTCCTATACCGAACGTAAGCGCATCCGAAAGAGTTTCGGCACGCGCGACGAAGTTCTTGCAATTCCCTATTTGCTGCAAATGCAAAAAGATGCCTATACCGTCTTCTTGCAAGCTGGCATTCCACCGCAAAAACGTATTGACGAGGGCTTGCAGGCGGCATTTACCGCTGCTTTTCCCATCGTCTCGCACAACGGTTTTGTGGAGATGAAATTCACCGAGTACAACCTCGCCAAGCCCGCCTTTGATGTGCGCGAATGCCAAACCCGTGGGTTGACATTCGGCTCCGCAGTGCGCGCCCGCGTCCAGTTGATCATTTACGACCGCGAGTCGTCTACACCGCAGTCCAAGGTGATCAAAGAAGTTAAAGAGCAAGAAGTCTATATGGGCGAAGTGCCCTTGATGACCGAAAAAGGCTCTTTCATCATCAACGGTACCGAGCGCGTGATTGTGTCTCAGCTGCACCGCTCGCCTGGCGTGTTCTTTGAGCATGACAAAGGCAAGACACACAGCTCCGGCAAGCTCTTGTTCTCGGCACGTATCATTCCTTACCGCGGCTCATGGCTCGATTTTGAATTTGATCCCAAAGACGTGCTGTACTTCCGTGTAGACCGTCGCCGCAAAATGCCGGTAACAATTCTGCTCAAAGCTATCGGCATGAATCCCGAGTCGATTTTGGCCAACTTCTTTGTGTTCGACAACTTCCGCTTGATGGACAGTGGGGCGCAGATGGAGTTTGTCTCCGAGCGCTTACGCGGCGAAGTGGCACGTTTTGACGTGACCGACAAGGCTGGCAAAGTAGTCATCGCCAAAGACAAGCGCGTGACCGCTCGCCATACCCGTGAGTTAGAGCAGTCTGGCACCACCCATATCAGCGTGCCAGAAGACTTTTTGGTAGGCCGAGTGATTGCGCGCAACATCGTAGATGCGGACACCGGTGAAATCATTGCCAAGGCCAACGAAGAGTTGACCGAAGCCTTGCTGAAGAAGCTGCGAAGCTCTGATGTAAAAGATTTGCAGTGCATCTATACCAATGAACTCGACCAGGGTGCCTACATGTCGCAGACCCTGCGCGTGGACGAAACCGTGGACGACTTTGCTGCCCGCGTAGCCATCTACCGCATGATGCGCCCAGGCGAGCCACCTACAGAAGATGCAGTGCAGGCGCTGTTCCACCGCTTGTTCTACAACCCAGATACGTACGATTTGTCGCGCGTAGGCCGCATGAAGTTCAACGCCAAAGTCGGTCGTAGCGAGTCTACGGGTGACATGGTGCTGTCTAACGAAGACATATTGTCAGTCGTGAAGATTCTGGTAGATTTACGCAATGGCCGTGGCGAAGTAGACGACATTGACCACTTGGGCAATCGCCGTGTGCGTTGCGTGGGCGAGCTGGCCGAAAACCAGTACCGCACCGGCTTGGCACGGATCGAAAAAGCCGTGAAAGAGCGTTTGGGTCAGGCCGAGCAAGAGCCGCTGATGCCGCACGACTTGATCAACAGCAAGCCAATTTCTGCAGCCCTCAAAGAGTTCTTTGGTGCCTCGCAGTTGTCACAGTTCATGGACCAAACCAACCCATTGTCTGAGATCACGCACAAGCGTCGTGTCTCCGCCCTTGGCCCTGGCGGTTTGACCCGCGAACGTGCAGGCTTTGAGGTGCGTGACGTGCACGTGACACACTATGGTCGCGTATGCCCGATTGAAACGCCAGAAGGCCCGAACATCGGTCTTATCAACTCATTGGCGTTGTATGCTCGTTTGAATGAGTATGGCTTTATCGAAACGCCGTACCGCCGCGTGAAAGACAGCAAAGTTACGAGCGAAATTGATTACCTGTCCGCTATCGAAGAAGGCAAGTACGTCATTGCGCAGGCCAACACTATCTTGGATAAAGATGGTCTGTTGACAGGCGAGCTGATCTCTGCACGTGACAAAGGTGAATCCGTTTTGGTGGGCGCAGAAGCCATCCAGTACATGGACGTATCACCTTCACAAATCGTATCCGTGGCTGCATCTTTGGTGCCGTTCCTGGAGCATGATGATGCCAACCGCGCCTTGATGGGTGCGAACATGCAGCGTCAAGCGGTACCCATTTTGCGTCCTGAAAAGGCGCTCGTGGGTACCGGTATTGAGCGTGTATCTGCTATCGACTCGGGCACCGTGGTGACGGCTACCCGTGGCGGTGTGGTGGATTACGTTGACGCTACCCGCATCGTGGTGCGCGTGAACGACAAAGAAGCGCAGGCCGGTGAAGTGGGTGTGGACATCTACAACCTCATCAAGTACCAGCGTTCCAACCAAAACACCAACATCCACCAGCGTCCTATCGTCCAGCGCGGCGACAAGATTGCCAAGGGTGATGTGGTGGCTGACGGTGCATCGACCGACCTGGGTGAATTGGCCTTGGGCCAAAACATGCTGGTCGCATTCATGCCTTGGAACGGCTACAACTTTGAAGATTCGATCTTGATCAGCGAGCGCGTAGTGTCCGAAGACCGCTACACCTCGATCCACATTGAAGAACTCGTGGTGATGGCGCGTGACACCAAGCTGGGTGCCGAAGAAATTACCCGCGACATTCCTAATCTGTCCGAGCAACAGCTGAACCGTCTGGATGAGTCGGGCATCATCTACGTGGGCGCCGAAGTGCAGCCAGGCGATACGCTGGTAGGCAAGGTCACGCCCAAAGGCGAGACCACGCTGACACCAGAAGAAAAACTGCTGCGCGCCATCTTCGGCGAAAAAGCCAGTGATGTAAAAGACACCTCGCTGCGCGTAGACCAGGGTTCGCAAGGCACCGTGATCGACGTGCAGGTGTTCACCCGCGAAGGCATTGTGCGCGACAAGCGTGCGCAGCAAATTATCGACGACGAACTCAAGCGTTTCCGCCTGGATCTGAACGACCAGCTGCGCATTGTGGAAGCCGATGCATTCGACCGTATTGCTAAATTGCTGGATGGCAAAGTAGCCAACGGTGGTCCCGCCAAATTGGCCAAAGGGACCAAAATCGATAAAGCCTACTTGGCTTCTGTTGAGAAGTACCACTGGTTTGACGTGCGTCCTGCCGACGAAGATACCGCGGGTCAGTTGGAGTCGATTAAAAATTCGCTCGAACAAACCCGGCACAGCTTTGACCTCGCATTCGAAGAGAAGCGTAAAAAGCTCACCCAAGGCGATGAGTTGCCAGCAGGCGTGCTCAAAATGGTCAAGGTCTACTTGGCAGTCAAGCGCCGCTTGCAGCCGGGTGACAAAATGGCCGGTCGCCACGGTAACAAGGGTGTGGTGTCCAAGATCGTTCCGGTCGAAGACATGCCTTACATGGCCGACGGTACACCGTGCGACATCGTGCTCAACCCGCTTGGCGTGCCATCGCGCATGAACGTGGGCCAAGTGCTGGAAGTGCACTTGGGCTGGGCCGGTAAAGGCATTGGCCAACGTATTGGCGACATGCTGCAAGCAGAAACCAAAGCGGCTGAATTGCGTAAATACCTGGAAGGCGTGTACAACGCTTCAGGCCGCAAAGAAGATCTGAGCAAGCTGGCCGATGGCGAAGTCATCGACATGGCGAAGAACCTCACCAGCGGTATGACGTTTGCGACCCCTGTGTTTGACGGCGCATCGGAAGATGAGATTCGCGCTATGCTGAAACTTGGCTATCCCGATGCTATCGCTGCGGTCAAGGGATTGACGGCAACCCGCACACAAGCGCATTTGTTTGACGGCCGCTCGGGCGATCAGTTTGAGCGCCCTGTGACGGTGGGTTACATGCATGTGCTCAAGTTGCACCACTTGGTGGACGACAAGATGCACGCACGCTCGACAGGCCCGTACAGCTTGGTGACACAACAACCGCTGGGCGGCAAAGCCCAGTTCGGTGGTCAGCGTTTTGGCGAGATGGAAGTGTGGGCGCTGGAAGCCTACGGTGCTTCCTACACGCTGCAAGAGATGCTGACTGTGAAGTCCGACGACGTGCAAGGCCGTACCAAGGTGTACGAGAGCATCGTCAAGGGCGAGCACACGATCCAAGCTGGTATGCCAGAGTCGTTCAACGTTTTGGTCAAGGAAATTCGTTCCTTGGGCCTGGACATTGAACTCGAACGTTCTTAATTCAGAAGGGAAAGAATCGCTATGAAATCTTTACTCGACCTGTTCAAGCAGTTTACGCCGGACGAGCATTTTGATGCCATCCGAATTGGTATTGCCTCGCCAGAAAAAATCCGTTCGTGGTCTTTTGGTGAAGTCAAAAAACCCGAAACCATCAACTACCGTACCTTTAAGCCTGAGCGTGATGGTCTTTTTTGTGCCAAGATTTTTGGCCCTATCAAAGACTATGAGTGCCTGTGCGGCAAGTACAAGCGCTTAAAGCATCGCGGAGTGATCTGCGAGAAGTGCGGCGTAGAAGTAACCCAAACCAAAGTGCGCCGCGAGCGCATGGGCCACATTGACCTGGCTGCGCCTTGCGCGCACATCTGGTTCTTGAAGTCATTGCCATCGCGTTTGGGCCTCGTGCTCGACATGACCCTGCGCGATATTGAGCGCGTGCTGTACTTTGAAGCCTACGTAGTGACCGATCCTGGCATGACCCCGCTGAAGAAATTCAGCATCATGTCGGAAGACGACTTCGATGCCAAAGAAAAAGAGTACGGCGATGAGTTCACGGCCAAAATGGGCGCTGAAGGCATCAAAGAACTCTTGGCTGGCATTGAGCTGGATGCTGAAATTGAAAAACTGCGCAATGACTTGACCGGCTCCGAAGTCAAGATCAAGAAAAATGCCAAACGTCTCAAAGTCATCGAAGCGTTCAAAAAATCAGGCATGAAGCCCGAGTGGATGGTGATGGAAGTACTGCCCGTACTGCCACCTGATCTGCGCCCCCTCGTGCCTTTGGACGGTGGCCGTTTTGCCACGTCTGACTTGAACGACCTGTATCGCCGCGTGATCAACCGCAACAGCCGTCTGCGCCGTTTGCTCGAACTCAAAGCGCCAGAGATCATTGCACGCAACGAAAAGCGCATGCTGCAAGAGGCAGTGGACAGCTTGCTGGACAATGGCCGCCGCGGCAAAGCCATGACCGGTGCTAACAAGCGTACGCTGAAATCTTTGGCTGACATGATCAAAGGCAAGAGCGGCCGCTTCCGCCAGAATTTGCTGGGCAAGCGGGTGGACTATTCCGGTCGCTCTGTGATCGTGGTGGGTCCTACGCTCAAACTGCACCAGTGCGGTTTGCCAAAGTTAATGGCCTTGGAGTTGTTCAAGCCCTTCATCTTCTCGCGCTTGGAAGCCATGGGTATCGCTACCACCATCAAGGCTGCCAAGAAAGAAGTTGAATCCGGCACGCCGGTGGTCTGGGACATCCTGGAAGAGGTGATCAAAGAGCACCCCGTGATGCTTAACCGCGCACCGACCTTGCACCGCTTGGGCATTCAGGCTTTTGAGCCAATTCTGATCGAAGGCAAAGCCATTCAACTGCACCCATTGGTCTGCTCTGCTTTTAACGCCGACTTTGACGGTGACCAAATGGCTGTGCACGTACCGCTGTCAGTGGAAGCTCAGATGGAGTGCCGCACCTTGATGCTAGCATCGAACAATATTTTGTTCCCTGCCTCTGGCGAGCCGTCGATTGTGCCGTCACAAGACGTGGTGCTGGGTTTGTACTACACCACCCGTGAGCGTACCAACGGTAAAGGCGAAGGCTTGATCTTCGCTGATATCGGTGAAGTGCTGCGTGCGCTGGATGCGCGTGAAGTCGAGCTCACCGCCAAGATCGCGGTGCGTTTGACCGAGTACACCAAAGACAAAGAGACCGGTGAATTCACCGCATTAACGAAATTGGTGGACACCACAGTAGGCCGCGCACTGTTGTCAGAAATCTTGCCTAAGGGCTTGCCATTCTCCAACATTAACAAAGCGCTGAAGAAGAAAGAAATTTCCAAGCTGATCAACGTGTCTTTCCGCAAGTGCGGATTGAAAGAGACCGTGGTGTTTGCCGACAAGCTGCTGCAAAGCGGTTTCCGTCTGGCAACGCAAGCTGGTATTTCGATTGCCATTGACGACATGCTGGTGCCTAAAGAAAAGCACGCCATCATTGAGCGCGCAGGCAAAGAAGTCAAAGAAATCGCCAACCAGTACTCGTCTGGCTTGGTGACCGCAGGTGAGCGCTACAACAAAGTGGTGGACATCTGGGGCAAGGCTGGCGACGAAGTGTCCAAGGTCATGATGGCCCAGCTCTCGAAAGAGAAAACCATCGACCGCCATGGCAAAGAAGTTGAGCAAGAATCGTTCAACTCGATTTACATGATGGCCGACTCCGGCGCACGCGGTTCTGCTGCGCAGATTCGCCAGGTGGCCGGTATGCGCGGTTTGATGGCCAAGCCGGATGGCTCGATCATCGAGACGCCTATTACCGCCAACTTCCGCGAAGGTTTGAACGTGTTGGAGTATTTCATCTCCACCCACGGCGCGCGTAAGGGCTTGGCGGACACTGCTTTGAAAACCGCCAACTCTGGTTATCTGACCCGCCGTTTGTGCGACGTGGTGCAAGACCTGGTGATTACCGAGCTGGATTGTGGAACGCACGACGGTCAAGTCATGCGCGCTATCGTTGAAGGTGGTGAGGTCATTGAGTCATTGCGCGACCGCGTATTGGGCCGCACAGCCGTTGAAGATGTGGTGCACCCTGAGAACCGCTCGGTGCTGGTCAAAGCCGGCCAGATGCTGGAAGAAGACGAGATCGACCTGATCGAAGCCGTGGGCGTGGACGAGATCAAAGTGCGCACCGCATTGAACTGCGAAACCCGCTTTGGCCTGTGCGCTACCTGCTATGGCCGTGACTTGGGTCGCGGCGGCTTTATCAACCACGGCGAAGCGGTCGGCATTATTGCCGCCCAGTCTATCGGTGAACCAGGCACGCAGCTCACCATGCGCACCTTCCACATCGGTGGCGCGGCATCGCGTGCTTCTATCGCGTCCAGTGTCGAGGCTAAGAGCAACGGCTCTATCGGCTTTAACGCGACGATGCGTTATGTGACGAACAGCAAAAAAGAGCTGGTGGTGATTGCCCGTTCTGGTGAGATCATCATCAGCGACGACAATGGCCGCGAGCGCGAGCGCCATAAAGTGCCTTACGGCGCAGTGTTGGCAGTCAAAGCCGACCAAGCCGTGAAAGCTGGCGCTATTTTGGCCAACTGGGACCCGCTCACACGCCCTGTGATCACCGAGTTTGCGGGTAAAGCCAAGTTCGAGAACGTGGAAGAAGGCCTCACCGTCGCCAAGCAAGTGGACGATGTGACCGGTTTGTCCACCATGGTAGTCATTGATCCTAAGCGCCGTGGTGCTACCAAGATCGTGCGCCCACAGATCAAGCTGATCGATGCGTCAGGTAACGAAGTGAAGATCCCAGGCACTGACCACTCAGTGACCATCGGCTTCCAGGTTGGTTCGCTGATCCAGGTGCGTGACGGTCAAGACGTGGGCCCTGGCGAAGTGCTGGCGCGTATCCCGGTTGAAGGCCAGAAAACCCGTGACATTACCGGCGGTTTGCCGCGTGTGGCCGAGTTGTTTGAAGCCCGCTCGCCGAAAGACAAGGGCATGCTGGCTGAGATCACCGGTACCGTATCCTTTGGTAAGGAAACCAAAGGCAAGGTACGCTTGCAGATCACCGATCCAGACGGCAAGGTGTGGGATGAGCTAATCCCGAAAGAGAAGAGCATCCTGGTGCACGAAGGCCAAGTGGTCAACAAGGGCGAGAGCGTGGTGGACGGTCCAGCCGATCCGCAAGATATTTTGCGCCTCCTGGGCGTAGAAGAGCTGGCCCGCTACATCGTGGACGAAGTGCAGGACGTGTACCGTTTGCAAGGCGTGAAGATCAACGACAAGCACATTGAAGTGATTGTTCGCCAGATGCTGCGCCGCGTAGTGGTCGAGAATGCAGGCGATTCAACCTACATTAATGGCGAGCAAATCGAGCGCTCGGAGATGTTGGACACCAACGACGCATTGCGCGCTGCTGGCAAGATCCCGGTCACCTTCACCAACTTGCTGTTGGGTATCACCAAGGCCTCTTTGTCGACCGACAGCTTTATCTCTGCCGCCTCGTTCCAGGAGACCACCCGTGTGCTGACCGAGGCTGCCATCATGGGCAAGCGCGACGAGCTGCGTGGTTTGAAGGAAAACGTGATCGTGGGCCGTTTGATCCCAGCAGGCACCGGCTTGGCGTACCACAATGCGCGCAAAACCAAAGAAGATATGGATGATGCAGAGCGGCGCGCCATTGCTGATTCGGAGGCCGCTGAACTGGCTGAAGGTGAGCAAACCGCTGCTGCTGAAAGCGAACCAGCCCAGTAATGGGGTGTTTGCAAAACCGCAGGATCAGAGTCTTGTGGTTTTGCAGAGTTGAGTGAATATAAATAGCGCATTGCAACTGGCAGTGCGCTATTTTTTTAATAGCTGCTGCCGCAACATTCTGTTGAGCTGCAGAGGTGTTTCATTGTAAATTTATTCAGTTTTTGTTTTTTGAAATCGTTGTGACTGGCCCTACCCAGGTCTGCATAGGCGCTGCGAAAAAAGTTATCATGGCGTATTCTTGCAGCATAGATCCATGAATTTTTTAACGACGTCGTTTGTATTTTGGGCCGGAGTCGCGGTAACGGTGTTTTGGGCTTTGGGAGCCTACAACCGATTGGTCAAGTTGCGCAGTGACATGGTGCGCGCTCTGCAATCACTTGCCGTTCAGTGGCAGTCTAGCGCGCAAGCCGTCCGGCATGAGTTGGCCACGCTGTCTCATACACAAGAGTCTGATTCCACTTGGGCAAGTTTGGGTGACGACGCCAACAATTGGCGGCCCCTGGCGCTCGCCACCAAGCAGTTTCAAGCTTGCATAGCAGGGGTATTGGCAAAGCCGAACGCTGCACCCCCTGTCGACGACATTGCCTCGATACGGGCCGCGCATGAAGTCATGCAAGGTGCATGGCAGCGCCTCAGCGATACCCATGAAGACCTGGCAGGGGCGGCTGTCCCGCAGCGCCTGGCCTTGTTATGGCAAGAGCAGAGTTTACTGGCACAAGAAAAGCTGCGCCAATACAACGCCTGCGTGCAAGCCTACAACCAATCGGTAGCCCAATTCCCCGCTATTTTCTTGGCATGGATTTTCGCATTTGACCCGGCACAGTCGATGTAGCGCACATCTACCGCGCACACGGTGGCCCGAGAGAACGCGTTAAAATCGTTGGCAGTATTAGGCTGCGGCTTGTCCTAATAGATGATGGGTCGCCATTGGTTTTCTCAAGCCCAATTGCATAGCGCGCGCACCGTACCCTGGGTGCCACATTTTTAGGCTACTGCGCTAGGCTCAAGCACACAGGTATATTGACATCACCATGGCACAACACGGCAGCATAAGTCCGCCCCCCACTACACGCAAGAGCGCAGGTGCAGACAGCATGGGCATCGGTAAAGCAGCGGCTCCCAAAGCGCCGGCTGGCGCAGTACCTTTATGGCAGCAGCTCAATGCAGTGGCTCAGGTTTTGATAGCTGTTCGCGCAGGTAAATCATGGACTACAGCGCAATTGGATATTGAAAACACACTACGCCCGGGTGTCCAGGCCTTGTCGTTTGCGGTACTGCGCCATTACGGCACCGCGCTGGCTTTGCGCGCAGCATTGGCCTCGCGTACACCCAGCGCCGCAGCCGATGCTTTGCTGTGCAGCGTGCTGGCATTGGCTTTGGTGCCGGATGCGGATGGCGCAGTGGACGCAGCCGTGGTTGGCGCTGTGCAAACCACGCCAGGCGCTGCAAGTGGTGCCCGCTACGAATCCCATACCTTGGTGAACCAAGCCGTAGAGGCCGCCAAGCGCAACCCTGCCACCTACCCGCAGGCCAGTTTCATCAATGCCTGCTTGCGCAGGTTTTTGCGCGAACGTGAGGCGTTGCTGGCATCGGCGCAGCGCCAACCGCAGGCACAGTGGAATCATCCCAGCTGGTGGATACAACGCGTGCAGCGAGAATACCCTGAGCAATGGCAAAGCATGTTGCAAGCCAATGCATTTTCTGCCCCGTTGACACTGCGAATTAATACAAAAAAAACCACGCTAGCCCTTTACAAAACAGCGCTAGCAGCTATGAATATAGAAGCGCAAGAGGTGGCCCTGAGCGGACTAGAGCTGAGCCACAGTGCCTACGTGCCAGGCTTGCCGGGCTACGCTGAAGGTTGGTTTTCAGTACAAGACGCTGCGGCGCAATGGGCTGCGCCCTTGCTGCTCGATGCGCTGTCTTCTGAGCAAACCGTTGGCCGCACAACCCTGCGCGTATTAGACGCTTGCGCCGCCCCCGGCGGTAAAACTGCCCATTTATTGGAGTACGCCGCAAGTAAAGGCTTGGACATAGAGGTGCTGGCTTTGGACATTGATGCCGCAAGATGCCAGCGTATTGAGGACAATCTACAGCGTTTGCAACTGCGCGCGCAAACCGTGGTGGCTGATGCAGCCGATCCCCAAGCCTGGTGGGACGGGCAGCCGTTTGATGCGATTTTGCTTGACGCTCCGTGCACCGCATCCGGTATCGTACGTCGCCATCCCGACATACGCTGGTTGCGCCGAGAAACCGACATTTCCAAGCTGGCTTTGCAGCAGCAAACTCTGCTGAACGCACTGTGGCCCCTGCTCAAGCCCGAGGCCGTCTTGCTTTACTGTACTTGCTCGGTTTTCAAGGCAGAGGGGCACGATCAGATACAAACGTTTGTTGCACGCCACAAAGATGCCGTATTACTGCCATCCCCGGGCCATTTATTGCCGCAAAGCCCGCTACTGCCGGGGGCCTTGCATGACAATCATTTGGGTGGACACGACGGCTTTTTCTACGGTTTACTACGCAAGACCTCATCGTCGCTTTAGCGGTGGGGATGGCCTTGCCCGGTTCAGCGTGAGATGTCATTTGTTGTGGTATTTGCTCTGGAGCATAGTGGGCTTGCTATGTGGCCTGCTCAGCCCAGTTGCCTATGCAGCAGACACCGCCACAGCCGAAGTCAGCGCGTTGCGGGTCGAGCGGGCAGATGACGGCTTGTACCTCAGCGCCACCTTGGGCTTTGAGTTGCCTGCGGCGGTGGAGGAGGCCCTGCTTAAGGGCATTCCCATGATCTTTGTGAATGAAGCGGATGTGTACCGTGACCGCTGGTATTGGTACGACAAACGCGTAGCTACTGCCACCCGGAGCGTGCGGGTGGCTTTCCAGCCATTGACGCGCCGATGGCGAATCAGCGTAGCCAGTGGCACGGTGTCCAGCCCGGCTACCGGCATTGCGTTGACCCAACATTTTGACAATCTAAGCGATGTGATGGCGGTACTGCGGCGCATCTCGCGCTGGAAAATTGCAGACCTAGCAGACATTGACGCCGATTCGCGGCACAACATTGACTACAGATTCAAGCTCGATTTACTGCAATTGCCCAGGCCACTACAAATTGGCGTGGTGGGACAAAACGAGTGGAGTATCACTGCGCAGCGCAATGTTAGGCCGGAGACGCGAGTAGAACTGCGCCCTGATTCACGATGAATACCCCACCCGCCACTGCTCCTAAGGGCCGTAGTGCACGCAGCGTGTCTTGGGCATTAGGCATTGGTTTGGCTGCCATGGTTGCAATGGCGCTGGTGCTGATGTTTTTGCTCACCCAGGCTACCAATAACCAAGCCTTCTACGAGCAAAATTATGCCCGGCTGTGGATCGTGAACATGGTCGTAGCGGCCCTGCTGCTGCTGGTGATCGGCTGGATAGCGTGGCGCCTGGTGTGGCGGCTAAGAAGGGGTAAGTTTGGTAGCCGTTTGCTGATTAAGCTGGCCGCCATCTTTGCGCTGGTAGGTTTCGCTCCTGGCGTGTTGATCTATGTGGTGTCCTACCAATTCGTATCCAGATCGATCGAGAGCTGGTTTGACGTGAAAGTCGAGGGCGCATTAGATGCGGGCCTGAACTTGGGTCGCACGACACTGGACACCTTGAGCAATGATCTCAGTGCCAAAGCCCGCGTCGCTGCAGACCAACTAGGCCAAACCAGCCAGGCAGGGGCTGCCGTGACCCTGGAGCGCTTGCGTGAGCAGTTAGCAGCCAGTGACGTGGTGTTGTGGAACGCCTCCGGACAGGTGATTGCCAGTGCAGGTGATTCACGTTTTCGCTTGCAACCCGAGCGACCCACACCAGCCCAGTTTCGTCAAGCGCGTAGCCAAAAAATAGTCACGCAGATAGAAGGACTGGAAGAGGGCGGTGCATCGGGTAGCGCAAAAATGCGGGCTCTGGCCCTGGTGGGGGGCAGCAGTATTGGATTGTTGACAGAGCCGCGCTACTTGCAAGTGATCCAGGTATTGCCGCCGTCCTTGGTAGCAAATGCCTTGGCCGTTCAGGAGGCGTACAAAGAGTACCAAGAGCGTGCCATTGCGCGCGGTGGTTTGCGCCAAATGTACATCGGCACACTGACGCTGAGCTTGTTTTTGGCGGTGTTTGTCGCGGTACTCTTGGGGGTGCTGCTGGGTAATCAAATTGTGCGGCCACTCTTAGTGCTTGCCGATGGTGTGGCGCAGGTCGCTGCGGGAGATTTGCGGCCCAAAGCAGCCTTGCAAACACGCGACGAACTGGGCGGCTTGACCCGCTCATTTGCTGACATGACGCAGCAGCTGTTTGATGCACGCAGCCAAGTGCAGCACAGTATGGAACAAGTTGACGCCTCAAGGGCCAACCTGCAAACCATTTTGGACAACCTCACCGCAGGCGTGATGGTGTTGGACGCGCAAGGCACCATTATTTCGTCCAACCCTGGCGCTACCCGTGTGCTGCGCGCACCGGTAGCTGCATTTGAAGGCAAAGCACTTCAACAAGTGCCCGGTCTGGAGGCTTTTGCACAAGGCGTTGCGCAGCAATTTGAGGCGTTTTTAGGCGACCGCAGCTCGCACGGCCTGGACCATTGGCAGCACTCGTTTGAGCTGGCCTATAACAATGCTGCGCCCCTGGCTATGGACATGCGCGCCCCCGGGGTTGTTAACAGCATCAGCATTATTGCGCGCGGTGCTGAGTTACCGCAATCGCAACGGCTTTTGGTGTTTGACGATATCTCGGAGGTGGTGTCGGCCCAGCGCGCGCAAGC
>JANMTF010000383.1:0-4066 GCA_031390175.1 Polaromonas sp.
GGCGTTCAGGTCGGTGTGCACCATCACGTTAGCGACGTTGCGGTGTACAAACACCTCGCCGGGTTCTAGCCCGGTGATCTGGTTGGCGGGCACGCGCGAGTCACTACAGCCGATCCACATGTATTTAGGGGTTTGCTGCTGCGACAGGCCGGTAAAAAAGCCGGGGCGCTCGCGCACCATTTGCGCGGCCCAGGCGCGGTTGTGGGAGAGTAGATCATTTAATGGCATTTAATTTTCCCTTTTCAATGTTTATCGGTATTTGGCCCACACCACACGGTCAATCAACACCCCGGATTTGATGGCGCTTTTTCTCAAAACAGCCTCTTTATGGAAACCATTTTTTCTGACTACGCCCTGCGAACCAGCATTCCAAGCAAATATGGGAGCATAAAACCGTGTGATCTCGCTGAGCGAGCTTTCAGCCCATGACATTACCAATGTTAATGCCTTGGACGTGATGCCTCGCCCCCAGTGGGCCTGTCCAATCCAATACCCTAGTTCCGCATTGCAGCGAAGCCAGCCAGTCTCTGGCACTAGAGCTATACAGCCAATAATCTGCTCTTCGCATTCAATACCCCACACATAGCCCATTTGCTCGGAATGCGCGCCTTCGGTACACCAGGCAATCGCATCATTCAAGGTGTAAGGATGGGGAAATCCATCAAACATATTTCGGTGCACTAAGGCATTGTCTGCGTGGCGCTGCAAAGAGGGCGTATCCTCTTTCACCAGAGCGCGCAGGCATAGGCCCTCTGCGCTGAGGGTTGGTAGCTCCAGCATTACGCGGTCTCTGCAAACAGCTCACGGCCAATCAGCATCCGCCTAATCTCGCTGGTACCCGCGCCGATTTCATACAGCTTGGCATCGCGCCACAGGCGGCCCAAGGGGTAGTCGTTGATGTAGCCGTTGCCACCGAAGATTTGGATGCCTTCACCTGCCATCCAGGTGGCTTTTTCGGCGCACCAGAGGATGACGCTGGCGCAGTCTTTGCGCACCTGGCGTACATGGTCTGTGCCCAGCATGTCGAGGTTTTTGCCTACGGTGTAGCAAAACGCGCGGCCGGCTTGCAGGGTGGTGTACATATCGGCCACCTTGCCTTGGATGAGCTGGAACTCGCCGATGCTTTGCCCAAACTGTTTGCGATCGTGCGTGTAGGGGATGACGTTGTCCATCACGGCTTGCATGATGCCGATGGGCCCGGCGGCGAGCACGGCGCGCTCGTAGTCCAGGCCGCTCATCAGCACTTTGGCTCCGCCGTTGTAGGCACCCAAGATGTTTTGCGCGGGCACTTCTACATTGTTAAACAGCATCTCGCCGGTGTGGCTGCCGCGCATGCCTAGCTTGTCTAGCTTTTGTGCTGTGCTAAAGCCTTTCATGCCTTTTTCTACGATGAAGGCGGTGACTCCGCGCGCGCCCAGTTCGGGTTCTGTTTTGGCGTACACCACCATGGTGTCGGCGTCAGGCCCGTTGGTGATCCACATCTTGGTGCCATTCAGCAGGTAGTAGCCGCCTTTGTCTTCTGCCTTCAATTTCATGGATATGACATCGCTGCCCGCATTCGGTTCGCTCATGGCCAGCGCGCCCACATGTTCGCCGCTGATGAGCTTGGGCAGGTATTTTTTGCGTTGCGCGTCGGTGCCGTTGCGTTTGAGCTGGTTAACACACAGGTTGCTGTGCGCACCGTAACTCAGGCCTACGCTGGCCGAGGCGCGGGAGATTTCCTCCATGGCAATCATGTGGGCCAAATAGCCCATGCCTGCACCGCCGTACTCTTCGCCCACGGTAATGCCCAGCACGCCCAGGTCGCCCATCTTGCGCCACAAGTCCATGGGGAACTGGTCTGTTTGGTCGATCTCGCCTGCGCGGGGGGCGATCTCGGTTTGTGCAAAGTCGCGCACCGCATCGCGCAGTGCGTCGATGTCTTCGCCTAGTTGGAAATTGAGGCCGGGTAAATTCATGGGTTGCTCCTGTTATGCATATTTTTTCTCCACCGCAATCAGCGTAGCCTGCATCACACCACAGAGCTTGCGCACGCCGTCGCGCACATCAAACAGCTCGGCGCTGGTAATGGTGAGCGTGCGCCCGGCTTTGACCACCTTGCCCACGCACACCACCTCTTGCCCCAGGGCGGCAGCGACGAAGTTGATTTTGTATTCCACCGTCGTCACCTCCATACCCTCGGGCGCTACGGTCAGCGCGGCGTAGCCGCAGCAAATGTCGGCCAACGCGCCCAGTGCGCCGCCATGGAAAGCGCCTTGCTGCTGGGTGACTTTGTCGCTCATGGGCAGGGCAAACTCCACCTCGCCTTTGTCTGCGCGCACCAGTCGCACGGCCAAGTGCTGCATCATGCCTTGGCGTACAAAGCTGGCACGCACGCGCTCGTAAATTGCATCACTCATTTTGTGGTTTTCTTCAAAACAGGTTTTTCACTTTTAGCCAATAAGGCTTTGGCTTCTTTTTCATGTACCTTCACCTCATCCAGGTTCGCTTGCAGCTCGGCCATCTGGCCTTCCAGCTCGATGCGGTGCTCACTCAAAATGGTGAGAAATTTCTTCAACTGCGGCCCGGTATCGCGCGGGCTGTCGTACATGTCAATGATGTCTTTGGCCTCGTTCAGGCTCAGGCCCAGGCGCTTGGCGCGCAGCGTGAGCTTGAGGCGGGTACGGTCGCGCGCGCTGTACACGCGGTTGCGGCCGCCGGGGCCACTGCGCTCGGGCGTGAGAAGCCCCATGTCTTCATAAAAGCGCATGGCCCGCGTAGTCAAGTCAAACTCTTTGGCCAAATCGCTGATGCTGTAGGTGGTGCCCATACGTGTTATTTATTGCCGCTTGCGCGAGTGAAACCCAGGAAATTGCTCAAGGCGACAGCGCAGCTAGACACCCCCGCCTACAATACATAAATCCAATTGACGTTTACGTAAACGTCAATTCACCCGATTATGTACGAAAAGTCCCCCCGCATGAACACCCTAGAACACGAGCTGCATTACCCGATGGCGGACACCTTGCCCGCCTTAAGCGAGGCCTTGCCCGTCGCAGATGGCGTACGCTGGATTCGCATGGTGCTGCCGTTTGCGCTGAACCATATCAACCTGTGGCTGCTGCGCGATGAGATCGATGGCGTACAAGGCTGGACGGCAGTGGACTGCTGCATTGACCGCGCCGAGAGCCGCGCGCAGTGGCAAGGTATTTTTGACACGCAGTTGCAAGGCTTGCCTATCCTGCGAGTGATTTGCACCCATATGCACCCCGACCATATTGGCTTGGCGCACTGGATTTGCGCCATGTGGAAGGTGCGCCTGTGGATCAGCGCCACCGACTACAGCGCCGCTCGCAATGCCTCCAGCGATGCCACCAACTTTGGCGGCCAAGCCTGTGCTGATTTTTATGCCTCCCACGGCCTGACCGACCCCGAGTCAGTCGCCAAGATCAAAGGCCGTACCGGCTACTACAGTGGCCTGGTGCCCGCTGTGCCAGACAGCTACCACCGCATGATGGACGGCGATGTGGTTCGCATTGGCGGACGCGACTGGCGCTGCATCAGTGGCTACGGCCACGCGCCAGAGCACATTGCTTTGTATTTGGCCCCCACGGCACCTACGGAGCCTGCCCCCCGAGGGGGCGCGGCCAATCTGGGGGCGACCCGGCGGTCGGCCCCTATCTTGATCAGCGGCGACATGGTGTTGCCCCGCATCTCCACTAACGTCAGCGTGTTTGACATGGAGCCAGAAGGCGACCCGCTCAAGTTGTTTTTACACTCCATCCAAAAATACTTGGCACTTCCCGCAGACACACTAGTACTGCCCTCCCACGGCAAACCCTTCACCGGCATGCACCAGCGCATCGCCCAGCTGCAAGCCCACCACGCCGACCGCTTGGCTGAAGTGGCGCAAGCGTGCAGCGAAAAGCCCACCAGCGGCGCAGACATCGTGCCCATCATGTTCAAACGCGAGCTTGATTTGCACCAAATGACCTTCGCCATGGGCGAGGCCGTGGCGCACTTGCACATGCTGTGGTATGAAGGCAAGCTGGCCCGGTCACTGGGTGCTGATGGGATCTACCGGTTC
>JANMTF010000413.1:0-3589 GCA_031390175.1 Polaromonas sp.
TTTGAAGCCAAAACCACGCTGCTGGCCACGGGCGGTGCGGGTCGGATTTTTGCAGCTTCGACCAACGCCTTCATCAATACCGGCGATGGGCTGGGCATGGCGGCCCGCGCCGGCATTCCGCTGGAAGACATGGAGTTCTGGCAATTCCATCCGACCGGCGTGGCTGGCGCCGGGGTGTTGTTGAACGAAGGCTGCCGCGGTGAAGGCGCCATCTTGCGCAACCGCAATGGCGAGCGTTTCATGGAGCGCTATGCCCCCGCATACAAAGACTTGGCGCCGCGCGATTACGTTTCGCGCTGCATGGACCAGGAAATCAAGGAAGGTCGTGGCTGCGGTCCTAACAAGGACTATATCAACCTGGACATGACCCATCTTGGCGCAGACACCATCATGAAGCGCCTGCCCTCAGTGTTTGAGATTGGCCACAACTTTGCCAATGTAGACATCACCAAAGAGCCGATCCCCGTGGTGCCCACCATCCATTACCAAATGGGCGGCATCCCGACCAACATCAACGGCCAAGTGGTCACCCAAAAGAACGGCAATGACAACGCCGTAGTGGGCGGCCTGTATGCAGTGGGCGAATGCTCCTGCGTCAGCGTGCACGGTGCCAACCGTTTGGGCACCAACTCGCTGCTCGACCTGTTGGTGTTTGGCCGCGCAGCAGGCAACCACATTGTGGACAACCACAGCAAAACCAAAGCCCACAAGCCTTTGCCTGCAGACGCTACGGCCACGACCGAAGCCCGCTTGGCGCGCCTGGACAGCAATCAAACTGGCGAGTACGCGCAAAAAGTGGCCGACGACATTCGCGCAGCGATGCAACTGCACGTGGGCGTGTTCCGTACCCAAGCCATGCTGGACGAAGGCGTGAAGAAAATGGCCGAGCTGCGCAAACGCGTAGCCGCCATTGGCCTGAAAGACAACTCGAAGATTTTCAACACCGCCCGGATTGAGGCGCTAGAAGTAGAAAATCTGATGGAAGCCGCTGAAGCCACCTTGGTGTCAGCCGCCGCCCGCAAGGAGAGCCGTGGTGCGCACTCGGTAGCCGACTATGACGACACGCCTGAGTTCCCTAATGGCCGCAACGACAAAGAGTGGCACAAGCACACCCTTTGGTACAAGGACGGTAACCGCTTAAGCTACAAAGCGGTGCAGATGAAGCCATTGACTGTCGAGAGCGTTCCGCTCAAGACGCGCACGTTCTAAAACTCAAGAAGTAGGAAAAAAGACCATGGAAACACGCACCTTCAAAATCTACCGCTACGACCCGGATGCCGACGCCAAGCCGTACATGCAAACGGTACAAATCGAGCTGGACGGCACCGAGCGCATGCTGCTGGACGTGCTGATGAAGCTCAAAGAGCAAGTGCCCAGCATCAGCTTTCGCCGCTCGTGCCGCGAAGGCGTGTGCGGCTCGGACGCAATGAACATCAACGGCAAAAACGGCCTGGCCTGCTTGACCAACATGCGCACGCTCAAAGGCGACATCACGCTCAAGCCCCTGCCCGGCCTGCCCGTCATCCGCGATTTGATCGTGGACATGACGCAGTTCTTCAAGCAGTACAACTCCATCAAGCCCTACTTGATGAACGACACCATCCCGCCCGAGAAAGAGCGCTTGCAGTCGCCAGAAGAGCGCGATGAGCTCAATGGTCTGTACGAGTGCATTCTGTGCGCCTCCTGCTCTACCGCCTGCCCCAGCTTTTGGTGGAACCCCGACAAGTTCGTCGGCCCCGCCGGTCTGCTGCAAGCCTACCGCTTCATCGCTGACAGCCGCGACCATGGCACCGCTGAGCGCCTGGACAACCTGGAAGACCCGTACCGCCTGTTTCGCTGCCACACCATCATGAACTGTGTAGACGTGTGTCCTAAAGGTCTCAATCCAACAAAAGCGATTGGCAAGATCAAAGAGATGATGGTGCTGCGCGCAGTCTAGGCAAATGTCCCCCACGCTTGTATGACCGACCTCGTCGCAACCATCGACGCGCCTGAGGGCTTGGATGCCAAGCTGGGCGTGCGTGAGCTGAGTAAGCTGCGCTGGCGTGCACGGCGCGGCTTGTTGGAAAATGACCTCTTCATCGAGCGGTTTTTCAACAAGTACGAGCAACTACTTACCGTCAGGCAAGCGAATAGTTTGAATGCTCTAATGGATTTATCCGACAATGATCTTCTAGACTTGCATTTATCCCGCAAGTCTTTAAAAGACGTACGACCCGAGTTCGATACTGTTGATATACAAAACCTGCTGGATTTGTTACAGCAAAAGTAACTGTGCCAAAGCTCCACTGCAATAAAAGTAACCGCGAAAATTAAGGTGTTCCATGAAACTCTCTGACAACAAAGCCACCCTGTCCTTCTCCAATGGCAGCCCCAGCGTAGACCTGCCCGTGTACTCTGGCAGTATCGGCCCCGACGTGGTCGATATCCGCAAGCTGTACGCCCAAACTGGCATGTTCACCTACGACCCTGGCTTTATGAGCACAGCGGCCACCCAGTCGGCCATCACCTACATCGACGGCGACAAAGGCGAGCTGCTCTACCGTGGCTACCCCATCGAGCAACTGGCCACCAACTGCGACTTTCTGGAGACCTGCCATTTGCTGCTCTACGCAAACTTGCCTAACGCAACGCAGAAAGCCGACTTCACCAAGCGCGTCACCATGCACACCATGGTCAACGAGCAAATGCAGTTCTTCCTGCGCGGTTTTCGCCGCGACGCGCACCCGATGGCCATCTTGACCGGCCTGGTCGGCGCGCTGTCGGCCTTCTACCACGACAGCACCGACATCACCAACGCCGAGCACCGCGACATTGCCGCCATCCGCCTGATCGCCAAGATGCCCACCTTGGTATCGATGGCCTACAAATACAGCGTCGGCCAGCCCTACATCTACCCCAAAAACAATCTGAGCTATGCAGGCAACTTCTTGCACATGATGTTTGCCACACCTTGCGAGGAGTACGTGGTCAACCCCGTGATCGAGCGCGCCATGGACCGCATCTTCACCCTGCATGCAGACCACGAGCAAAACGCCTCTACGTCTACCGTGCGCCTGTGCGGCAGCTCGGGCACCAACCCGTTTGCCGCCATCGCCGCCGGTGTTGCCTGCCTCTGGGGCCCGTCCCACGGCGGTGCAAATGAGGCCTGCCTGAACATGCTGGAAGACATCCAAAAGATGGGCGGCGTGTCCAAGGTTGGCGAGTTCATGGAAAAGGTCAAAGACAAAAACTCCGGCGTCAAGCTTATGGGCTTTGGCCACCGCGTGTACAAAAACTACGACCCGCGTGCCAAGCTCATGCAGGAAACCTGCAACGAAGTACTCAAAGAGCTGGGCTTGGAGAACGACCCCCTGTTCAAATTGGCCAAAGAGCTCGAGCGGATTGCCCTGGAAGACGACTACTTTGTGCAGCGCAAGCTCTACCCCAACGTAGACTTCTACAGCGGCATCGTGCAGCGCGCCATCGGCATCCCCGTCAGCATGTTCACCGCTGTGTTTGCGCTAGCCCGTACCGTCGGCTGGATCGCCCAGCTCAACGAAATGATCGGCGACCCTGAGTACAAAATCGGCCGGCCACGCCAGCTGTT
>JANMTF010000018.1:0-1668 GCA_031390175.1 Polaromonas sp.
GGCGATCTTTGGTTCGGGGCCCCTGCTGGTGGGGTGGGTGCCCGTGGGCCTCCTGGGGGCACAGCGGCTTTTATCTGTGCGCCGCCGGCCTGATCCAGTACAAAACTGATCCGGTACAAAAGCTAAGCTCACCACACAAGGGCTATCGCAACAACATTGCATCAATCCAACTTAGCACCAGAAGCCTGCACTGCCGCATTCCACTTAGGCAGCTCCGCGGTCAAAAACGCAGCAAAATCATCTGCGCCCAAATAGGCAGGGTCTGCACCCTGGGTGATCATGCGGTTACGCACATCCGGCAGGGCTAGTACCTGCTTGAAGGCATCGCTGAGTTTGTCGACGATGGGCTTGGGTGTGCCAGCGGGGGCCAAAAAGCCGTAGAAACCCACTACGTCAAAGTTGCTGGCCATTTTGGTCTCCATCACCGTGGGCACGTCGGGCAGGGCGCTGTTGCGCTCGCGGCTGGTGACAGCGAGGGCGCGCACTTTACCCTGCTTGTGGTACTGCGCGGCTTGGGGAATGCTCTCGGCCATGAACTGCACTTGGCCTGCGATCAGGTCGGTAAACGCCGGGGCGCTGCCCCGGTAAGGGATATGCACCATAAACAGGCCGGTGGCTTTTTTGAACATCTCGGGCACCAGGTGGCTGATGCCGCCGTTGCCTGCGGAGCCGTAGTTGACCTTGCCAGGATTGGCCTTGGCGTAGCGCACAAACTCGGGCAGTGTGTTGACGGGCACCTGCGGGTTGACCAAGAGCGCTAGCGGTTGCATAGCGGTGCGGGCAACGGGCACAAAATCTTTGAGCGTGGCATAAGGCAGCTTGCTGTACAGGCCGGGGTTGATCACCATCACACCGGTGTTGGCCAGCATCAGGGTGTAGCCGTCGGCGGGCGACTTCATCACGTCTTGCGCGCCGACGATGCCGCCTGCACCCGATTTGTAGTCCACCGTGATGGGCTGGCCCAAGATGCCTTGCAGTTTGTCGGTGAGCAGTCTGGCGTGCTGGTCCAGTGGGCCGCCTGCAGGGAAGCCCACTACGATGCGGATGGGTTTGCTGGGGAAACTGGCGGCGCTAGATTGGGCGTGTGCGCAGGGCACCAGGCTCAGTCCGAGAAGTGACAGCAGTAACAGATTTTTCAGGGTTTTCATGGCGGATAGGGGAAGTGGACTAAGGCATGATAGGGGCCAACGCAACACTTGTGCATAGGAGTTTTCCTTGGCTTCCACCACTGCCGCTACCAATACCACTACCATTACCAAGCCCGCTGACAGAGCGCATTACAAATTTTGGCCTCGCCGTGTGCCGCGCAGCATCACGCCGCCTGTGGGCTCGATATGGCACAACCTGGCCGTAAGCGCCATGCGCTACCCCGATAAAAAAGCCTTGGTGTTTTTTGACCAGCATATTACCTACGCCCAACTGCTACACAAAGCAGAGCTGCTTGCGCTCTGTTTAAAAAGGCTAGGCGTACAAAAAGGCGACAGGGTGGTGGTGTGCATGCAAAACTGCCCGCAGCTTGTTGTCGCGCACTTTGCCGTGCTGCGCCTGGACGCGGTGGTGGTGCCTGTCAACCCGATGAACAAGGCCGAAGAGCTCAAGCACTACATCACCGACCCAGACACGCAAGTGGCCATCACCACGGCAGACCTAGGGGGTGAATGGGCCATG